>CAMAGG010000105.1 GCA_945833805.1 uncultured Clostridia bacterium | reverse complement strand
GCTTCAAGGCAGATGTCGCTGACGGCACTGGCGAGTACAAGATCCACGCATACGGCTACAAGGACGGCACATCGGTATTTATCGCAGAGGGCAGCGTTTACGTTGACGGAAAGGTAGTTCCTGAGATCACCGCTTCTGCAAACGGTTATTCTGTAGACGGACAGCTTGTTAATGCTTCAGAGTACTCCAGTGTGGTATTCGGTGTATGGAACACAAGCGGCGGTTCGGCTGTCTGGTATAACGGCGTTCTTACCGACGGCGTATGGGGCTTCAAGGCAGGTGTCGCTGACGGCACTGGCGAGTACAAGATCCACGCATACGGCTACAAGAATGGTACGTCCGTATTTATCGCAGAGGGCAGCGTTTACGTTGACGGAAAGGCAGTTCCTGAGATTACCGCTTCCGCAAACGGTTATTCTGTAGACGGACAGCTTGTTAATGCATCAGAGTACACCAGTGTGGTATTCGGTGTATGGAACACAAGCGGCGGTTCGGCTGTCTGGTATAACGGCGTTCTTACCGACGGCGTATGGGGCTTCAAGGCAGATGTCGCTGACGGCACTGGCGAGTACAAGATCCACGCATACGGCTACAAGGACGGCACATCGGTATTTATCGCAGAGGGCAGCGTTTACGTTGACGGAAAGGTAGTTCCTGAGATCACCGCTTCTGCAAACGGTTATTCTGTAGACGGACAGCTTGTTAATGCTTCAGAGTACTCCAGTGTGGTATTCGGTGTATGGAACACAAGCGGCGGTTCGGCTGTCTGGTATAACGGCGTTCTTACCGACGGCGTATGGGGCTTCAAGGCAGATGTCGCTGACGGCACTGGCGAGTACAAGATCCACGCATACGGCTACAAGGATGATACGTCCGTATTTATCGCAGAGGGTAGCGTTAATGTGTGATCCCGCAGCTTTAATTGAACTATTTTGATGGCAGGACAACAAGTTTGTAGTTGTTCTGATCAGACAACAAACCGACGCCGATCAGGAAACGGCGTCGGTTTTGTTTTATGTTAAATCCAATTCTCAGGTGAGGATGTCAACGCGATCGTACAAATCGCAGTCCATTCCGCTCATGGCAGCGCCCCCATCTTCGATATCGTGCAGAGAGGCAGAGCTTTGACCCGTTGGAAGGTATCTGCATAACATTTTGCGTATCCACCTGCCGTATCATGCTTGCCCAGCGCGTTTTATAGTATTATTGCATTATTTTGAATAAATTTTGAGAATTATTGACAAATTTTTTAGTTGGTGTTATAATTAAAAAGGAGAAAATATTTCCGAAAAGGAGGATTATTATGAGGTTCAAAAAACTTCTTGCAGGCATGACCGCTGCTGCCATGCTTGCAAATCTGGGCACGGCATCATTTGCTGAAAGCGGAACTTCGGTTTCCGATGCTTACGCCAAGCCCATGCTGTCTGCTGCTGTTGATGATGGATATCTCGTTCAGCTTTCCGACACGAATACTGAATATGAGGTCACCATTGACAGCGTTCAGTTCCAGTCTGCAAAGAGTGCGCCGGACGCACGCACCTCCGAAAAGGCACTGTTTGAGGGCAGCAGTGACCTCATTATCGACCCTGCGCTGGCAGATACGGAGGGCTATGAGTCTCCCCATGTGGAATGCGGCAGAGTTGACGCGCAGCCAGGCGATATCATCCGTGTTGAATTCGCAGAGATAGGAGAAAACGTCGGCTGGCTTGATTTGCATGACCGCAGCTGGAACAGTATCTGCGGCAACAGCTTTAATGTATTCGGCGGTCTCACCGAGACGGAGTTCACTCTCAACGCGGCAGACGCCCAAGCTATCCGTGAAAACGGTCTGATTATCGGCGGCGATAACATCACCATAAAAAAGGTGGTTCTCTGCTCCGGCACAGAAAGAGCGGATATTAAGGATCCTCTCGCAAAGCTTGAGTACTACGAAGATGGCAATCGTGACGAGTATTGGCTCAATGTGGCAAGATATGGTATCGACCCCGACGTTTACGATTCCGCAACTATCAATATAAGCGGCAGCGGTGAGTTGGAAGCTTTCTACTACACTGATGGCGAAAATAAAAATCCGGTAGATTTAAATATCAAAGAAGTCAATTCCCTGACCGTTCAGAACTTCCCGGACAACTTCTGCATTGCTCCGAATTCGGGCAAGATATATATTGAGAGCGTCGTATTCGGAAGCGGCGATAACGAAATAGTTATCGACAGCGGTTTCTTTGACGGATACGAGGCTTACGCTGACCTGTCAACCCCCGATTATCCGCTTGACTGGAGCGTAAACGCTTTCCTTACCACTAAGGACCTGAAGGCGGCAGGCGCAAAGGCAGGCGATGTGTTGAAGTTCACCGCTGAGCCTGTTACCATTACTCCCGATGATGGCGATTCCTATACAAGCTGCTGCTTAAGCGCAGCTCCTGTCGGCAAGTATGTTTCTGCTGACGGCATTGACGGTTATACCTACTGGGTACTGACGCAGGAGATGATTGATAAGGGTATTGTTCTCAGCGGCGAGTGCAAAATCACCGGTATTTCCCTGTGCGCTAAGAGCGGCGAAACACGCAATCCTGTTACCGAAACCGTTCAGAAAGTGTTCGTAAGCGATCCCGTTCCGTTTATTGTTGAGAACACATGGCAAGATGAAGAGGGCAACAACTGCGAAGACTTTACCACATTGATGTTTGGCGCGTCCGAAATCTATAATGCGGGCGACGTATTAAGACTAAATTACAAAATTGATAAACAAGACGACTGCTTCATGCAGATTGTTACCTCCGACTATGAAAAGCTCAACAATGATCTGTCCGATAAAGAAGGTATAGTTGACATTTGGAGCGGTATAGGCTGCATAGATATTACCCTGACGGCTGAAGATGTGGCAAAAATCGAAAAGATGGGCTTCAGAATCTTTGGCAAGGGCTTTACTCTGCACAGAGCAGAGCTTGTTTCCGAAACCGAAGTCGGCAGAACCTCGCTTCTCGCTGAGGTGCAGGGGCATGAATATATCATTAACGACCCCCTGAGCTTCCTGCCCGAAAATTCACAGGTAGCATACGTTGTTGCTGACGTATACGGCTGCGATGGCTTTGGCGATATTTCCTACTGGTTACCGACAGACGACTGGGTTCAGGGGCACCCCGGTGAAGGTGGGGCGCTTCAGGTCGGCATTGATACATGGAGATTCGATTTCACCAACGAGACGCCTCTGGTTGCAGGTTCACAAATATTCATTCAGAAATATAACGATTATCCCATTTACGTTCATGAGGTGCGCTTCTATGACGAATCCGAAACGCTTCTCTTCACGCTTAACGCTGAAAACGCCGATGTGAACGTTGTTCCTTTCACAACGCTGAATGACGGTGACGAGTTCTGGGTGAACCCCGGCTACTTCCTCGGCGAGAAGTACGAACAGCTCGATAAAATGGTAATAAGAACCAATGGCAGCAACTTTGTCACCGCAGGTTATACGGCAAGCAGCGGCGAATACACCGAGATCACTGCAACCTCCACTACCCTTGAAATCAGCAAGTCTCAGCTTTTCGAGGACATGGGTGTGAAGCTTTTTGCCGCAAACGGTGAAGTGAACGTCATCTCCGTTACATACTATGACGAAAACGGCGAGGTGCTCAGGGTTCTCGACTACACCAACGTGAATGAGAACTTCATTCCCGCTACACCTTTCATAACTCTTGCAAAGGGCGAAAGCTATGTTGTCTGCCCCATAGCTCTGCTTACCGAAGATGAGTTTGCAGCGTTTGATACCATTGTTGTTGAAACCACCGGCGACGGCAGCAGCGGCGGCGCTATCAGCTGGACGCAGTGGTCTGATTCAAAAAATGGCTATGACTGGACCTGCACGGACAACTTTAATTCCGGTGATGAGTGGAGAGCACAGCCTGTTATCGACAACACCCATCCCTGCGTGTCGATAAATTGCTGGTGGGATGAGGTCGAAAGCGAAGATGTCATTGGCGACAGCCGCGTTGGCATTGCTGCTATCAGGCTTGAAGACGCTGACGGCAATGAGCTCTTCAGAATCGACGCTGATCATATGCCCAAGACCCTCGGAACAATAGAGAGACAAGGACAGTATACCCTCAACACCGAGAAAATCCTTGAAAATCTCGGTTCTGACCTGGCTCCGACAGATATCGGAAAGGCAGTAATCAGAACCATCGGCAACGGCGGTGTAAATCTCACAAGACTTCAATTGAATGAATCAGGAGAAAAATGGACAGACAGCGGCTGGACAAATGCCGGCGGCGTGCTTACCGTTGATGTAGACCTCAACGCCGGAAACTACCTGATGTTTGTACAGAACTGGGCAGGTGACGCTGATTTTGAGCTTTACAACGTATCCCTTTATGATAAGAACGGCAATCTTATCGTGACCCTCGACGCTACCAACGCTTACCTCAACAGCGAGCTTGCTCCTATCTTCGACGGAACGACAGTTCCTGATGAGGATATATGGGAGAGCGTGTACATTTATCCTGAGAGCATTCTCGGCGATAAGATAAGCGAGGTCGCTACCATTGAGATAGAAGCCTACGGCGACGACGGAAGCAGCCTGCGCTCCTACAACGGCGGTGACAATTCGGACAGACACATTGACTGTACCGGTTGGATCTCTTACCCCATCACCTTGGAGGAAGGCAGATCTGTACTCCAACTTTTCGCAGACAATGGCAGACTCATGGTGATGACCGTCGTATTCAAGGACGCAGAGGGCAATGTCCTTGCAGAGCTGAACAGCGAGAACTTCAAGCAGCTGAATGTTTACAGTTCTAGCGACAAGGTACTTGCTGAACTTTGCAGAGATAACGGTATGTTTGTGGTCAACAGCAAGCAGCTTCTCGGTGATAACTTCTCCAAGCTGAATCATATCACAGTCAAGGCTAATGGCTACAAAGACTTCGGAATAGGCTGGAACGATGATCACAACAACTGGGTTCAGTCCGGTTTCACCCTCTCTGAAGATGCTGATTACTTCCCCAAAGACGGCACGATCTATACAACAGGCGGAATGCCCAGCGAAGCGCACAGCAGTATCTGTATCATGAACTGGAACGGATATCAGTCTATCGAGAGCGTTACCTTCTATGACGCTGCCGGCAACGTTCTGTTCGAGCTGACCCCGGACAATGCAGACCTTAACACGCAGGTAGACGGTACAGATTATGTTCAGTTCAACTTTGATGAATTTGAGCTCAGCGCTGAAAAAGACAATGGATCCATCTGGTTTGATCCGGTGACAGTTGTTGAAGGCTGCATTATCCTAGTGGCAGCAATGATCCCCGCCGATGTATCGGATGACGCTCCCGCAACGCTCTATTTCGTTGCAGGCGAAGACGAGGACGGTAACAATAACTGCATTGCTGAATTTACAATAGGTTCTGAGGACAACACTGGTGAAGAGCATATGTGCCGCTTCTCTGCGATGCTCGACCAGGCTAAGGTTGAAGGAATCACCAATAATGGTTTGGTGATCGCCGGAGATAATCTTAAGGTATCATACATCGTGGTAGGTAAGGTTGACACTCCTAACCTCAAGGCAAAACCCGGCGACGGCAAGGCGATACTCACATGGGATAAGGTGTCCGGAGCTGATGGATATTACATATACCAGTATGATGGTGAATACTCTACTCATTCGGTCGATTATACAACTGACACTAACTACACCGTTGAAGGTCTGAAAAACGGCACAGAATACAGATTCTCAATTGAGGCAGTGAAGAAGGATCTGCGTTCCATGTGGGGTTATGAGGACTCTGTTTCTGTAACACCTAGTGCTGTAATATCTGAGGTGAAAGGTCACAGCCTGCTTTTAGGCGACGACATCGGCGTGAAGTTCTACATGAGCTTTGCCGACAGCATTCTTGCGGATAAGACCGCAGAGATCAGATTCACGGTAAACGGCAGAGAAACGGTCGTTCCCGTAAGCAATGCAGTGCTGACATCGAACGGTTATGCGTTCACCTGCTCTGTCGCAGCGGCGGAGATGAACGATGTCATCACAGGGCAGCTTTATGTAGGTGGAGAGGCGCTCGGCAGCGAGTTCACCTACTCTGTAAAGACATACGCGGATTATATCCTTAATAATGCAGAAACTTACGCCGGGGTCGTTCCGCTGGTAAATTCGATGCTCAACTATGGCGCAGCAGCAGAGAAATACTTCAGAGGCAGCACTGGTATGAGCTTCGTAAAGCCTAACGTAACCTCAGCCGATCTTGCGGCATATAAGTTCACCGTGAGCGACAGCGACTCCACTATCGACTATGAGGGTCAGGTAATCTCGCTTAAGAGCAAGGTCACTGCGAAGCTCTACTTCAGCGGCAAGACTTTCGAGGTCAGCGACTTTACCGTTTTGCAGAACGGCGTGGCAGTTGATGTTTCCCGTCTGACGATAGGCACCGACAGCAATGGTACTTACCTCGCAATTTCAGGCATTGGAGCCGATGAAATGAACGATCCGTTTGATATCACAGTTGGAAATGTTACAGTAAGTAATTACAGCGTTTTCAGCTATGTATCGGACGCAGTAGACAGCACAACAGAGGATCTTGCCGATGTTGTCGCAGCGCTCTATGATTACGGCTGCGCGGCAGCAGAATACCTTACAGACTAATTCCGGCAGATACTATGGCGGAGCGTCCAAGCGGCGCTCCGCTTTTTTGTCAGGTCTATTGACATTTCCTTATTTTGATTGTATAATGAATATATATACCTATTATTTATTTGAAAGGAAGGTAATTTATGAAGCTGAAAAAACTGATTGCCGCCTTGCTTGGCGTTTCCTGCATGATTACGGCATTCATTAACCCTGCGTATGCCGACACGACCTCCCCCGTGCAGGAGAATGTTTTCACTGCGGCTGAGGATCAGTATGCTGTTCCCACACTGCCCGATGACATACGGATTAAGGATTTAGCCGACCTTGACAATAACAAGGGTTATTATCTCGGCGACAGCACTGCTGTATACCTAGAATCTGTTTATCAAAAGTGGATAATGAACTCCAACGGCAAGCCCGAGAAAAAGATAGCGATCACCGACGCCGAAAAGGAAAAGCTTGAAGCCGCAGTCGATGAAATTATCGCCATGGTAAACCCCTCGTGGAACGACATGACCAAGATTATATTCATACACGATTATATCACCTCTACCAGATACTACGATACTGATTACACCAGATACAGCGCCTATAATCTTCTTGTAGAGGGTACTTCGGTATGTCAGGGCTATGCAGAGGCATTCTGGTATCTGATGTACAAACTGGACATTGACTGCAAGATTGTATGCAGCGATAGCCTTAACCATGCGTGGAATATCGTGCAGGTTAACGGCAACTGGTATCAGATAGACGTAACATGGGATGACCCGCTGGAGGATGTGCCCGGCAGAAGCGTTCATAATTACCTTTTGCAGAGTGATACCCAGTTCTCCGTAAGTCACGACGCAGACGATTATGAATTGCAATATGAGGGCGGTACGGCATTTGGCTACTGCACGGATACTACATACGACCAAGGCTGGTTCTGGGAAGGCTTCCGTGAACCTATAATTATTTACGAGGATGAGTATTTCTTCACTATAAAAAATGCCTATATAGTAAGAAGTGATTCCAATAACAACAGCACGCAAATCGTGAAGCTCTCGGAAAAGTGGTATGTTGTAGGCGGCTCCGGCTATTGGGAAGCTAACTACTCGCATCTTGGTCTTAACGGCAGCACATTGTACTACAACGATGACAGAAATGTATACTCCTGCGACCTTAACGGAAGTAACATAACAACAGTATATACCCTGACCGCTGAAGAAGAGGCACAGTATCACATCTACGAACTTTCATACGCAGATGGTTATATTACAATAGGTCTTTCAAAAGGTCCTATCTATCCCATTGAAGCAACCAAGCAGATCCCCGTTGCGGTTGAAAGCAAAATATCGTTTGTTCAGTGCCTCGGTCACAGCGTTACACTTAATGAGCAGGTAAACGTAGTCTTTTATATGTATATTCCTGTTGATTATGCGACAAACAGCAGCTCATACATGAGCTTCTCTTACGCAGGGAAAAAACTTAATATACCTGTTAGCAGCGCGGTAATTAAAAAGATTGGCGAAAAGCAGGCATACGCGTTTTCAGTGCCCGTAGCCGCCGCAGAGATGACCGATACTATCACGGGATATTTAGTATGCGGCGATGAATGCAGCAAAGATTTAACCTATTCTGTGCGCACCTATGCCGATTATATCCTCGCTAATCCAGAAACCTACGCGAAGGAGATACCCCTTGTCAAGGCAATGCTGAACTACGGCGCGGCTTCGCAGACCTACTTTGATCACAACACCTCTAACCTCGCCAATGCGGAAATATCCTACACGCCAAAGGAGATACCCTCTGATAATCTTGCAAGCTGCAAATTAAAGGTTACAGACAACGATGATACGCTTGATTTTAAGGGACAGGTTTTGTCGCTGCAAAACATGGTTTGCGCGAAGCTTTACTTTACGGGCAGGGAAATAACCGCAGAAGATTTCACTGTCAGCGGCATTGAGTCATGGAAGGTAAGCGTTGTTGACAACGAGTATATTCTGATAAGCGATATCAATGCCGGCAGTCTTGATACTCCTATCAGTATCACCGTAGGCGGTGTCACCATCAGCAATTATACACCGTACAGCTACCTTTCATCCGCATTTAACACTTCCAATACAGAACTGATAAATGTCTGCGCAGCGCTCTACGATTATAACGAAGCAGTAAAATCATATAATACTGCGGCATAAGATATACCAAAAGCAAAGCTCTCTCGGCAAAGGCTGAGAGAGCTTTTTGATTTTTTAAAACAAATGCGTTGACATTATGTAAAGCAGAATTTTGTTCTGATTTATGGAATGATCGGCAATTCCCACCCGTCGTTTCCCCAAGCGGAAGAACTTGTGTTCTCTGAAGGATCTGCGTCACTGGAGGAATTTGTGTTTTCGTCAGAAGGTGATACTTGCGAGGTATCGTCCTGTGAGGATGAACCTGAATCCGGAGTATTCTGTGAGGATGAACCTGAATCCGGAGTATTCTGCGAGGATGAACCTGAATCCGGAGTATTCTGTGAGGATGAACCTGACTCCGGAGTATTCTGCGAGGATGAACCTGAATCCGGAGTATTCTGCGAGGATGAAC
>CAMAGG010000104.1 GCA_945833805.1 uncultured Clostridia bacterium | reverse complement strand
TATTGTTACGTTTTTCGGGATTATTCGTGTTTACACAGTTCTTTTTTCAGACCCGAATAGGTCTTGATTTATTGTGTGAGTCTTTCCAGTTCCGCAGCCATATTCTTGATATCTTTGACCATGAAGCCGAGGTTTTCAGTTCCTGCGCTGTTTTCCTCAATTGCTGCGGCAACGTGCTGTACTGCGCCGCAGTTGTTTTCTATGTTCCGGCTCACGCTGACCAGCTTATCAGATACTCTCCCTCCGTTTTCAGTAACTCTGCCGATTACATTGTTCATCTCGGCGATATTGCAGGATATCTCATTGTTTGATCGGCTGAGATGCTCCGCTGACAATTTCATTTCATTCATGCTTTCAAGACCCTGCCGTGTAAGCTCGGAGTTCTTTTCCATAGCTGAAACTGTTCCGGAGATATTCTCGGTGACTTCTCCGATGATCACGCTGATCTCGGCAGCAGCAGTCTTGGTTTTTTCGGACAGCGACTTTATCTCGCTTGCGACTACCGAGAATCCCTTTCCGGCTTCTCCAGCACGGGAGGCTTCAATTGAAGCGTTGATTGCAAGTATATTCGTCTGCGTTGAGATACCGGTTATCACCTTTGCAATGTCAACGATCTGCTTCGACTGCTCCGACAGTCGGGAAATGATCTCGCGGCTGTCATCGCTGCACCGGCATATTTCGTCCATGCTCTGCGACGCAAGGACTATTTTCTGGTTGTTTTCAGCGGTTATCTCGTCCGCTCTGCCGGTGAGGTCTGCAATTTCGTGGCTCATATCAGAAAGCTTTTTCAGACTATCAGATATTTCGGTCATATTGTCCTCGACGGATTTTATGTGGTTGAAGTTATCGTCGCTGTCACGCATTACGTTTGAGGTCTCCTCGGAAATGCTGCGGTTAGCTTCTGCCGAAGCAAGGGCGATCTTATCAAGCTCCTCAACGGTATTCAGAAGCTTCCGGGACATTTCAAGCGACTTTTCCTGCATGAGTTTTTGCTGCTCTGCACCCAGGAGATTGCCGAGCATTTTGGTTGTGCGTTTGCAGAGCATTGTGAATATCGCGGAAACACATATAAGTATCAGCGCCCGCGGGATAATTCCGAAAAGAACGACCTTTTTGATGTCGTTTAAGTTGTAATCGGAAACGAAATCCATCTGAAAGCTCAGGAACTGACCCGCAGAAACTCCGATAATTGTCAGGATAGTTGAAAAGTAATTCAGTTTGCTTGAAAAAAACAGGCTTGCTATCGCGATAGGGTAGACATAAAGCAGCACCGCGTGGTATGACAGGGTCACTGTCAGAATTACCGTAAAAATCACTGAGCACAGTACTATTATGTATTTCACCCAGCTTCCCTCAGCTTTGGCTAAATTAACTATAAATGTCGGCACAAACAGCAGAATAGAGCCGACCACAAATGCCGTGATCATAGTCCCAAGCTCCACTGTAAAGATCCCTACAATATCCAGCACCAGAACCAGCACGAATACCGCCGCAGTGATCCTCATTACATTAGCCGCAGCCTTTGCCGCGCTTCGTTCGTTTTCCTTGAGCAGTTCCATATTGTATTACCTCCCTGAATCCTATTTTTGTTGTTTATGTTTCAAGCAGCTTGTCGGCGAAATCCCTTTCTCCGGCGACTGCGCTTTCTGTCTGGAATGAAGCCAGATCGTCCTCGTCCTGAACGGAGTACATTCCGGCATATTCAAGCCCTGAGTGCTTGCAAAGACGCTTTATTCCCATTTCAAACGGTTCCGTCGCGTAATTTCCCTCATAGCCGTGGGTCGTGATAATTCCGACCTTTTTCCCTGCCCACAGCGAGCCTTCGGCGCTGCCGTAGTATTTGTTCAGACCATAGTGCCGGTCAAGCATCGCCTTCATTTTAGCGGTGCAGTACCATGAATAGATCGGAGTGGCGAGCACGATACAATCCGCGTTGACAATGTCCTGAACGATCTCCTGCATATCGTCCTGCTATACGCAGCCGTATTCGCCCTGAACATTCTTACAGGCATAGCAGGCGCGGCAGGGATTTATCTGTTTATTGTCGAGGGGAATGTATTTCACCTCTGCTCCTCGTGACTTGAGCTGTTCCATAAAGGGCTTGCAAAGCTCGGCGGTATTACCATTAAGTCGGGGGCTTCCCATTAAAATAAGTATCTTCATTGTTTCACCTTTATTTAAAATGTTTCTGAAATTCCTCCGGAGACATATTTTCCTGAAATTCCTCCAGTTTGTCGAATGCCTTTCCGGAAAGGATAAGACCTATCACCGCCTTGAACTCAATAGAGAGCATTTCGGACACCTCTTCCTTATTATAACGGCAGACACCCCTTGCGATTAGTCCACCGATACTGAATGTATACAGCCACATACTGCGGAACAGCAGCATTGCCTGCCTGTTGTCAAGACCGTAATCCCGCTGAATGTATTCAATACATAATCCGCTGGTTTTTCCGAGGTGGTCGAACAGATCGTTGAAGCTCATCAGTTCCTTGTTTTCGCTCATGAACAGCATCTGGAACAGCTTCGGCTGCTCTGCGGCGAAAAGAATCATCTGCATTCCCACATTTTTGAAAGCAGGGGATTTTTTTTCGTCAATTTCAGCATAACTGTCGAATTTCTTCATAGCCGCTGCCTTAACTTCTGTGATCAGCTCGTTCATGTTCTTGAACGCTGTAAAGACAGGGCGGGTGGAGGTGCCGAGGGCTGCTGCAAGATTGCGCGCGTTCAGCGCCTCTGTTCCTTTCTTTGAAACAAGCTCCAGTGCGATCTCAATGATTTCATCACGGGTATATCTTGCTTTGGGGGGCATAACTATTCTCCTTTGCGGCAACTCGTGTTGCATAACGTTTGTTACATTATATCACTTAAAGTAATTTTTGTCAATATATTATTGAATGCCGGTTGAGATTATTTGGGAAATATCTTTTAAACCGCATTGCAGCGCGGTGTGGCTGGAGCTTGTCTTTACGCCGTTTCAGCGGAATATGATGAATACGTGATATTTGTGACATTTTGAGGAAATTTAGCACTCTCTTGTTGACAGTGCTAAAAAGTTGTGCTATAATACAATCAGAACGAAAGAGATAGGGGATCAAAAGAAAAACCTACCTCCGGAATTCAGAAAAGAACAAAAAATATATAGCAAACCCTAAAAGCTTGCGAAAGGAGTAATGACTTATGTTAATGCCCAGCATCAGAAACAGCGTATTTGACGATTTCTTTGGAACACCGTTCCTGACAAGAACAGAGTCCAACATGATGAAAACAGATATCAAGGAGCTTGAGAACAGCTGCGAGCTTACGATCGACCTTCCCGGTGTAAAGAAAGAAGACATCAGGGCGGAGCTGAATGACGGTTATCTGACGATCAGCGCCGAGAGCAGCAGCTCAAATGAAGAAAAGGACGAGAACGGCAGATATATTTGCCGCGAGCGTTACTCCGGCAGCTTCAGCAGAAGCTTCTATGTAGGCGACGCCGTGACCGAGCAGGATATCACCGCCAAGTTTGAGAACGGCACATTAAAGCTTGTCGTTCCTAAGAAAGAAGCGATCCCTGAGAAGCAGAACAAGTATATAGCGATCGGATAATTCCGGTTCACACCGTTCACATATAATTAATAAAAAAACAAACATTTGAGAGGAGAAATGACCTATGTTAATGCCCAGCATCAGAAACAGCGTATTTGACGATTTCTTTGGAACACCGTTCCTGACAAGAACAGAGTCCAACATGATGAAAACAGATATCAAGGAGCTTGAGAACAGCTGCGAGCTTACGATCGACCTTCCCGGTGTAAAGAAAGAAGACATCAGGGCGGAGCTGAATGACGGTTATCTGACGATCAGCGCCGAGAGCAGCAGCTCAAATGAAGAAAAGGACGAGAACGGCAGATATATTTGCCGCGAGCGTTACTCCGGCAGCTTCAGCAGAAGCTTCTATGTAGGCGACGCCGTGACCGAGCAGGATATCACCGCCAAGTTTGAGAACGGCACATTAAAGCTTGTCGTTCCTAAGAAAGAAGCGATCCCTGAGAAGCAGAATAAATATATCACTATCGGATAATTCATTTACTGAATTAATTCCGTTAAAATATAATAATCCGGCGCTCGTTATGAGTGCCGGATTTTGTATTAATTCTTTGCGTATTTACCTGCCCCCAGCTTTCTCTGAGCGTTGTCTATACGCTCCGCTGTCGGCGGCGCTGTATCATCAAGGGAGTATTTTATTCCGAGGTTTTCCCACTTGAATTTACCGAGGGTGTGGTAGGGGAGAACTTCAACTTTCTGCACATTTTTCAATGTTCCTATGAACTCCGCAAGCGCGTCAAGATCCTCGTCAAAGTCGCTCAGACCCGGAACAAGGACGTGCCGTATCCACACGGGCTTTCCTATCTCGCTGAGATAACGCGCCATGTCGAGGATATTGGCATTGTCATAGCCTGTGATATTCCGGTGACGCTCAGGGTTTATCTCCTTGATGTCGAGAAGCAGAAGATCGGTGTACTTCATCAGCTCCTGGAATTTCGAGAAGAAAGGTTCTTCTCTGCTGAACGGCTGTCCGGCGGTGTCTATGCAGGTGTTTATTCCCTGATCCTTAGCCTGACGGAACAGATCGGTCAGGAATTCTATTTGAAGCAGCGGTTCGCCGCCGCTTACGGTAATTCCTCCGTCCTTTTTCCAGTAGCTCTTGTAGCGGAGCGCTTTGTCGAGGATCTCTCCTGCGGTCATGT
Organism: uncultured Clostridia bacterium; assembly: GCA_945833805.1. GTDB lineage: Bacteria > Bacillota > Clostridia > Oscillospirales > Ruminococcaceae > CAG-115. Next base: position 4,499 of record CAMAGG010000104.1, on the reverse strand, counting down.
CAGTGCAGGTATCGTCCCCTTCAAGACTCCATGTGTCCGGATTATGGCAGAAGCGGCACCGCATTCTGCACCCCTGAGTGAAAACTATGAACCGTATTCCGGGACCGTCTGCCGCTCCGAAGCTTTCGGTGGAGTGTATTTTTCCTTTTATTTCGCTCATGATCTCTCCTTAAGATAGATGAACAGCGCCGCAGTTGCAGCGCTGTCAGATATTGAATTGTTATTCAACGGGAAATTACAGAGTTGCGTGGCAGGTTCTGGAGATTACGTCCATCTGCTGTTCCTTTGTAAGGTCGATGAACTTAACTGCATAACCGGATACGCGGATAGTGAAGTTTGCGTACTCTTCCTTTTCCGGGTGCTCCATAGCGTCGATGAGCTTTTCCTTGCCGAATACGTTTACGTTGAGGTGGTGTGCGCCCTTTTCAAAGTAACCGTCCAGAATGTTCACGAGGTTGGTTACCTGTTCCTCCTCGGAGTGACCGAGCGCGTCGGGGTTGATCGTCTGGGTGTTGGAAATTCCGTCCAGAGCCCACTCGTAGGGAAGCTTTGCAACGGAGTTCAGCGAAGCAAGCAGACCGCTCTTTTCTGCGCCGTAGGAGGGGTTTGCGCCGGGAGAAAGCGGCTCGCCTGCCTTACGTCCGTCGGGCAGGGAAGCGGTAGCCTTTCCGTAAACGACGTTGGAGGTGATAGTAAGAATTGAGGTGGTCGGCTCGGAATCGCGATAAGTATGGCACTGCTTAAGCTTCTTGAGGAATGTGCCGAGCAGCCATACTGCGATATCGTCTGCACGGTCATCGTCGTTACCATAGCGGGGGAAGTCGCCCTCGGTTTCAAAGTCAACAACGATTCCGTTCTCATCGCGGATAGTCTTTACCTTTGCATACTTTATAGCGGACAGGGAGTCAACCACATGAGAGAAGCCTGCGATACCGGTAGCAAATGTACGTCTTACATTTGTGTCGATAAGAGCCATTTCAGCAGCCTCGTAGTTGTACTTGTCGTGCATATAGTGAATGAGGTTCAGGGTGTGAACGTAAATGCTTGCGAGCCATGACATCATGTCGTCAAATTTCTCCATTACCTCATCGTAATCAAGGTATTCGGAGGTGATAGCCTTGTACTTCGGGCCAACCTGAGCCTTTGTCTTTGCGTCAACACCGCCGTTGATAGCGTACATCAGGCACTTTGCGAGGTTCGCTCTCGCGCCGAAGAACTGCATTTCCTTGCCGGTCTGTGTTGCGGATACGCAGCAGCAGATAGCGTAATCATCGCCCCATACAGGACGCATTACATCGTCGTTCTCATACTGTACAGAGGAGGTGCGTACAGAGATAGCTGCGGCATAACGCTTGAAGTTCTCAGGAAGCTGCTCGCAGTAAAGAACAGTCATGTTAGGCTCCGGAGAGGGACCCATGTTCTCAAGAGTGTGCAGGAATCGGAAATCGTTCTTTGTTACCATGGAGCGTCCGTCCTGACCCTTGCCGCCGATAGACAGGGTAGCCCATACCGGGTCGCCGGAGAACAGTTCGTTGTAGGAGGGGATACGGGCGAACTTCACCATTCTGAGCTTCAGAACAAGGTGGTCGATAAGCTCCTGAGCCTCTGCCTCGGTAAGAATACCCTTGTCGAGGTCGCGCTTGATGTAGATATCAAGGAATGTGGAGATACGGCCGATCGACATTGCCGCGCCGTTCTGAGTCTTTATTGCAGCCAGATAGCCGAAATAAGTCCACTGAACGGCTTCCTGAGCGTTAGCGGCGGGCTTGGAGATATCGTAGCCGTAGGAAGCAGCCATTACCTTCATCTGCTTGAGGGCGCGGATCTGGTCGGAAAGCTCCTCGCGCTGACGGATAACGCTGTCGCGCATCTTGCCGTTGCCGCAGTGTGCGAGGTCGTCCTGCTTTGCTTCAACCAGTTTGTCAATGCCGTACAGCGCAATTCTGCGGTAATCGCCTACGATACGTCCTCTGCCGTATGTATCGGGAAGTCCGGTGATGATCTTATTCTTTCTTACAGCGCGCATTTCTGGGGTGTATGCGTCGAATACGCCCTGATTGTGCGTCTTGTGGTATTCAGTGAAGATCTTGTGGAGCAGCGGGTCGGGGGTATAGCCATAGGTGGTGCAGGCTTCCTCAGCCATTTTGATGCCGCCGAAGGGCATGAATGCTCTCTTGAGTGGCTTGTCGGTCTGAAGTCCGACGATCTTTTCAAGATCCTTCAGCTCAGGATCAATGTATCCCGGCTCGTGTGATGTGATTCCGGATACGATGTGAGTATCCATATCGAGTACGCCGCCCTTTGCACGCTCCTCCTTCTGGAGCTGCTGGAGCTTGCTCCACAACTTGTTTGTGGAGTCAGCCGGCCCTGCCAGAAATGACTCGTCGCCGTCATAGGGTGTGTAGTTGTTCTGAATGAAGTCGCGGGTATTTATTTCCTCGCGCCATTTGCTGCCTTTGAAGCCTTCCCATTGTTCTAAATTTGTCATCTTTCTGTAAACCTCCTGTATATTGCAGGCTCATACGGATCAAGCAAAACAAATCAGATACTTTTTTCTCATAAAGCGCCGCTTGTGTGAAACAAGATCCGTTGCAACCATACCTCGGTCATTCAACCTGACAACATTATAACATATTATAATTTCAAAGTCAATAGTAATTTCTGATTTTGTCAAAAAAATAATTATTGATCGATTATACCTACGGTATTTTGGAAGTTTTCAAACACAATATCTGGTATTTCTTTTCTTTGCGAATAATTAGAACTAACAACTTAAATCGTTATGTTATGCCATTCTTACTTTTTTGACGGTTCATTTATATCATTTGACATATACCATTCCTATGCCGAAGTTGATAAAAAATTAACAAATATTATAAATTGTTTTTACATATGCTGAAAAACCGCCTGCCAGCTTACATAACGAGCCACAGGCAGGCGGTTTGGTAGTTAGTGAGCCGGGTCAGGCTCTTTCCTCATCTTGCTGGGTTTTCTCAGGGGCTTTTCTGAACAATTCCCTCAGTCCAAAAGCCAGAAGAAACAGCGCATAAAGCTTTCTCAGCAGGTCGTTTCCCACAATTTGCGAGCCGATAGTGCCGAGAACTGCGCCGACCATTCCTCCGGGGATCATGCTCAGCACCAGCTTTTTGTCGATTAGCCCGGCGCGTAGGTGCATAATGACCGAAATCAGCGCGACAGGCAGAAAGAACAGTAGATTAATACCCTGCGCCGCGCGCTGTTCCATATTTTCAAACAAGGTGAGCCAGATGAGCAGCACAAATCCACCGCCAAGTCCCATTGAGGCTATCGCCCCGGACAGAAATCCTATAATTGCCTGTATCATGAGAATAAAGTCCTCACAGCAGCCGCGCAGATTAGCGCACCGAACAGCCTTTGCAGCCACGATGCTTTGATTTTGCGCAGGAATAATGCTCCGGAGATAGCACCCGCCGCGCCGAACGGGATATATTTCCAAGCCGATGAAAGATCCATACCTCCGCTGAACATATAAGAAACCGCCGCGGTAAGGCTCAGCACAAGTATCAGCGCCACTGAGTCCGCATGGGCATGGCGCATGGAGTCCTCAGCGGGAATATCCAGGTTTTGCTTCTGTTGTTCGCGTTCAAGAACAGGTACTGCGATTACTCCGCCGCCGCTGCCGAAAAATCCGTTCAGCAAGCCGCAGAGCATACCCTCAAAAAAATGCTTCATAAAAAATCACCCAGTGTTATTTTGCGCATTTTCCCGTGGTTTATCAGTTTTTATGAAATTTTCACTTCACCTGAGATAGGCACTTTTGTGAATGAAACTCTTGACCTCCTCAAAGCGCGCTTCGTCCATAGGTTCAGTTGACATCAGCTTCAGCGGAAGCCTGAAATCTGATCCATAGAAATCCGGCTGAAAGTAATCTCCGTCGTTCAGATAAAATCCCAGCCGCTGATAAAATGCTATCCTGCGGCGTTCGATTTCCCCCTTCGGTGGTTCTACCTCCAGAACGATCATGGCAGGGGAAGTCAGTTCCTTAAGACGGCTCATAAGCTGCGCTCCAATGCCTTTTCCGCGAAGAGCCTCCATAACTGCAAAATGCTCCAGAAATATCAGATCCTGCTCCGGAAAATCATAGTAGTTCATGAACGCCGCCAAATCTCCGTCCGGCTCATAGCAAAGGCTCTTGAAATCCGGCCGGGACATCTCCCTGAAATGAAGCTCGGCGGAACCGTGCTCATTTCTCGGGAAAGAGCGTTCCATAATGTCAAACAGCTTTGCGAATTTGTCCTTCGGCATGGGATTGCTGATATCATATACGATCATATTTTCCATTTCCATTACCTCGTTCCTATGTTGGATTTATAAAAACGCCCTCGCATTTGGCTTAACAGAGCCGTTTGCAAGGGAGTATAATATGTTTGTGATATATAAGATATACGAAAAAGAGGGAGAAAACCTAAAAACAGAAGCGCCTCAACGCGCGAAAATGCGTGTCGAGGCACTCGACTGGT
>CAMAGG010000103.1 GCA_945833805.1 uncultured Clostridia bacterium | reverse complement strand
ACTGGCGAGAAAAATCGGATAATTTTAGCCGCGCTTGTTCGCGCGGCTAAAATTTGGTGCGGGTGACGGGACTTGAACCCGTATGCCATTCAGCACACGCACCTCAAACGTGCCTGTCTGCCAGTTCCAGCACACCCGCATTATATTCCGCTGAGCTTCTGTCCCTCAGCGACTATATTATTATATCACAGCTTTTCAGTTTTGTCAATAGCTTTTTTAAAAAATATTCGGATTTCTGCGATTTTTTTTGAAAGAAATCTGCACGGACCTTCGCAGGCTATCCCCTGCGTTCCGGGAAGTCCACATGGATCCCTCTTTCCCGCGCCCGGCGGTACAGCGCCGATAGACGGCAGAGCACAGCGTTTTCTTCATAGATCAGAGCGTCTATCTCCGCGTCCTCGCTCACATAATCATAATTCGTGCGTATCTGCTCAAGCTTGTCCGTGAGCATGGAATATTCCTCAAGCAATTCACGTTTCCGGCGCTCGTCCGGGGTTGTCCTGCGGCGGTTCAGCAGATCATTCAGCATGGCGGCTCCTTTCGGTTCAGCTTGTAGCCTTAACTTATCTGCTGTATATATATTCCGCCGCCGGCTGAATTATGCCGCAGGAATCTCCCCGGTTTCGACGGGAGAGATTTCCGGCCGTATCGCCTGCGTTGTATACCCCGCGTCCGAAAGCAGTGTAAAAATTGATGGCTCGGCATAAAAATGCAGAGTTCCCACAAAAACAAACCCCTGCTCCCCTGATTTCAGGCTGTCAACGATGAAATCCGACATCTTCTTCTGACGGTCGGTGTACATCATGTCATAGTAGCTCTGCCAGTCCTCCGGGTTTTCCACTTCGGCAGGGTCGAACACCGTCATCTCGCTGAAATACTTATCGTCAAACGTTCTCCACGCCTCGTACAGTTCCACAGTCGCCTCTGCCTGTAAAGCTATGTTGTCATCGCCTATGCACTGCTCCAGAGTTTCAAGCTGTACGCTCATGGGTATCTCCCCCATCATTTTGTACTGCGCCTCGCCGCCCTCTATTTCGCGGATCTCTTTTCCGTCCTTGTGAGCCTGATTAAGAAGCACCGTTTCTGTGCCATATCTGCTGTCCAGATCGGATTTTTCAGTGATAAGTCCGCTTGCCGCCGATGCCCAGTAGTATGGTATCATCTGCTCCATTCCGGACTGATATATCCCGCTGCTTTTGAAAAATTCAAGAGTTTCAGCGAAGCTGTCCCCTATCAGATCGCCCACAGTGCCGCTTTTCAGCTTCATATACTCCGCGCATTTCCGATGGAGAGGGATATCTCCTGTAAAAGCCACCGTGTCCATTTCCGGAGCGATATAGCTGCTGTTCTGATAGGCTTCGATTACATACTGCGGGTACTTCACGTCAGATCCACCGGCGTGCATACTTCCCAGAAGAAATATCTGCGCACCGGTTTCCTCGTCCTCCACTACCCAGAATGGCGGCGTAATACAGCCCTCCTCATATTCCGGGGTATGGTTCACCTCCAGCGGAGCTTTTGGCTCAGACTGCATTTCCTGCCCCGGCGCGGAGCAGCCGCAAAGCATTACTGCCTCAGTAAGCGCAGCCGCTGCTCTAAACAGCTTCTTAATATGCCGCATCATTCTGCAAGCCGGCTTAGGCAGTCCGCGCAGGCTTCCGATTCGTCAAGGTATTCGGAAACCTCCAGCCGCTCGCCGTCCTCGCTGTAATAAACCAGCCATTTTCCGTTTTCGCTGACAAGGCAGATCCTCTGCTCCTCGTCCTCGCAGGTTCCGCAGATATTGTAGTAATAATGCGGGATATCCAACTCAAAAAGCCTCTCCTGTAATTCCTTTACTGTCATAGTTCCTCCCTTAAAACAACCGTCCGCTTATCTCAAATGTAGGACCTTTCTGCCACAGGAATGTGGACAGAAGTATTTCAAAGCCGTTTCCCGGCTCACAGAGAAAGTCCGCAGGCCGTCCCTTTGGAAGTCCAAAGCCCGCCAGAAGATTTGTTATCACTCCGCCGTGGGTTATCACCGCCGCATGGCTGATGTCCTTTTTCATCATGTCCCGGAAAATTATGTCCAGTCCGCTTATGCAGCGCAGGGAAAAATCCCCGAACTTCTCTCCGCCGGGGGGACAAGCCTCCGCTCCGCCTTTAAGCCACTGGGTATATTCCGGCAGCCCCTGAAGCTCCTGCTGGCGCTTCCCCTCAAATTCTCCGAAATCCATTTCGGCTATCTCGTCCACTTTTGTAAGCTGGGTATCCGGGTAAATTATGCCCGCAGTTTCAATGCAGCGTTTCAGAGGAGAGCTGTAAACCTTTTCCACATAAGGATATACCCCTTGCTTTACAAGCTTCCGGATATCCTTCTCTCCCTCAGGACATAGCGCCAGATCTGTCTGTCCGATGTACTTGCCGTCAAGATTTCCCTGGGTAATTCCATGGCGAATTAAATACAAATAGTAATTTTTCATAGCCAGTATACCTTTCGTAAATAAATAATATCAAATAATTTTTTCTTATGCAAAATTGCATTCACTATATTTAGCGGATAACTGGAAAAGCTTGTCTAAATCCAGTCAAACCCGCATGGTTATTATATATAATGTCCTATGTCGCTGTCGTTTTTTTGTGAAATATGACACTTTACAAATCGGAATATTCAGTTTATAATATACAATATGGTATTATACAAAAAACGTCAAAAAAACCATTGGGGAATTAATATATCAAGGAGAAAAAAGTATGAACAAGGACTTCCCTCGTATCATGACGCTTCTGCGAAAAGAACGGGGTCTTAGCCAGAAGCAGGCGGCTGCCGACCTTGAGGTGACTCAGGCGCTTCTGTCCCACTACGAAAACGGCAAGCGGGAATGCGGTCTTGACTTCCTAGTGCGTGCGGCGGATTACTACAATGTATCTGTGGATTATCTGCTCGGCCGCTCGCCCATGAGCTCAGGCGCTTCGGTAACTGAGCAGCAGCTTCCGGACAGCTCTGACACTGAAAAGTACGACGGTTCTCCGTCCGGGCTTTCGGTGTTCTTCCAGAAAAAGCTGCTGACGAACTCTATCGAGATCCTTTTCTCGCTGCTGATCAAGGCGAAGAACTCCGAGCTTTCAAAGGCTGTGTATTCTTATATGTCGCTGGCGGTATACCGCTGCTACCGAATGATTTACAGCGCCGGGAAAAAGAACGACGAGCACGTTTTCAGCATTCCGGAGGAAAAGGTTTCCGGGCTTACGAGCGCGGCGCTTGCCATTGAGGATATCCGGGCGAGAGCAGCCGGAAACATCAGCGGCTCTGACGACGAGAAGATCACCACAGCCCGCATCGAGCAGGAATACACCAACAAAGCGGCTGCGCTGCTTTCAGTAGTGAACAGCTCCGAGAAAACGCTGAACAAGCTTCAGTAAAAATCACATATTCACCTGCGGACAGCTTCGGCTGTCCGTTTTTATTTATTCAGAAGCGCTGTCGCCGTCGGAGCCTCCGGTGCGGCGGCTTATGAACAGCTTAACCGCCTGAGCCGCTGACTTGAAGTTTATCGCGCAGATAACGATGAATACCACGCAGTTTATCACGTTGAGTATAACTCCGCTGTCAAGCAGCATTATCGCCGCAGACATTATTCCGATGAGCAGCAGGTTGATGAACATTTTTGGGTAGTTCACCTTCATGTAGAGGTATTTCTTCGTATCTATCGCTCTGTAAATATATACCAGAGCGTAGCTGACAAGCGTCGCAAGCGCCGCTCCCAGCACTCCCATAGGGGAGTTCAGCAGAATAAGATTGAGCGCAATGTTGCTCGTCGCGCCGATCACGCTTGAAATAAAGGAATGAGTGGTCTTGTTGCAGGCTTCGTATATGGAGCTCAAGAAATTGTTGAAGCTCTGGAAAATGACCGCGGATATCAGGAACGGAACATACATATACGCTCCCTCAAAGCCCTCCGAGCCGAAGAACGGCATGATTATCGGGCGCAGCACCAACAGGATTCCCGAGGCGGCAATATACATCACCGTCTGTATCATGCTGAAAACATTCGAGTAGAACTGGCTTATCTTCCGGGAATTCCGCTCGGTGATCGCCGACATATGCCACGCCTGTGAGAAAATTCCCACCACGATCGCCGCCAGATTTGGAAACTTGAAAGCAAATGAGTAAACTCCGTTTGCAGCGCTGCCATGTATCGCAGTGACCATGAATGTATCGGAAACATTGATGATCCACCACATTACCGTTGTCGGCATGAGCGGAATGCTGTACCGGAGCATTGCCTTTGCAAGCACCGGATCGTTCCCGAGGGGGCGGTACTGCTTGTAGAGCTTCGCTTTAAAGGTCAGGAATACTATCGAGAACAGATCGCCGAGGGATACCGACAGGACATATCCCACAACACCGAGATTGAACACTCCGAGCAGCAGGAGATTGAGCAGGATAACCGCAATAGTTGTGAGGATACCGTCCACCGCAAACAGCTTGACGTGTCCCCTCGCCCGGACATAAATAGCGCAGATACCCTTAATGCTGCCGGTGGCAACGTACATATAAATGAGCCACTGATAGCCGCTGAGCATTTCTATCAGTCCCACCAGAGGCACCGCCGCCGCAAATATCACCAGACCGATTATCGCCGTATTGATTCCGATAGACAAAACGTGCTTGCCGTTGTTCGCCTTATCCAGCGCATAGCGAAGCACACCCTCGTTTATAGAGAGCGTTACCACTGATATCAGAAGCGACGAGGCGTTGATGATATTGTTCACATCGCCGAAGCCGTCCGCGCCGAGCATGTTTGTGTAGAATTTCAGCATTACATACACAAGCATCTTCGAGCCGAACTGACCTATCGCCAGAATAATGGTGTTGTTTGCCAGAGTCTGGTATTTATTCATGTCAGAAATCTTTCGTTATGTGTTATTTCCCTCGTTATCCCGCAATTCCCGGAAAAAGCGCGTGAGAATACCCCCGCACTGCTCCATGAGGATTCTGCTGCGGACAAAGGGAATATGGGTGAAGCGTTCCTCAAACAAATTCACCACCGAAGCGCAGGCACCGTTCTTGTCGTCAAACGCGCCGTAAACAAGCCGTTTCAGCCGGGAATTCATTATCGCCCCGGCACACATGGGACACGGCTCAAGGGTAACATAAAGAGTACACCCGGTGAGCCGCCAGCTTCCGAGAGCCTTTGCCGCCTGCTCTATCGCAATGATCTCTGCGTGGGCGGTGGGAGACTGGAGCTGCTCCCGGAGGTTATATCCCTCGCCGATGATGTTCCCCTCCGGATCGACCACTATCGCTCCAACCGGGCATTCGCCAAGCTCATAGGCGCGGGCGGCAAGCTCCAGAGCCTTTGTCATATATTCCTCGTCAAGGGTCATGCTATATCCGCCTGAATGCCTGAACAGCAACGGTGAGTATCAGCCATACCGCGTTGTATATCGCTATCCAGAAGCCATTGAGCAGGGAGTAGTTCCGGAATACCGCAAAAATGAACACCAGCAGAACTCCGAGAGCAATGCCGAATATCTCCATTATGCAGCCCATCTTTATGCGCTCGTTCAGAGCCTTTGCGCCGCTTATCGCAGACGCAAGGGAGGAGAAAGTGCCATCGCAGGAAACCGCCGCGCTGCCCTTTCCGGCATACTTTGTATGCTCGTCGAACAGGTCGTGCGCTTCCGCCGGAAGTATTCTAACGTCCTCGGCATAGATATCGAAAAGCTCGGACACAACTCCCTCGGTGAGCGCGCCGTCCACCGTCTTTATCACAAGGCTGACGCCGTTCTTTGAAAGTCTGCGGACATGGTTCTTCACCTGAGGATTTGCGGAAAGGCTGACGAAGAACAACATACATACCTCTCCCGCTATCGCAAGATAAACCACCTCATCGTTCTTCTTGTTGAGGGCGGATTCTTTCTTGCTGTCGGGAACAGTTATCCCGTGGGATTTCATGTGGTCGCGGCTGCCTAGAAGCACTCTGCGGCTGCCTATCCAGCCGGAAACGCCAAGACCGCTTTCATAGACGCAGTTGGACACCTTTTTCAGCAGCGCCGGCTTGTAGTTCAGCATATTGAACAGCGGGTCGGCAAGAATGCTGTCGGAGCTTACCGCAAGGCTTGCGGCATAGATTATCGCCTCGTCAATGGTGACGTGCTGCGAACCGTTGGCGCCGTTCTTGTTGTAGTCCCAGATATTGCGGATAGAAACAGAGCCGACGGGGAACAGGGTCTTAGCCTCAACCAGAACGGAATTCACCGCGCTGAAATCCTCCACCGCGCTGTAACCCAGAATTGCTGCACGGCGCTCGCTTGTCTTTCTGGAAGCGCTCAGCATAGGCAGCATAACTATCAGCGCGCCGGTAAAGGAAGCGCCGATGCAAAGCACCGCCGAAAATGCAGTCGCTGCGAACGACCACTGATTCATTACGTTGGAGGTAACTCCGGATTCCGCAAAGAAGCCGATAGCTCCGCCAACAACAGAAAGTCCGAGAATTACCGGGGTCAGAACTCTTGAAATGCGGTCGGAAACGTCCTCGCAGTAGGTGGAAATGATGAAGTCACAGAGCATTTCCGTCTTTCTCATGGAAGCGGTTACGGGCATTCCCCGCACTGCTCCCCGGGCAAGCTGCTCCGCGTCCTCGCCGTCGGTGCATTCAACATAATATTTCTCGCTGTCGCCGGAAACGAATCGGAAATTGTTCTTCGCAGCGCTGACGGTGCAGAGCTTTGAGATCGTATTGAAGCAGAGGGACAGCATGGAAACGATAAGGTACACAAAGGAGCGGTTCATTGCGAGATAGTTTGTTTCTGCAAGATACATCACGATCGATCCCAGCGCGCCGAGATGCGCAAACGCGCAGAGGGTGTCTCCGTCCGGCTTGCCCTTCATCAGACGGGAGAATCCGTTGGTTATAACGCTTGAGCAGGCTCCAAAGCTCAGAATGCCAATGGTAAGATTTGTATACAGGAAGATATCCGGCTTCATAAGCTCGGACACTATCGGAACAGAGTCGATCTTGAAGAAGTATACCAGCGCTGCGATGATCGTTGCAGCCGTAAGCAGTCCAAGTATCGCAAGACGTCCGGCAAGTCCTTTTCCCGCGCGGGAAAGCCGCTCGGTGATCACATTTTCATCGTCGAGGTCGATCACCTCGTCCTCTTCTTCCTCGTCGTAATCCTCGTCATCTTCCTCCTCGGAATTATCAACCTCGTCGTCGATATCCTCAAGCATGAAGTTGGAAATGCGGCGCTTTTTCCGTGCAGCAAGAGCTTCCGCCTCGCGCACTGCGGCTACCGGATCAGTTTTCGGGAGAATAGAGGTGTCGATTACCTTATTGTCGTAATCAAGGTTAAGCGACCGGGGTGGCATAGCCTTCGGGTCGGAAAGATCGGTAAGCGTCAGTGTGCGCTCCTCTGCGATGCTCTTTTCGCGCTGCTCTTTCAGCTTCTGGTTGAGGGAAGCCACAAGTGCGTCGCTGCCGCGTCTTTCCTTTTCAGAAACGCTTTCGGACTTCTTCTGCGCGCCGGGAGTGAACAGAACCTCGTCCGCATTGCTCTGGTGCTTTTTGCGTGAAGTTACCGGAGAATACTCCTTGACGTGCTCCATTTCGCCGCCGGACATTTTCTTGAGATCGTTTCCGGAAACCGCCAGCGTGTCACCGATCTCCTGCTGAGGCTCGGAAGCGTTTTTCAGCTCGTCAACCGCCTTTTCTCGGGATTCCATCGGGTTCAGAGAGTCCACAAGGTCGTCCGGCTCCTCTGCCGCCTTATCCGCGGCAAGCAGGGCGCGGTTGATCTCCTCGATACGCTGGAGCTTTCTGAGCTGCTGGGTTTCGGTGGTAACAAGATCGCCGCGGGTGTGGAAAATAATATCATCATCAGCCCCGGAAACCTTCGGCTTCACGAACGGCTGTACATACTCGCTTTCCGGCTGGACGACCTCAGGCTTCTCCGGCTCTGCAAACAGCTTTGCCGCCTCTGTCGGCGAAGCAAGCTCGGCGGTAAAACCGCTGTGCTCAGGCTCTTCAGGATCTTCAGGCTCTTTCGGCTCAGGCTCTTCCGGGTTAAACTGAATATTACGGGCGCGCTCCTGTTCCAGTTTTTCCTGTTCCAGCCGTTCCCGCTCCAGTTTTTCCTGTTCCTTTTCAAGCTTCCGCTGCTCAGCAAGGCGCTGCTTTTCCTCGCGCTCCCTGCGGCGCTGCTCCTCGGCTTCTGCCTTTTTCTGCTTCTGCTGTGACTTGCGGCGCTCGTTTTCCTCGGCTGCGCGGCGGATACTTTCGGCGCGCCGGCGGTTTTCTTCCTCCTCGGAAAGCTCCTGCTCCTCCCGTTCCCTGTCGGACATACGGGTCTTTTCGCCGGTACTGCGCATAAGCTCGTCAAGCTCATTTCCGCCGATTATCTCGGTCACGCTTTCGGTGGATTTTGAAGAACCGCCGGAGCTGCGCTTTTTGTCTATTTCCGCCAGAATATCGTCAATGCTGTATTTATCAGACATCTGAATCTCTCCTAAAAATTTCATAAAATCAGCCGCGGTGTTTTACTACCTCGTACATCAGAATTCCCGCCGAAACGGAGGCATTCAGTGAATTCACCTTTCCGTTCATCGGCAGCGACAGTATCATGTCGCAGTTTTCTCGCACCAGCCTGCCCAGTCCGAAGCCCTCGCTTCCGATAACCAGCGCGACTGCGCCGGAAAGGTCAGCCTTGTCGTAGGGAGTGCCGTCTGCCTCCATTCCGTAGACCCAGACTCCCTGCTCCTTGAGCCGCTTTATTGTGTCAACCAGATTGGGAACTCTCGCGACCTTAAGCCACGCGGCAGCTCCTGCGGAGGTCTTGAACACCGTTGCATTCAGCGACGCGCTGCGCCTTTTCGGAATTATCAGTCCGTCCGCGCCCGCCGCCTCGGCGGTTCTGATGATCGCGCCGAGGTTGTGGGGATCTTCGATCTCATCGGCGATGATGATGAACGGCGGCTTTCCCCGCTCCTGCGCCGTGGTCAGGATATCCTCCACCGTGGAATAGGACGCGGCGGCAAGCTCGGCAGCGACCCCGCCGTGCTTTGAAGTCCCGCATATCGCGGTGAGCCGCTCGTCGCTTACCTCCTTGACGACCACGCCCCGCTGCTTTGCAAGCGAAATTATCTTTCCGAGGGCTGCGCCCTTCTGGGCATACAGAGTGTCAAGCTCCCTGCCGGAGCTGAGGGTTTCTGTGACCGCATTCCGTCCGTATATAAGATTTGTTTCGTTGTTTTCCATATCTTTTCCTTTGCAATATAAAGTAATATTATATCTGC
>CAMAGG010000102.1 GCA_945833805.1 uncultured Clostridia bacterium | reverse complement strand
GAGCGAACTTGTACAGATAAATCATCTCAAGGTCGATTTGATGAGCATTTCGGGACTTATCCACGCGGTGCGCGACATCAACCTCACGATCTCCTCCGATGAGATCCACGGAATTGTCGGAGAATCCGGCTGCGGAAAATCAATGACCGCGAAATCTATCCTGCGGCTTCACGATGAGTCAAAGGTGGAATACAGCGGTGAGATACTTTTTGACGGCGACAGGGATATCCTCAAAATGAAGAAAAAGGAGCTTCTGAACATACGCGGAAACGACATCTCCATGATATTTCAGGATCCTATGACTACCTTCAATCCTCTTCTCAGGATAGGCGACCAGATCTCCGAGGCGCTTCTTCTCCACCAGAAGATCAGCAAAGCCGAAGCAAAAGAAAAGACAATTTCGATACTTGAAAAGGTAGGCATTCTTCCCGGCGCAGCGCGATACAATATGTACCCCTTTGAGATGTCCGGAGGTCAACTCCAGAGAGCTTCTATTGCGATGAGCCTTGTATGCGACCCGCGTCTTCTTATTGCCGATGAGCCCACCACAGCGCTGGACGTAACGATGCAGGCTCAGATACTGAAGCTCATGAAGCAGCTTCAGGGCGAAATGCACAGCGCAGTACTTATCATTACCCACAACTTTGGAGTTATCGCGGAGATTTGTGATAAGGTTTCGGTAATGTACGCAGGACAGATCATTGAATCCGGCGACGTAAGGAGAATTTTCGGCAATCCCTGCCACCCCTACACAAAAGATCTGATAGATTCTATTCCAAAATCCGGAGAAAGAGCTACAAAGCTCATCAGCATTCCCGGAGCACCGCCTAAACTTAACCAGACGATCATCGGCTGTGCGTATGCGCCGCGCTGCAAATATGCCACAGAGAAATGCCGCTGCGAAGCTCCTGAGTTCCGCACGCTCGACGGAGGGCACAGGTATCTTTGCCACCTTGCTCCCGACAGTCTTAAGAAAGGGGGCGACAAGGCATGAGCGAACCATTTATCCGCGTTGAGCACGTCAAGAAATATTTCGACGCAGGAAACAAGAAATGCGTCAAGGCACTTGACGATGTATCTTTAGAGGTATACAGAGGCGAAATACTCGGAATCGTAGGCGAATCCGGATGCGGAAAATCCACTCTCGGACGCTGTATAATGCGCCTTACCGACATAACCGAAGGAAAAATAATCGTGGACGGCAAGGACATCTTCTCCCTCAATTCAAAAGATATGAAAGAGATGCGCCGCAAGAGCCAGATGGTTTTCCAGAACCCATATTCTTCCTTTAATCCCAAGCATACGATAGGACGTTCATTGACAGAGGTCGCAAAGCTGTTTGGAATGACGAACGAGGAGGCAAAAGCGGACATCAGCAATCTTCTGGAGCTTATCAGCCTTGACGAATCTGTGCTTTCCCGGCGTCCGGGGGAGCTTTCCGGCGGTCAGCTCCAGCGACTTGCGATAGCCCGCGCGCTTATCACAAAGCCAGTGTTCATTCTCGCGGACGAGCCGGTTTCCGCGCTTGATGTTTCTGTTCAGGCGCAGATACTGAATCTTATTTTCGATCTGAAACAGCAGTTCGACCAGACGATGATGTTCATTTCCCATGATCTTCCGGTGGTGGAGCATATCTGCGACAGAATTGTTGTAATGTACCTCGGCGCGATTATGGAAATGGGTTCGACTGACGATATTTTCAGTGACACGCGCCACCCCTACACAAAGGCGCTGATCGCGTCCAAGCCCCGCTCTGCCCCTGACGAGCCTGTTCCCGTTGTGGAACTCAAGGGCGATCTTCCGAACGCAATGGAAATGCCGGAGGGCTGCCGGTTCCACACCCGCTGTCCACACTGCATTCCGGGCAAGTGCGACGCAGCTGCTCCCCTGCTCAAAGAGGTTTCTCCCGGTCATTTCTGCGCCTGCTATTACCGGCAGGAAAAAAATCTATGAATCGCTGCCCATCAAAATGGGTTCGAGATATAAAGACACAAGAAAGAAGGAAACAACTATGAAGAAAAAGAACATAGTAAAAACACTTGCAGCCGCGCTGTCATTCGCGATCTGCCTTACCGGCTGCTCCGGCGGGACAAGCTCCTCGTCCGGCTCGTCGAAGGGTTCCTCGGCGGGTTCATCTCCCGACAGCAGCGCAACATCTGACGCAGGCTCCTCCAGCACGGACACCACGCTCAAATGGGCGCTGGACTCCGATATCGTATCCCTTGACCCAATCTACGCTTACGATACAACCACAAACCTTGTTGTAGTACAGATCGTAGAGAGCCTGCTGTACATCAACACCGACGGCTCTGTATCTCCAATGCTGGCTTCAGACTGGAAGTGTGTTGATGATAAGACGTATGTATATCAGATCCGTGATGACGTAACATTCTCCGATGGCACTCCCATGACAGTGGAGGACGTAATCTTCTCTATGGAGCGCAACATGGGCTCTGAGTCCGACTCCTACGTTGCATGGATGTTCGACAGCGTTGACTCCATTGAAAAGACCGGCGACTGGGAGATCACAGTTCACCTCAAGAACCCCGACGCTTTCTGGCAGTATGTACCTGCGACCACCGGCGGCGCTGTTATCAGCAAGGCGTACTACGAGGAACACAAGGACAACTACGGAACAGCCACCGGCGGCGTTCTTGCTACCGGCGCGTACAAGTTCGACCACTGGACAAACGGCTCTGAGATCGTGCTCACAGCTAACGAGAACTACTGGGATAAATCCTCTCCCTGCGATTTCAAGACTATCGACTACACGATCATCACCGAGGACACAACAAGAATTGCCGCCCTCAAGACAGGTCAGACCGACCTTTCTGTAAACGTATCAGTTGATATGATCGGTCAGCTCTCCGACGCTGAAAACCTTGACATCAACTCCGTTCACGCATACAGAATCGACCACCTCGCATTCAACACCGAGAAAGCTCCCTTCAACGACAAGAACGTGCGCAAGGCTATCTGCTACGCGATCGACGCCGAGAACCTTGTAAACAGCATTTACGGAGAATACGGCACTCCCGGTTCCGGTCTGCTGTTCGGCGACGCGCTCTACACTATCGGCAGCCCCGAGGATTGGGAGGAATTCGCAGCTACCCTCGACAACTACTCCTATAACATCGAAAAGGCTAAGGAGTGTCTCGCGGCTTCCGATTATCCGGACGGCTTCGATTGCAGACTTGCAGTTTCCAACATCAGCTACTATCAGTCTATGGCTGTTTATATCCAGTCCGCCCTTTCCGCTATCGGAATCAATGTTTCCATTGAGCAGCACACCTACGACGAGATGATCACCATTCAGTTCGGTAATCTGCTTGACGAAAACGGCGTGAAGGACTACGACATGGGTCTGTTCGACTGGCAGGCAGACTTCCCCGACCCCGCAGGCAATGTTCGTCCTATCCTTATCAGCTCCAACGCAGGCGCAGGCGGATCTAACACTTCCTCTTTCCGCAACGATGCCGTTGATGAGCTGTTCACAAAGGAGAACAACTCCGTTGACGAAAACGAAAGAGTTGAGCTTATCAAGGAATACAGCGAGCTTATCCTCGACGAAGTTCCGATTTATGTTCTCTCATTCAGCAACCAGTCTTTCGCTGTAAACAAGAGAATGAAGGTTGACCTCGGTCCGCTTTATTTCTGGGATCTCACCGCAAAGGATTTCACATTAGCTTGATCATAACATGAACAACATATAGGGAAGCGACCATACGGCGGCTTCCCTGTATGTTATATTAAACATCATGAAGGGAGTTTTTCATCATGGCAAAAATCACAGAGGGCTATATTGATTTCAAGGGATATAAGACCTACTACCGTATTGTCGGAGAACGAAGCAAGGGAATGCTTCCGCTGCTCGCGCTGCATGGAGGTCCCGGCTGCGCTCACGATTATCTCGAATCTCTGGACGGACTTGCGGACAGATACGGCAGACAGGTGGTATATTACGACCAGCTTGGCTGCGGAAAATCCGTCGTCCCCGGTTCCCACCCGGATATGTGGTGCGCTGAGTTGTGGGAAGAAGAGATCGACGTTGTAAGAAAAGCGCTGGGACTTGAGCATATACACATGCTGGGGCAGTCATGGGGTGGAATGCTGACCATGCAGTACGCCATAAACAAGCAGCCCACTGGAGTAAGCAGCATTACGATCGCAAGCAGCCCCGCTTCAATGGACCTGTGGCTGTCCGAAGCGAACCGTCTGCGCAGCTACCTGCCGAAAAAAATGCAGGAGGCGCTGACGCAGGCGGATATTGACGGAGATTATTCCCGCCCTGAGGTAGTGGAAGCCTCTGCGGAATACTACCGCCGCCATGTATGCCGAATAGTGCCTTATCCCGATTTTGTAGAACGTTCATTCAGCCAGATGGGAGAACCCTACATGGTAATGCAGGGCGCAAGCGAATTTGTCGTCACCGGCAAGATGAAGGACTGGGACTACTCCGACAGGCTGGATAAGATAAACATTCCCACCCTTGTAACATCAGGAATTGACGATGAAGCTACCCCCGCCGTTTCCAAGCAGATATACGACGGAGTTAAAGACTGCCGCTGGGAGCTTATTCCAGGCACTCACCTCTGCCACGTTGAATACCCCGACCTGTACAACAGCATTGTGGAAAAATTCATGGAGGAGCACGAGTAATTATGAACATCAAAGAAGGATATATTGATTTCAAGGGTTACAAGACCTATTACCGGATCGCCGGAGAATGCAAAGACGGAAAGCTGCCGCTGCTTGCGCTTCACGGAGGTCCCGGCTGCGCTCATGATTACCTCGAATCCCTCGATGGTATTGCCGAGAATTACGGCAGAGCGGTGGTATATTACGACCAGCTAGGCTGCGGAAAATCAAGAATCGCAGAATCCAAACCCGGCTTCTGGTGCGCGGAGCTGTGGGAAGAAGAAGTCGATGTGGTAAGAAAAGCTCTCGGTCTGGAAAAGATCCACCTTCTGGGTCAGTCATGGGGCGGTATGCTGGCTATGCAGTATCTCATCAACAGAAAGCCCTCCGGAATTGCAAGTACGATCATCGCGAGCAGCCCGGCTTCCATTCCGCTGTGGGTGTCCGAAGCGCAGCGCCTTATCAGCTTCATGCCGAAGAATATGCAGGAAGCTCTCGCTCAGGCTGCAGTTGATCTTGATTACTCAAAGCCGGAGGTCGCGGAAGCGTCAGCGGAATATTACCGCCGACACGTTTGCAGCCTTTCGCCCTACCCTGATTATGTTTCCCGCTCCTTCGACCAGATGGGCGAATCCTACACCACGACATGGGGCGAAAGCGAATATGTCGTAACAGGAAATCTCAAGGGCTGGGATTATTCCGACAGACTGGACGAGATAAAAGTTCCGGTGCTTGTGACATCAGGACGTGCCGACGAAGCGACTCCGGCGATCTCCAAGCAGCTTCTTGACAGGATCCCGGACTGCCGTTGGGAACTTTTCCCCGGAACTCACCTCTGCCATGTTGAGAACAAGGAGCTTTACAATAAGACCGCAGAGGAATTCATGTCGGAGCATGAGTAAAAAAACGAATAAAATAACTGAGAGCCTGACCGTAAGATCAGGCTCTTAGCTTGTAGAAAAAGCAGTGTCCGTTTGAAAAATCGCTTCACTCTTTTCAAAGAAAAGATGGTGCAGAGGGAAAAAATTAAAAAGTGCTTCACACGGTTTTGTCGCCGCGCCCCAGGCTTTCTCAGTATTTAAGTCCATATCCGCTGGTTTTCTGCTCCGGCATTGCCTTTATAATATCAGCGATATTCGCGGCGGCTTCGGCAGGCGGCATTCCGACGCTGCTTATGTTGGCGACAACGGTGTAATCCGACTCCAGCATATCATAGCGGGCATTGTAAGCCATATAAGCCGACATACTCTGCGAGGTAAGCATTCCCGGACGCTCGCCGATAAGAACGCAGGTGACTTTCGGGTGGAGCAGCTCCGCCACTGTCCTCACGGTATTCACCCGGCAGTAGCGCACAAAAAACGGCGTGCCGACAGAGATCCCCTCGTATTCCAGCGCCGCGCAGATAGCAGGGTACATTGTCGGGACATTTGCCTCCACTGCCGGAGAGCAAAGCCCGTCGCCTATGAATATCTGCACGTCCGGCTCATGAACGCACCGCTCTGAGATGATCTTCTTTGTTTCCTCGCTGAACAGCCTGCCGAGATCTGGTCGGGTCAGCATTTCATATTTGCTGCTGCATCTGGTTTGGATCTCAAACAGACCTAGCTTCTTTACAACGCTCTCCGGGACTTCCATTTGAACTGCGTTCGCGGCGGAATACTGATCCGCCTGAAATCTCAGAGCCGCCGCAGTGTGATACCGCGGCCCGGTATGCCCTATGCCTACCCTTGCCGGAGTGGCTTTCTTGTACTGCTCATAGACCTCTTTATTTTCATCGCTGTCGCGCTCGCTGAACTCCTGCATAGGAATTGCGGTGAGATTACAACCCAGAATATCCGTCTTTCCGCTCAGTGTAAATGCTCTGCTCATTTTTCCGCCTCCATTATCTGAAAATCGTCAGATCCCCTGCCCGTGACGTAAGCCGTCCGTTTTCAAGAATTCCCATTTTCTCCGCCCACTGCTCGAATTCGCGTATCGGGTGAAGTCCCAGCATTTCCCGGACGGTCTGGGAATCGTGAAATCCGGTGGACTGGTACATCAGCATAACATCATCGCCCTGCGGAAGCCCCATAACATAAGTGCAGCCCGCCGCTGCCATTATCGTGATCAGATTGTCCATATCGCTCTGGTCTGCCTGCATGTGGTTGGTGTAGCAGCAGTCGCAGCCCATGGGAAGTCCGTGCATTTTTCCACAAAACACGTCCTCCAGCGCCGCCCGTATGACCTGCTTTCCGTCATAGAGATATTCAGGTCCCATGAAGCCCACCACCGTGTTCACAAGAAATGGGTGATAATGCCGCGCAAGCCCGTAGCAGCGTGATTCCATTGTCTGCTGGTCGGTGTCGAAATGCGATGATGAGGAAAGCTCCGACGCCTGTCCGGTTTCAAAATACATATAATCAGGACCTTCCGATTTCGCAAGCTCCGTCATCATCTGAAGCGCGTCGCCAAGCATACCCGCGCCTGTTCCGAAGGAGCGCAGCGCCTTTTCCGAGCCTGCTATCGACTGAAAACACAGGTCGATCGGCGCACCAGCCTGAGCAGCCTTCATCTGAGTGGAAATATGCGACAGAACACATATCTGCGTGGGTATCTCATACTTTGTCCGGACATCATACAGCAGCTTCAGCACATCTGTGGTGCTGTTCACCGTATCTATCGCCGGATTTAATCCCAGCACAGCGTCGCCGCAGGCGTAACTCAGCCCCTCGAACAGCGACGAAGTAACTCCCCGGAGGTTGTCGGTTGGGTGATTTGGCTGAAGCCGGGAGGCGAACACTCCTCTGCCGCCAATCGTTGTATTGCAGTGAGCATGAACCTCGATCTTATTTGCGCCATACATAAGATCAAGATTTCCCATAAGCTTTGCGACCCCCGCAATGACCTCGCTGGTAAACCCCTTTGAAGCCGCAAGTATCATCTCCGATGTGGTATTATATGACAATACCCAGTCCCGAAGCTCGCCTATCGTCATTCCCTTGAATTTCTCGTACTGCTCCATATCAAGGTCGTCCTGAATTATCCGGGTCACCTCGTCCTCCTCGTATGGGACAGACGGATTTTCCCGCAGATCCTTTACGGTAAGTTCAGATAGGACAAGCTTTGCCGCCATTCGTTCCTCTGCGGAATTTGACGCTACCCCGGCAAGCGTATCTCCGGATTTCGGCTCGTTTGCCTTTGCAAGCACCTCTTTTACGGAGGAAAACTCAAAGGTCTTATTATACAGTGTGCATTTTAAATTCATTTAATATCCCACCCTTTATCTGAAAATCAATGTTTTGACGACTGCGGGAATTACCCTGCCGCCGGATACCGGTTCGCCTATATCAATAAAATCCCCGTCGCCGCAGGCTATTCCGTCAATGCAGATAAGCGGCTCGTTCCTTGGTATACGCCGCTTTAGAGCCTGCCCCAGCGCCTTTGCCATATCCTGCTCCACAACGATCATCAGCGGGTTTCCCGCGATATCCGAAACGGAAGAGATCTCCGCTGCAAGCTGCTCAATTTCAGTGAACGTAGGATTTTTTATTCCTTCAAAGGAAAGCGCGATACGGTTTCCCGATCCGAGAGCGCCGCAACTCTCAATACTGTGGCGCACCCTCTCCGCAAACCCTTTGATATCCTCACCACACGAAAGCTGCTGCCGCAGTACGGGAACACTTTTCATCGGGAACTCGCAGCCCCGGTACTCTATCGTGCTGCCCGAAAGCTCAATAGAACAGCTTCCCGCGCCGATAACCGTAGCCCTCATTGTTTCCACCGCAGGAAGCGCCCTGCCATGCTTAAAAAATTCAGAGCTGCGCAGAGTTCTTCCGAAAATCACTCCAAGATCTCCGTACTCAAAATCCTCATGGTCATTGTATATGCAATCCGCGACCCCGCCGGAAAACGTGAAAAGATCCGGCAGGACATCAATAGAATGATTTGTCGCCATGTATCCCACAGCTTCATCATACGGAGCAAGCCCGGCGGCAGCCTCAAGAACACCGCACATGATACCGCACACCCGCTCCGCGGTTTCTCTGCCGAGTATCTCGCCGATATTCAGCGTAATCCCCTTTCGCTCCGCGAGATTTCTGAGCTTTTCAGAGATATAGGTGATCCTGCCGGAGTTGTCCACCCTGATAAGCCTGCCGCCTATGTCCAGACATCCGGCTGAAATCGTTTCGCCGCCGCGAAAACATACAATATTTGTCGTCCCGCCGCCGATATCAAAATTGCAGCATATCTTTCCGAGATAGTCCGGCTGTTCTGAAATATCCATGCAGCCGGAACCTTTTCCGGCAAGGATCGACTCAAGATCCGGACCTGCGGAGGTCACTACAAAGTCCCCGGCGATGCTTGATATCTCTTCGCAGACGCTGCGGGAATTTGACTTCCTCAGGGATTCGCCGGTGATTATTACAGCCCCGGTGTCGATCATCTCAGGTAGATAGCCCGCCGCTGCGTACTCCCGCTCGATTATTTCCCGAACTCCCTGCGCGTCGATTTCATCATTGCCACGCAGAGGAGTAAAATATATCCTGCTCCGGCTGAGTATTTCCTTATCCGAAACCTCTGTTTTCGGAGTAATCCCATATCCTCCGGTGCTTTTCAGCATAAGCCGCGAGAATACAAGCTGGGTCGTTGTTGTGCCAACGTCTATTCCAACGCTGATTATGCTCTCCGTTTCGTACACTAT
>CAMAGG010000101.1 GCA_945833805.1 uncultured Clostridia bacterium | reverse complement strand
GAATCTGACGGCTTCTCGCCACCCTGAAAAGGTGACTTTTTCAACAAGCTGAAAGTAATTCATCACAGAATTTTATTTTTATGGAGGACAAAGACAATGGGAAAACTCAGAGTTGGTATGCTCACAAGCGGCGGCGACTGTCCCGGACTGAATGCCACGATCAGAGGCGCGGCAAAGGCGATCTACGAGGCTTTCGGCGAGGACAAGGTTGAGATCATCGGAATTCACGACGGCTATCACGGGCTTATTCACGGTGTGTACAAGAGTATGCAGCCCTCTGATTTTTCAGGTATCCTGACTCAGGGCGGAACTATCCTCGGTACAAAGCGTACTCCGTTCAAGATGATGCAGATCATCGAGGACGACAAGGTGGACAAGGTCAAGGAAATGAAGGAAACCTACAAGGATTTGAAGCTTGACTGCCTGTTCACCCTCGGCGGAAACGGAACTCACAAGACCGCGAATATGCTGTCTGAGGAGGGTCTTAACGTCATCGGACTTCCCAAGACTATCGACAACGATATCTTCGGCACGGACGTTACATTCGGCTTCCATTCCGCAGTGGATATCGGAACTGAGGTCATTGACCGTATTCACACCACGGCGAACTCTCACAGCCGTGTTATGGTAATTGAGATCATGGGCAACAAGGCGGGCTGGCTCACGCTTTACAGCGGACTTGCAGGCGGTGCGGACATAATCCTGCTGCCGGAGATACCCTACGACATAAACAAGGTCGCTCAGGCTTGCCAGAAGCGTGCTGACGCGGGAAGAAACTTCTCGATACTCGCTGTCGCAGAGGGCTGCTTTGACATTGAGGAAGCAAAGCTCAAGAAAAAGGAGCGCGCAAGACTTCGCGCAGAGCAGGGACTTACCACAGCCACCTCCCGTATTGCAAAGGAGATACAGACAATGACCGGTCTGGAAACCAGAACCGTTGTTCCGGGACATATGCTCCGCGGCGGCAGCCCCTCGGCTTATGACAGAATACTTGCGACACAGTTCGGCGCACACGCTGCGCAGCTCCTGAAGAACGGAAAGTACGGTTATACCGTTGCAATGGTTGACGGAAAGATCACTGAAAATCCCCTCGGCGATGTCGCAATGAAGACTAAGTTTGTTCCGGTAGACTGCAAAATGGTAAAGACCGCGCGGGATATCGGCATTTCCTTTGGCGATTGAGCAATTCAGCTTGAATAATAGAAAATGGGCAGGTGTTCTGCCCATTTTTTGTTTATTACGGCAATTGAATATTTTTACTATATATGTTACAATAATACCATAAAATATAAAAATCTTCTCAACAGAGATGTATGGAGGACAAAAGATGTTCAATATTGCAGTCGCACAGTCCGGCGGTCCCACTGCCGCAATAAATGCAAGCCTTACCGGAGTTTTCAACGGCGCGGAGCAGAACCCGGAGGTAGACGAGATCTACGGCGCGGAAAACGGAATTGAGGGAATTATCGGCGATCACCTGCTCAATCTGCGGAATATTCTGACGGACGAGCATGACAAGAATCTCCTTATGACAACCCCCTCCACGATATTAGGTTCCTGCCGCTTTAAGCTGAAGGACTACCACGAGGACGAGAGCGACTATCTGAAGATAGTCGATACCTTCAATCGTCACCATATCCGGGCATTCTTCTATATCGGCGGAAATGACTCTATGGACACGGTATTGAAACTGAACAGCTACTTCACCGAAAACAATATCGATATCAAGGTAGTAGGAGTTCCGAAAACCATAGACAACGACGTTACCGAAACCGACCACACCCCCGGATTTGGTTCTGCCGCGAAGTATGTTGCCGCCACCTTGCAGGAGATAATCCGGGACAGCCGGGTGTACTCCATTCCCTCCGTCACCATTGTAGAGATCATGGGCAGGGACGCGGGCTGGCTTGCGGCAAGCTCCTGCGTACTGAGGGCTAACGGTGAGCCAGCGCCGCACCTCATCTATCTTCCGGAGGGCGAATTCTCTCCGGAGAAATACCTCAATGACGTAAAGCAGGCGCAGCTTCGCTACAAGGCTGTGATAGTTGCAGTTTCCGAGGGAATAAACTCGGGGAACGACAATGGATTCTCCTCGGAGCTTACCGACGCATTCGGGCATAAGTACCTGTCGGGAATAGGTAAGTGGCTGGAGAAATTCACCGCGGCTCATATCGGCTGCAAGGTACGCTCAATAGAGCTTAACGTAATGCAGAGGTGCAGCTCCCACATAGCTTCTCTCACCGACCTGACCGAAGCGGAGCGCATCGGCAGGGAAGCGGTGAAATACGCGCTGGAATACGGCGAGAGCGGCGTAATGATGAGCTTTAAGCGGATCAGCAATAATCCCTACCGTGTGGAGATAGTTCCTGCGGATATCAGAAAGGTCGCAAATCAGGAAAAGAAATTCCCACGGGAATGGATCAATCCGGAGGGAAACAACGTTACTGTGGACGCGCTGAACTACTTCCTGCCGCTTATTCAGGGAGAACCGGAGCTGGAATACCGCAACGGGATCCCGGTGCATTTCAGACTTAATCAGTGATTATAGATCTAAGGGAGCACGATTGCTCCCTTTTCTGCTTAGAAAGCCCTTGAAATATTATCCGGGAAGTGATATAATAAGTGAAAGAAAGGCTTCCTATGCGAAGCTGAGAAACGGAGGTTTTTTTATGAGAAAGAACTTTGGAGCAAAGACGCTGATTTATCCGCAGCCGGTATTTATCGTTGCCAGCTACGGCGAGGACGGAACTCCCGACGCAATGAATGCCGCATGGGGTGGAGTTGCCGGGGATAACCAGATTTTCCTGTGCCTTTCACCGAGCCACAAAACCACCGAGAATATCCTTTCCCGCAAGGCATTCACTGTCAGCATGGCGGACGCTGCGCACGTTGTTGAATGCGATTATGTGGGGGTAGTTTCCGCCAACAAGGTGCCGGACAAGCTGACAAAATGCGGCTTCCACACCACGAAAAGCGAGTTTGTTGACGCTCCGGTCATTGACGAGCTTCCGCTGACGCTGGAGTGCCGTCTGATCAGCTATGACCCGGAAACCCATCATTTGTTCGGCAAAATAGTGAATGTCTGCGCTGATGAATCTGTGCTTGATGAATCCGGCAAGGTCTGCGCTGCAAAGCTGCGCCCGATAACCGTTGACACGGTGAGCCACGATTACCTTGTTCTCGGCGAAAAGGTGGGTAATGCGTTCAAGGACGGATTTACTATAAAGTGATTTCACGGTGGGAATACATAAATTCAGGGGCAAGCATCGGTTCTGCTTGCCCCTTTGATCGTTATTTCTCAAGCCTGTCAGAAAGTTACTAAGAAGCTCCTGTTCAGGTTGAAAGTTTAAAAATCATTATGATTTGGCATGATTTGGTGCAGAAAGTTGAAAGCTTCTCGCAGGGGTTGGAATTGATCTGCAACGCATAATACTGAAAAGCGCCGTCAAGGCAAGCCGCATTTGCAGCCGATTAAAGACAGCGCTTTTGTATTCTGTTCAGCAGCGTGTTCCGTAGGCGCGGAAACGGCAGGTTTCCTTTGCGTTGCAGTCCTCGCAGCTGCGGCGCTTCTTGTCAAGCTCGCCGCGGTACAGTCCGACAACTCCGATGATCGTCTTGCGCGGGGTGAGCATATGCGTGGCAGTGCAGCAGACTCCGATCTTTCTAACTGCGTCAACGGACGCAATGAGCAGCGGTGCGCTTTCGATCGGAAAATCGCCATAGCCTGCGCCGTAGCACCATGTGGTGGAATACCCCGGCATATTGCTGAGGATATCCTGCCGCGCCTGCTCGCTTACCTGCTCGATCATTGCATTTGCGAGGGCGTCGGAGATGACTGCCTTCATTGAGTCGGAAACGTCAAGTTTTTTCAGGTATCTGTCCGCGTCAGATGACAGTGTTGAGCAAACCACCGCCGCCTTGTCGCAGCCGCGGAGATGCTCGGCGATATCCTTGCCCTCAAGCTCAAAATCGCAGTCGGACAGAACGAGGTTTCTTTCGGTGCGAAGGATATTGAATACTCGCCACACAAACTGCGGACGCGCTTCTTTAATCAAATCCTGCTCACATTCGTCGATCACGGCGCTTATCCTTTCGTCCGGCTCTTGGGTATAGCCCATGTAGCGCAGCGCCTCAGCGCGGTTGATTCGGGTTATTTCACTTGTCACAGCGTATCACCTTTTCTATGCTTTCACTGATTTTTCTTGCAATATAGGGGTTGTTCATGGTGTAGAGATGAATTCCGTCAACACCCTGCGCCACTAGGTCGATTATCTGATCGACTGCGTAGGCTATTCCGGCGTCCCGCATTGCTTCGGGATTATCGCCGTAGCGGTTTATCATCTTGGTGAATTTCAGCGGCAGGCTTGCTCCGCACATCGAAACCATTCGCTGGATCTGCTTCGCATTTACGCAGGGCATGATTCCCGCTTCGATCGGAACCTCGATCCCCGCGATCCTCGCCTTTTCCAGAAACTCCAGAAAAGAATTGTTGTCGAAGAAAAGCTGGGAGATCAGGTGCGAAGCACCCGCGTCCACCTTTTTCTTCAGGTTGTGGATATCTTCCACAAGGCTTGCGGATTCCGGGTGGACTTCCGGGTAGCAGCCGCCGGAAAACGAGAGGTTTGAGCGCGGCTTCATGTATTCTATGAGGTCGCTTGCGTGGAGAAATTCGTGCTTCGGCGGGATATTCGGATTTATGTCGCCGCGAAGCGCCAAAACGTTTTCAATGCCGTTTTCCTCGAACTCCTTTATCTTCTCGTCAATGTCGGCATGGGTTGAATTAACGCAGGTGAGATGCGCGATTGATTCTGTGTGCAGATTTTCCTTTATGTACCGCACAAGCTCGGTGGTGGAGGCTCCCGCGGCGCTGCCTCCCGCGCCGTAGGTCACGCTGATGAAGTCCGGGTGAAGATCACCAAGCTGCTCCAGCGTGTTGTAGACTACCGACACATCGCTGTCCTTTTTTGGCGGAAAGACCTCAAA
This sequence comes from uncultured Clostridia bacterium, assembly GCA_945833805.1. Lineage (GTDB taxonomy): Bacteria > Bacillota > Clostridia > Oscillospirales > Ruminococcaceae > CAG-115. The sequence goes on along the minus strand of CAMAGG010000101.1, from coordinate 4,478 downwards.
GGAGAACACTGTGCGTCCGTTTTTGAATAGTTCAGGTATTTTCATTGACTGCTCCGTTCGGGGTTAATTCTTGCTGAGATATTCTCTGAGCGCCTCGGCAATCTGCGCGGGGCAGGAGGTGGGCTTGCTGCCGCAGGTTATCCCGTCCAGACGGGAAATCACGTCCTCCAGCTTCATTCCGGTGACAAGGGAGGAAATTCCCTTCAGATTGCCGTTGCAGCCGCCGATAACGTCAAGCGACTTTATCTGACCGTTTTCGATATCAAAGACCATTTTCCGCGAGCATACTCCACGGGGGATATATTCAAACTTCATAATTATTTCACCTTTTGATTATTTTCCGCTTTTGAGCCATTCCTCGGCGACAGCGTCCTCAACCGCCTGAGCCACGGATTTATCCAGAGCGCTGGGGATAATATAGTCAACCGACAGCTTGTCGTCTGTTACCAGACCTGCTATAGCGTAAGCTGCGGCGAGCTTCATTTCTTCTGTGATAGCCTTTGCGCGTACCTTGAGTGCGCCCTTGAATACACCGGGGAATACCAGAACATTGTTGATCTGGTTAGGGTAGTCACTGCGTCCTGTCCCGACGATGAATGCTCCGCTCTGCTTGGCGAGGTCGTAGGTTATCTCAGGTTCGGGGTTCGCCATTGGGAACAGTACCGGTTTCTCAGCCATAGACTGAACCATTTCCGGGGTTACAAGATTGGGCTTTGAAACTCCGACAAACGCGTCTGCGCCCTTGAGAGCGTCCGCAAGACCGCCTTTGATGTTGTTGCGGTTGGTGAGCTTAGCCATTTCAGCGTGGGCAGGATTTGCGTACTGCTCGTCGCGGTTGAGAATGCCGCAAAGATCTACCATTATCAGATTTCCAACGCCGAGCTTGAGCAGGAATTTGCCGATCGCGATCCCGGCGGAGCCTGCGCCGTTTATTACCACGGTAATATCGGATAGCTTCTTTCCGGCGAGCTTGATCGCATTGATCATTGCCGCGCCGACAACGATCGCTGTTCCGTGCTGATCATCGTGGAACACCGGTATATCCAGCCGTTCCTTGAGCTTAGCCTCTATCTCGAAGCAGCGAGGCGCGGAGATGTCCTCAAGGTTTATTCCACCGAAGCTGTCGGAGATAAGCTCGATGGTGCGTACTATTTCATCGGGATCCTTGCTCTTGACGCAGAGAGGAAATGCGTCAACGCCGCCGAATTCCTTGAACAGGCAGCATTTGCCCTCCATGACCGGCATTCCCGCAAGTCCGCCGATGTCGCCGAGTCCCAGAACCGCAGTGCCGTCTGTGATAACAGCGACAAGATTGCTGCGGCGGGTGAGCTTATAGGAAAGCTCTGGATCTTTAGCGATCTCAAGGCAGGGCTGCGCAACACCGGGGGTGTACGCGAGGGAAAGATCCTCTCTTGTTTCAATCTTAGCGCGGGAAACTACTTCCAGCTTTCCGTTCCATTCATAATGCTTCTGAAGCGCTTTTTCTTTGATATCCATTGTACTGTCCTTCTTATGTTTTACTTTTTATGCTTTACCCTTGTGATTGATTATTTTTGTAAGGGTATCTTCCGGAGTGAGGTTTGAGCCGATCTGTATTGCGTAGTGATTATAGAAGCCGTGGAAATCCGAGCCGCCGGTGGTGAGCAGACCATGCGCCGCGGCGATCTCCTGAAGCTGTTTCTGGTCGGCTTCGTCGGCGCTCTGATGCCATACTTCTACTCCGTCTATCTCGCCTGCGGAGGCAAGCTCCTCAAGCAGGTCGAAGCTGTCATAGACCTTAGGGTGCGCCATGACCGAAATTCCGCCGCTTGCCTTAATCAGAGTTGTCACGAAGCGGACATCCGGGTAGAAATCTGCTTCCGAAGCGACTTCGGCGGCGCAGATGCCGTCTTTTACGTCAAATATAGAATCATATACATCGCCGTAAAGCTCAGTTGTATAGCCATAGTCCATCAGCGCGTGCATTATATGGCATTTGTAAATAGCCTTGCTTCCTGCGGAGTAGCGCAGAATGCTTTCCAGCGTGATAGGATACTTGTCAAGGACCTTGACCGCCATGCGTTTTCCAAGCTCCATTCTGCCGGTGGAAGTGCGCAGGCAGAGTCCCTCAAGTCTGTCCGGCTTTGCGGGCATATAACAGAGAATATGTACCTTTCTTCCTCGCGCGGGGTCGAACGCGGAAAACTCCACCGCAGGAACGACCGTAACGTTGTAGCGTTTTCCGAGGACTGCCGAGCGGGATAGTGAAGCAAGGCTGTCGTGGTCGGTTATTGCAAGGCATCGGACATCGTTCCTGTCCGCCTGACGGATCACGTCTGAAATACCGAGAGAACCGTCGGAAATTGTTGTGTGGCAATGTAAATCTGCTTTCATTAAGTCACCTCGTCTGTATATCGATCCGGACTTTGCCGGAAATCGGGGACATGTCTAAAACTCCGGGAACACATACACTATTAAATATTATACCACTTATTGCGATTTAATGCAAGTGTTTTTTTTATTTTAAGAAATTATCGCACAAAAGTGAGCCGTAGAGCGGCATGATAATAGTTTAAGCCCCCGTTTTCTGCGCAGGCAGCGACGGAGGCTTATTGTATTTTGGCTTATTGTATTTTTATTCTTAATGTCCTCGCACAATTAAAGCGTTTTCAGCTTGAATTTTCTGGTCAGCGTCTGAAGAAGTTCTGCCTGTCCGTTAAGGATCTGGCTGGAGGCGGCGCTTTTCTCGGCGGTTTCGGCATTTTTCTGCACGACCTCGGAAATCCGGATTATACCGTCGTTGGCTTCGTCAATCATTGACGCCTGTTCGTGGGAGGAAGAATTTATCTGGTTGATTATTTCAATAGAATCAGTGGTGATTTTTACAGCTTCGTTCAATGACGCGGCTGTGTCGCTGACGATCTCACTTCCCTTATTTACCGCATCGAGCGTCTGAGAGATAAGGTCTGATGTGCGGCTGACAGCCTTCGCGCATTTGTCCGCGAGGTTTTTCACCTCCTCTGCTACCACTGCAAAGCCCTTGCCGGCTTCACCCGCCCGTGCGGCTTCGATTGCAGCGTTGAGTGAGAGGATATTTGTCTGGAAAGCAATGTCGCTTATGGTGTTGGATATAGTAATTATTTCTGACGACTTAAGCGAAATATCATTCATTGCTTCCGTCATTTCAATGATCCGGTTATTGCTTTCGGTTATGCGCTTTCCTGATGTATGCGTCTTCTGGCTGGCGATCTCCGCGCTGTCGGCATTCAGATTCACTTTTTCCTTAAGTTCAGTTATCAGCTTCAGAAGCTGCTCAACATGATCCGCCTGTTTAGAAACGCTGTCTGATAGGGACGATGCGCCGCCGGCAATATCTACCGCGCCGGAATTGACCTCGGAGGCTGACGCGCTGATCCTGCCTATCGCGTCGCTTAATCCCACCGAGATATCGTTGAGCGAATTTGCTATCTTCTCAAAATCGCCCCGAAACTCAACATCGGCGGTGAAATCAAATATACCCTGTGACATTTTTTCGCTTGCGGAACTGATTTCCTCTACATATAGTTTCAGCGCCGATACTGTCTTGTTGACGCTTTCGCCAAGTTCGCCTATTTCATCGTTGTGCTTTATGTCCACTGAAACTCTGAGGTCGCCATCTGCTACCTTGCTCATGGCGTTTTGTATTTCCCGGATCGGTTTTGTTATATTGTTCGCGTTTCTGACTATGATGACTGCGGAAACCGCAATGCAGACCAGCACACACGCTGCTGTAAGAAGAATGCAGCCCCATGTGCCGCTGAGGAATTCCGAGCTTTCCGCTTCAATGCCTATTACCCAGCCGTCTGTACCGTCTATCGGCGAATACACCGCATATTTTCTGACGCCGTTTTCCTGATATTCTCCGGAAACAGTTTCTCCGGCAGAAAGAGCCACCGCTTTTTTTTCAAGTCCGGCTTTCCCGGAAAGGGAAGCGTCCTTATTCGCAGCCTGCGCCGCGTTATATCTCGAATTGACCTTATCCTGATCCCTGTGAGCAATAACTGTTCCGCTGTTGTTAAGAACGTAAGCCTGACCAGAGCGCCCTATGCTGATCTCAGAGGCAATATCCGAAAGCATTCCTGCGTCTACGGACATATAGATCACGCCGACCGTGGGGGAAGCAACATGCTTTCCTGTTTTGATTAGGGTGGAGGCTATGTATATCGTATATTTACCGTCCTCGGTAAATTCCGGGTCGGAAATAACGGTCTGCCCCTCCAGCGCAGGTCTGAACCAGCTTTTCCCGCTCATATCCTCGCCGTAAAGATTTATTCCTGAGTTATCGGTGATATTATAGTCTATAAAGCCGTAATATTCGGCTTTCTCCGCCAGAAGCTCTATTTTTTTATCCGAAGCGAAAACGTCGTTTGAAAGCTGGGTGTTCATTCCCAGCTCCTTTACCAGCATTTCTGAGCGCAGGAGCGCATTCTCTATTTCACCGGAAGCCGTTTTAACGGTTT
>CAMAGG010000100.1 GCA_945833805.1 uncultured Clostridia bacterium | reverse complement strand
ATAGCTCAGGCTGTGGATTTTGTATTGAAATTAGTCGGAATTTGTGATACAATATTAGAGTTGCATAAAATAAGAAGTGAAAAGGGAGCATTATGTCACAGACAGAAGAAAAAAACAGAACTGCCCGCTCAGAATATCTCAAGGGCTTCAAGGACGGACTTCCCATAGGGCTTGGATATCTGTCGGTATCCTTTGCCTTTGGAATTATGGCGGTACAGAAAGGGATACCTCCGCTTGCCGCAATACTTATTTCCATGACCTGCCTTACATCTGCGGGGCAGGTAGCCGGAGTGGAAACCATTGCTGCTGCCGGAGGACTTGCTGAGATCGCCGTGGCTCAGCTCATCATAAATCTGCGTTATTCGCTGATGAGCCTGTCCCTCAGTCAGAAGCTGTGCCGGAAATACAGTATGTTCCACCGGCTGACCACCTCATTCGGCGTAACAGACGAGGTTTTCGCGGTGGCAAGCGCACATACCGGGGACGTAACTCCTGCGTATATGTATGGGCTTATAACTCTTCCATACGTCATGTGGGCGGCAGGAACTGCTGCGGGAGCGCTGCTCGGAAATATCCTGCCGGACATCGTGAAATCCGCGCTGGGAATTGCGATCTACGGAATGTTTATTGCGATTGTCATTCCTCCGGCAAAGCGCTTCAGGGGAGTGCTGGCGGTAGCTCTTATCGCCGCGGCATTGTCCTGCGTTATCAAATTTGTGCCGTTGTTCAGCGGAATCACCTCCGGATTCTCAGTGATAATCTGCACGATCATCGCAGCGGCTGTGGGCGCGCTGCTGTTCCCAAGACCAACAGAGGACGGTGAAGCAGATGACTGATACAATTTACTTATGCCTGAGTATTCTGACGATGGCGCTGGTGACTTATCTTGTCAGAATGCTTCCGCTTGCCGCGATCCGCAAAAAAATACGCTCGCCGTTTGTGCTGAGCTTCCTGTATTATGTTCCCTATGCGGTTCTCACTGCCATGACAATACCGGGAATATTCTTCAGCACCGGCTCGGTCATAACCGCCTGCGTTGGGCTTGCCGCGGCTCTGGTGGCTGCGTTCTGCGGCAGGGGACTTTTAACGGTGGCGGTTTCCGCCTGCGGAGGAGTACTCGCCGCCGAACTGGTTATGGAATTCCTTATAAAATAAAATTCCCGTTTTCATGCTTGAACTTCAAATTTGAATACCTGTCAAATATCACTTTCCCCCTTGCGTAATCCATGAACTATTTTTCCGCTAAAGCTCAAATAGAAAAGGCTGCTCCTGAAAGCCAGAAGCAGCCTGTTTTTTTACTCTGCTGATACAGCGAGTCAATGTACAACGCGAATTACTTGATGATCTTGATACCGCCGATGATAGGCAGGGGCTTCATTTCACCCTGAGCTGCGCTGACAATTCCCATGATCGTTAAAATGAGGGAAACGATGCCGAGAGCGCCGCTTAAGATACCGCTGAGGATCACACCAACGAACGGAATAAAACCAAGGATAACGGATACGATACCAACAACGATACCGAGAACTACCTCTGCAATAAACAGAACAATACCCTGATTAGCGTGGAAACGTGTGAACTCTGTCTTGCCTGCAAGCAGCGGAACGAGGAACAGCAGTCCGAAATAGCCAAGAATACCAAATACCTTATCGTTTGAATCCATAATAATACCTCCTAGAATAAAAGGCAGCCGTTTGCTCCGAAAGCGCCACAAACCCCGGAAGCATATTCTGATCATACAGCGACCCTGTTATAATGATACAACAAAAGTACTCATTTGTCAACCAAAAGAAATATTCCAGCAAACAATTTATACGAAAAAGCCAAAAATATCCCGCTTGTTTTCAAGAATATCGTTAAATCTGTCTAAATATTCATAAGGGTATTTATGGTTAGTGATACGCTTTATTCTTCCGTTTCTCCTGTCCACCAGCTTTGTTGAAGCCCCCGCCCCGACCGCAAGTATCGTCTGAAGCTCCTCCATGATGTAGGTGTTGTACAGGCTCTCGCAGCCGGGCTTTGCGTAGCCGGTGTTCTCCTGATTGTCGGCGGTGTTTTTCTGACGGTAGAGATAGTACGGAACATATCCACGCTCCGCAAGCCTGCTGTGGGCATAGTCTATCATCTTCTCCGCTTCGCCGGGAATATTTCCGGAATTCTCCCGGAACAAAGCCGCCGCTCGTTTCAGCGACAGGCTGTGGACTGTGATGTTCTCCGGCGACAGACCGCATACTGCGTCAAGGCTTGCCGCAAAGCTGTCGAAATTATCCGTCGGCAGCCCCGCGATAAGATCCATATTGATCACGTCAAAGCCTACCTCCCGTGCCATAAGGAATGCCTGCTCCGTCTGAGCGCTGTCATGCGCTCTGCCGATCGCTTTCAGTACCTCGTCGTTCATCGTCTGTGGATTGACGCTTATCCTGCCCGCTCCCGCGGATTTTATCGCGTGAAGCTTCTCCGGGGTTATTGTATCCGGTCTGCCGGCTTCAACGGTGAATTCCCGGATATGCGACAGGTCGAAGTATTCCAGCGCCGCAAACAGCCGCTTAAGCTGCTCCGCAGAAAGAACCGTGGGAGTACCTCCGCCGAAATATATCGTATCCGGAACCAGCCCCAGATGCCTTGATATCGCAGCAAGCTGCTTCATTTCCTCGCACACCCGCCGCAGATATTCGTCCAGTCTTGCCGCCGCCTGACTTACCGAGTGCGACACAAAGCTGCAATAGCTGCACCGGGTAGGACAGAAGGGTATCGACACATAAAGGCTGAAGGAGTTTGTCGGAATGCTGTCCTCCAGCGGCTTCTGAACCTGTTGTATTTTTCGGGCGAGCTGGAGCTTTCTGGGACTTACCAGCATACTTTGCGCCGCCTGTTCGTCCGTCAGCTTAGACAGGACTTTCACCGGGCGCACTCCCGTGAGAATGCCCCAGGGCAGCTCCCTGCCGGTATACTCCCGCAGAGCCTTGTACAGCAGCACGGACATCTCCCGCTCCTGGTCCTTTCCCGGAGTTGAAGCCGGAACAGTACGGCTCATGGAATAGCGTTTCCCATCGCAGGAAAGCTCCACCGAGAGGGTAACGACGTTCCCGGCTGCGGCGCTCTCCGTCAGGCAGTAGTCCCCCTGCGCGTCAGCTTTGTCCGTGGACAGCTTAAGCTCCATAGGCGGGAAAAAGCTCCTGAACAGCCGCTCTATCTCGTATTGAAATTTGTGGTTACTGAAAATAAGCGTCATTTTTTAAACCTCTGTATTTATTCCGCGCAGTCTGCAAAAATGCTCCGTCACATACTCCGGGAAACGTTCCCGGCGGTATGCGACCTTTCCAGCAGCGGAGATATGCTCACCCATGTCCTCCGGAAACACCGCTGTATCCGCGATGTTCAACAACGGTACGTCCATAAGGCTGTCCCCGGCGCAGATTATCCTGCTGTCTGGCGACAGCCGCTGCGCGAGCCGCATAGCCGCCGTTCCCTTGTCCAGCTTCGCCGGCAGAGCGTAGATCTTCGCCCCGGTGGAAAAACAGCGCAGCTTGTCACCGGCAGCATCTCTCAGCAGCTCCATTGACTTTTCCGGGCAGTCGGATTTTGTGAACAGGAACATTCCGTCCACCATGCGTATTTCAAAGCTGCGGCAGCTGTCCCGCTCCATTATCCGGCGGCACTGCTCCAGTTCCGCCGAGCATTCCTCAGCCAGCCACAGAGAATTCTCCGTCCATTCCCTGTCCGGCTCGCCGTTAACGAGCAGCGTTCCGCCGTTGTCCGCAAGGGCGTATTCCGGAAGGAAACCCTCCGTGAAGCGTATTCTTCGGTACTGCTCTATACTGCGGGTAGTCACCGGGATCACTCCCGAAAGCCGTGGCAGAAGCCGCGCCTGCTTCGCAGTAATGCAGCTTATCTCCGCGCCGTCCTTGTATTCGCAGACTATATCTCCGGGCTGTTTTTTTGACGCAGAGAAAATCAGCGTTCCGTCAAGGTCGGTGAATATTATCGGGTCAAACATTGTCCATTACCTTTATTATCCCGCAGGCTTGGTAGTTCCTCAGCGGATATTCCCGAACCGGAACTCCCTTTTCCTGCGCAAGCTCCGCGATATGCCGGGTGAGAGGGCTGTTTATGTCCCTCAGCAGGATAAGCTCCGGAATACGCCGCAGCAGCACACGGGTGGTTTCGCCTATCCCCGGCTTTACAAGCTTTATGTCGATAACTCCGAATGCCGCAGCGATCTCCTGAGTTTCCGCAAGCCCGGCTCCGGATATCTGCTCCGGCAGCTTCGTCCGGTCATAGCTCATTTCCCGCTCCACGGCTTCAATGAACTCATACGTCCGGTCAAGCCCCGCAAGCTCCCCGAAATAAGCCGCTCCGTGGAACTCCTCCGGTTGGATAATTCCCTCTTTAAGCACCGTCCGGCTGAACAGCCCGGAAACCACGCTGTTAAGGCAGGCGCAGGGAATAAACAGATCCTCGTGAGTACCACACAGCCGGCACAGCCCCGCCGGGTCTGCAAGCACGGCGATCTCGCACAGCTTAGGCAGCTTATCCCGGCCTATTCCGTACTCATACAGCGGGAACTGCTCCAGCGCGGTGCGGAGAGTCCTTGTTATCATTCCCTTACCCGTCCAGCCGTCTATGAACTGTATGCCGTCCGCGGAATGCCGCGCCAGAATATATTCCATGGCACGGCGATCTATCCCTCTGCCCACTATTATCGAAATGGAATAATGCGGCAGAGATACGCCGTATTTCTTACGGATATACCGCTTTATAAGAACTCCGGCGGGAGTGCCTGCTCTCGCCAGTGACACAAGCACCGCGCGTCTGCCCCTTTCCGCCCATATTGCCTCGGCGACAGTCTGTACCGCCTGCGCGTTAGCCTTTGCCCAGACTCTCAGCCCATTTTCGTACTCTCTGAAATACGCCGGGGACGGCTCGTATTCCGCCGGCAGAAGCTCGCTGTAATGTATTCCGCTCTGGATAAGCGGCTCCCGCTCCTTTGCGGCAAGCGGCGGCAGCTTCCCGGTGATATCCGTCAGCAGAAGCTGAACGTCCTCCGTTCGGTAGGAGGTGGGCAGCTTCTTCCCGCTCAAAGAGATGACCCTCACCTCTCTGCCCCCGGCAGCGCCGCACAATGCCCTCAATGCGCCCTCATCCGGGGTCTTCGCGTCCGTAAATATTATGCTGATATCGCAGGACTGCGTATTGTAGAGATACACCGTTCTTTCCGGGTCGTAAAGGCTTTTCAGAACTGTACGGTTCACAATGGGGTATTCCCCCGGTGCAGGCTGCGCAAAGCCCTCACGTCCGCTGTCAAACGGAAGCATGGGACTTCTGGTGGCGCTGTGGACTACCACGCGTCTGAACCTTCCGGAAAGCATTTTCCCCAGCAGCAGCGGAGGATAGCAGAATTCCTCCGTGCCAATTATCTCCACCGTCTGCTCAGGATCTCCGGAAAAGCTCTCGGCTAACTGCCCGCAGAATTTCCGTACCTCTGAAAGATAGCTGTCCGCAGGAACTCCCAGCCGGGGATCAAAAATCGCGTTCCGGCGCAGGATATCTCCGGATCCCCTCGGCTGAACATTCCTGTCCAGGGAGAATTTCTCCGGCACGGCGCGGTTCGTCATGTCCTCAACCCTTGAAAGGGAGACCGGAATAATTCCCACGCTTTTGAAGTTCTCAGCGCTTTTCTGAGAAGCCGCCAGAGCCGCCGCATAAACCCTGCACCCCGGCGCAAGGCAGCCGTCCAGCGCGTTTTTAAGACCTATGGCGGTGTTGCCTGTGGTGAATTCATCGTCCACCAGAATGACCTGAGCCGCCCGCCGGAACAGATCCTCGTCCCGGACGCAGAGATAATGCCGCTTGGCGTGGCTGTGGCTCTCTTCAAAGGTGATCGAGGTAGTCCAGTCCGGCAGAGCCTCTCTTGTGGTTGTCACGAAAAAGCAGTCGTGAAAAAAACCGGAAACCACTGCGCCGATAGCTGTCGCAGTTTCTGCAAAGGCGATGACAACTGTGCTTTTCTCGGCTCTGCCGTCCTGCGCCAGCTTACGCCCCAGCTCCTCCATAAGCTCCAGAGAGCTTTCCGGGTCGGAGGGGAAATGCTTCGCCTGACGGGTGTTCATGATGATAAAATCCCGGTTTGGGTTGTTTTCTCTTTTTGCAAGAAACAGGTGTGAAGTGTCGTTCATAGATGTTTTTATTTTAATGTCCTTTCCCTCGGGTAAACCTTACCCTCCCTCAGAAGCCGGAGATAATCCTCCGGGCAGTTTATAGGCTCCGGCACGTCGATCCCGCCGCCGAAAAGCTTGTCTAGATGGTGGCTGTCAGAGCCGCCGGTCTTTATCAGACCGTAGCTGTCTGCATACAGCTTTGCACGCTCGTTATATAGTTTTTTCGGGTCGTGGCTGGCGTTGATAACCTCCACGGCGTCCACATCGTTGGGATAAAGGCTGATGTGGTGGATATATGGATCATAACGGAATGGGTGAGCGTGGACGATAAAGCCGCCGTTCTCCCGGATAGTGCGGAAGCACTCCCGCTCATCTGTGTGCATAAGGAGCTGTTCATTGGACTTCATCCACTCCTTGCTCATGTTGTAGATGAGAAGATCCGCATTGTACACGGTATATTCAAACCCGAACCACACCTTCAGCCCGATCTCCTCCCCGACTGCCTTTGCCCGCTCATATCCGAGGAAAAACCGGTCTATCCGCTCCTCCCACGGCAGATCACGGGGAACTGCGGTATTTGCGTTAAAGAAATGATCGGTTACGAAAATTCCGTCATAGCCTGCCGCCTTGTGCGCCCTTGCCATATCTGCGGCGGGAGCGCTGGCGCAGGCGCTGCCCTCTTTTGTATGAAGATGCGTTTCGTATTTATACATTATAATTATTCCTCCGTGGAAATCTGCTGTCAGATAGATGTACAGATTTATTGTATCACAAACTGTTCGTTTTTGCAATATGTTATTGCTGAAATAATGGCTTTACACCTTACGATAGTCCGGGATCTTTTTAGTCATTATTCACAAAACAGCCCTCAGAAAATTAAACGCAAATTTTCCGAATAATTGTAGACATTTTCCGGAAGCTGTGATATAATAGAATAAGATAAATGGCTTCCGGCATCGCTTTTGACCGCTCAACTAGGGATAAGCTGATTAAAGCGAAGCGTAACAAAATCAGCCGCGTGAGTATGCGCGTTTGAACGAGGCGATTTTGTTTTAATCAGCGTCTCCCTAGCTAAAGCGTTCGCGCTCAGGCGTTACGGCGCGGTGTCAGAAAACCGGGTGTTCATTTTTATTAAGCCTTTTCGTAATGATTGGAGGAATTTATTATGGCAAAGAAAAAGCTGTTCGGCAACAATATCAAGCCCTCCTGTAAATACTGTGAGCTGGGAACCGCCGGCGAGGGCGACAAGATCAAATGCTCGAAGATGGGTGATGTAAAAGCCTATGATTCCTGCAAGAAGTTCGTGTACTCCCCGCTGAAGAGAATTCCCAAGAAGGAGCTTCAGCTGGCTAACTCCGCTGTAAACGATATTGATTTCTGATATCCGCAAGAATAATTTGCCGCCCCGCTGGTCATTCCCGACCGTGTGGGGCGGATTTTTCTTTTGCGGTGACAAATCGATGCGCAGGATTGTTATATATACGAAAGACGTCCTTCAACATCACAATAAAGGAGGGAGAGCATGACCGACCAGAACATTGAGAAATACGTCCGGCTGTACCACTCTATGCTGTACCGGGTGGCGTTCAGCTATCTGCGAAGCTCTGCGGACGCCGAGGACGTGTGTCAGGATTCGTTCCTGCGTCTGCTGAATTATCCCGGTGAATTCCCTGCGGACGAGGACTGCAAACGCTGGCTTATCCGGGTGGCTGTCAATCTCTCAAAAAATCTCCTGAAATACCGCCGCACCCACGGCGGACCGCAAGACCCGCTGGACGCCGCCGATATTCCCGCCGAGCCGACTGCCGAAAACGAGCTTCTGCCGCTGATCAAGTCATTGCCTCCGGAATACGGCGCGGTGATACACCTGTTCTATTACGAGGGCTACTCGGCAAAGGAGATAGCGCAAATGCTGGACATCAGCGTGACTGCGGTGACCTCCCGGCTGTCGAGAGGGCGCAGGCGGCTGAAAAAACTGCTGACAGAGGAGGAATAGTTATGAAATCAAAATATACCGAGCTTTTCGACAATATAACCCCGCCGAAAACCGACGACGAGCTGCTTCGGGAGGTGCTTTCCCGCAGGGAGGGAGCCGTTCCCGGCGGATTCACAGAACCCCCGAAAAGGCGCTCGTTCCGCAAGCCGGTGATTATCGCCGCGGCGGCTGTGGCGGCGGTTTCAGTGGGAGTTACTGCTGCTGGGGCTTCTACCGGGTGGGATTTCTCGCGGCTGTTCGAGGGATTCTATTCCCGGAGAGCGCAGGATTATGCCGGATATGTTGATACAGGTATTGAAAATCAGGTCATAACTGCGGACTTGTCCGAAATGGGAATAAGCCTCGACCAGACTGTTGACTTCGGGTATGGAACGGTGACCTTTACCGGCGCTATCGCAGACAGCAACGTGGTGATGATAATGTACGATCTCACGGTCAAGGACGAGGTTCTGGAAGAATATTACAACAAGTACAGCAAGGAGGGTAAAAAACCGTTTCTGAATCTTGATTGCAGCTTTTTGAATCCCGGCTGCAATTATTCAGATGGCTTTGGATATCCTCTTTCCGCGCCGGACAGTACTATCAACGAGAAAGCAGTTGACTGCTCCATAACAAAAGCATATTACTATCGGGACGGGTATCTCAGCAATGACACGGTTCTTGAGGTGGAATTTGACATCTTTAATATGAGCGCAAGCGACCAATCATGGTGGGAGCTGGAGCTTGAAGAACCCGTTACACTCTCTCTGCCGCTTGACTTCATGAATACCGACCGCATAGCCGTTTCGCCAAACGTTGAGATAACCCACGACAACTACCGCTATTTTCTTGAAGATGTTGTAATTACGCCGCTGAACATTCAGTGGTACACCCAGCCCGGTGAGCGGATCGAGCATTTGCCGATGAGATCTGACCCGCTCATCTATCGCTTCAAGGACGGCACAGAGGTGAAGAATTACGCTATAAGCGAATCCTCCGAATATAATGGAGACCGTGAATTCCACAGCGTTTTGCTTGACAAGCCAATAAATGTTGAAGATCTTGCTTCCGTCACGATAGGCGACTATACGCTATATCTTGGGAGACGCTGATTAAAACAAAATTGCCCCGTTCAAACGTGCATACTCACGCGGCTGATTTTGTTACGCTTCGCTTTAATCAGCTTATCCCTTGAATAATTCTGCATAACACAAAATCCCCCGCTCCTAGGAACGGGGGAAATTCTTATGCAGTTAAGCAATTATGCCTTGTTAAGTCTAGCCTCGATCTTGTCGAGCTGATCGTACAGAGCCTGCGGAATGTGAGCGCCGCCGTTGCTGAGGTCTGCGTAGTACTCACGCATACCAGCGATCTCCTTCTTCCAGAGGTCAACGTCAACTTCAAGCAGCTTGTCCTCGATCTCGGAGGTAACCTCGACCTCAATACCCTTGAGGTTGATGTCGCCCTTCTTAGGCAGGTAGCCGATAGGAGTTTCAACAGCGTCAACCTTGCCCTCGCAGCGCTTGATGATCCAGTCGAGAACTCTCATGTTGTCGCCGAAGCCCGGCCAGATGAAGTTGCCGTTCTCGTCCTGCTTGAACCAGTTTACGTTGAAGATCTTAGGAGCCTTGTCGCCGAGCTTCTCGCCCATTTCGAGCCAGT
>CAMAGG010000099.1 GCA_945833805.1 uncultured Clostridia bacterium | reverse complement strand
TAACCCATTTATTGTGAAAAATGCCTAAAGAAATCATCTTTTTTTCGGCAGAACTTTATTATAATGGTTGACATAGGGGCAATAATATGGTAAAATGAATTATCATGAAAATTATTGTCTGTACAGGATAAATTGATTTAATGATTTAATAATGATTATATTACAGCTTGTCTGTTTCGATAGTTGGAGGTACATTATGAAGGTAAACTGGAATAAAAAATATACCACAGTTGCCGTGTATTCGCTGATAGTGATCGCCGTAGCGGTTCTTTTCGTAGTGTTTGTATTTAAATTTGATTCCTTTGCGCAGGGATTTTCGTGGATCGGTGAAGTTGCCGCGCCGCTTATAATCGGAATTGTAGTAGCATATATAGTTAATCCGCTCATGATGTGGATCGAGCGGACTTTTTTCAAAAAGCTGAAAGACGATCCCCCACCGGAAAAGGGCATTGTCATGAAGAAGCTGGCAGAATCCAAAGTAGGCTCCACCGTTGTGGTGAAAACTATTGAGAAGCATTCTGTCAATATGGAAAAGAAACGGCGCCGCCGCTGCGCTGCGGCAAGAGCGCTTTCGATAACCGTCGCATATATTCTGGTGTTCGCGATCATTGTGGGCATCTGTATTGCGGTAGTCCCCAGCGTTGCGTCGAGCATCATAGACCTCGCTGACCAGATGCCCGGCTACATTAAAAAGCTGGACGTATTCCTTCAGGATTTCTTTGCAAACAATCCTGAGATAGCCGGTCTTATTTCCGACGGTTTCACAGAAATAGACTCGATAGTACAGAAGATCTCCGGCATGATCGAGCCTATGGCAGGCGACATCATAGGCAGCGTGTCAAATGGCGTGCTGAAATTTGCCGCGGGACTTCTGACCGGACTCAAAAACGTGGTGATCGGTCTTATCATCGGAATTTATCTGCTGTTCAGCAAGGAACGCCTGCTGGCGCAGATCAAGAAGATACTGTTTGCGTTCCTGAAGAACAGTATATGCCAGAGGGTATTCTATGTTGCGGGCAAGAGCAATGAGATCTTTAAGAACTTCGTTGTTTCAAACCTGCTGGATTCTCTGATCGTTTTTGCTGCGATGTCCATTGGCATGGCGGCAATGGGAATGCCTTACCCTCTCCTGCTGGCAACAGTCTGCGGAGTTACTAATCTTATCCCTTTCTTCGGTCCGTTTATCGGAGCGATACCCTGTGGTTTGATCATACTGTTGGTCGATCCGGTGAAGGTGATCTGGTTCGGTCTGTTTGTACTGATACTTCAGCAGCTCGATGGAAATGTGATAAAGCCGCACCTGTTCGGAGAATCAATGGGACTTCCGGCGGTATGGGTGCTTGTTTCGATCACGATCGGCGGCGGTTTGTTCGGAATACCCGGAATGCTGCTCGGAGTGCCGGTTTTTGCTGTTGTTTATCTGCTGTTCGCGGAATTTGTTTCGGGCAAGCTCAAAAAGAAGAAGATGCCGGACGATACCAAGGATTATTCGGGGGATACTTCGCTGTACCTTGACGGATACGAAATGGACGAATTCCCGGAGGACGCCTCCATTCAGACAGCGCCAAGCCAGCAAAACGACAAAAGCTGAAAGGCTCAGGCAACAAATACGGTGCGGCGCATTTATCCGCACCGTTTCTTCTCTGAAAAATTTTTTTCAGGTATTGAAGTTTTTTATCTGATATGCTATAATATAGTTATAACAGCAACGTTATCAAAGACTTTGACATCAGTCCGCCGCTAAGCGGCTGTGCTTTTTCAAGCGCCCTATGCCGTAGGGGTCAAAGTTCCGGAGCGCGGGGTGCGCTCCATACAAAAATAGACTATACGCTGCGGCTGGACGCAGCTTTATCAGGGGAAAATATTGAATGGTGGTGGAGATATGACATTTGATTCCGACTATGCAGAAAAAGTCAGCAATGCGCGTGAGGATTACCGGAAAAGCGACAGCGAGATGCGCAGAAATGCCGATGGAGCGCAGGAGGATCCCGATAACATGGGAAAGCCAGCCTCTGAGATAAAGAAAGAAGCAGTAGATGGCTCGGTCGAGATCTCGTTTGATCCGGAGGGAATGATGGCAAACATGATCCTGCACAAGCCATATAACGGCGGAAAGCCTATCTCTCCCGCGAAGGTCATGCTGGAGCTGTCCAGAAAGGGAATAACCACCGGAATTGACGAGATCGACATCAAGGATATGGTTGAGGGAAAGGTGTATGATATGCCGATCTGCGTTGCGCGGGCAATTCCGCCAAAGCACGGAGAAAACGGCTCTATCAGCTATCGCTTTGAGAAAAACCGCGTCCCGAAGCCAAAGCATAATGAATTTGGCATTGCGGATTTCCGTGAGCTTAACCTGATAATTCCGATAAGAAAAGGGGATATCATTGCCGATATAACTCCTCCTACCCCCGGCGAGCCGGGAATAAATATTTTCGGCAGAGCGATAAAGCCTGAGCCGGGTAAAATGCCTACTGTTAATGTCGGAAAAAATACGCTGATCACCGCCGACGGAAAGCAGATAGTTTCCGCCTGCGACGGACATATCATGTATGGCACAGGCTGTTTCAATGTTGAGGACACTGTGACGGTCAAGGCGGATCTTGATTTGTCGATAGGCAATATTGATTTCTTCGGGGATATACATATCAAGGGCAATATCATGGAGGGCTTTACCGTCAAGGCAGGGAAAAACCTGCGGATAGAGGGCACAGCTTTCAGCGCGGAGCTTTCCGCCGGCGGGAATATCGTAGTTAACGGCGGCGCGATCAATTCTACCATAAACTGTGGCGGAGATGTTTCCATAGGCTTCTGCGAGAACAGCAAGATCACCGCTCAGGGAAATGTTGAGTCATCACAGTTCGCATTCTGCAATATCTTCTGTTACGGCGAGCTTATCGCAAAGGGAAAGACCGGCGTCATCGCCGGAGGAAAGATCACCTGCATGAAGAACGTTACCGCCGGGATCATCGGTTCAGAGAAATACACCGCTACTGAAATCAATATCGGCGACGGTTCGGTTATCTGTGCAAAAAAGCGTGAAGCAGAGGCGGAACTTAAAGTAGTAAGCGATATCTATGAACAGTCGATGAAGAACGTGGACTTCCTCAAGATGAGGAAAAACCGTCAGGGCGGGCGGCTCACAGATGTACAGGCGAAACAGATGAAAACGGAGACCCAGAACAAGGTATTCTATTCTGTTCGGCGCAAGGAGCTGGAGGAGCAGATAGCTCAGCTTGAGGCGGATCTTCAGCATCGCGACGACCTGTGCGCGATCGTGAACGGCACGATCTTTCCGGGAAGCAAATTCTGTATTAATTATCTGTCGCTGGACGTGACCGAGGTTTACACTCACTCAAAGGTGGTAATTATCGACGACACGGTTCAGGTGATTCCGTTATGATGTTATGTCCGCTCCGCGCTGCGTGGGCGGATTTAAACAGAAGCGGAATGTAAACGATTTTACGGAGCGTATGAAATATGACTGACAAGAGGCTGATCCGCACATACAGCGGCATATTTTTCTCGCCGCTGGAACCTTCGCCGGAGGATATCTGCCCGGAAGACATAGCCCACGCGCTATCTCTTATGTGCAGGGCAAACGGGCATTTCCGCTGCTTCTATTCGGTGGGTCAGCACTGCCTTGCCTGTGAGGAAGAGGCTCATGCGGCTGGACTTCCGCGGGAAACAAGGCTCGCCTGCCTGCTTCACGACGCAAGCGAAGCCTATATCTCAGATATAACGCGTCCGGTCAAGCTGGGGCTTCCGGAATACCAGGTCATTGAGAAGCGGCTTCAGGACACGATCTTCCGCCGTTTCGGGATAGAACCGGAGAATGAGGATATAATGCGGGAGGTTTCCCGTATCGACGATACCATGCTGTATTATGAGTTTCTGGAGCTTGGAGGACACGCTCTGTTTGATGAAGCCCCTCTGAAGCTTAGTTCACCGGAGTTCGTGTGTATTCCGTTTGAAGAAACCGAACGGCAGTTTTTGGCTGTGTTACATAATTTATTTACGGAGGAAGTATAATGACCGCAAAAAATATCCTGTTCAACGACAACTGGCGGTTCTGTCTGTGCAAGCCCGGAACGGAGCTTTCCGAGCTGCCGGGGAAGCATTGGTTCAACGTGGAGATACCCCACGACTGGCTTATCGGTGACACCTCGCGGCTTTACGAAACCGGTGAGGGCTGGTACAAGCGATCGCTTTCATGCACTCCAGAAATGCTGTCCGGCAGAGTGCTTCTGAATTTTGACGGCGTATATTTCAATTCCACTGTTTTCGTGAACGGAAAGGAAGCCGGAAGCTGGACTTACGGCTATTCCGCGTTTGAGTTTGATTTAACCGACCTGCTTCGCGAGGGCGACAACGAGATACTTGTGAGAGTGCTGCACGAAAGTCCCAACACCCGGTGGTATTCCGGTGCGGGAATATTCCGCGATGTTACGCTGAAGCTCCGGCCGCAGACGTATATCCGCAGCAACGGCGTTTACATTCATTCCGAGCCGCAGCCGAACGGGGTATGGAAGACGGAGATCGAAACTGATATTATCGGAAAACCTGCGGATATCAGCATGATTCTTGAGGTGATCGACCCATTCGGAAGCGCTGTGGCGGGATTTAAGCTGGACGCGGCGTTTGGCGGAGGCGAGGAGGTCTTTTCCACCAGCTTTGTCAATAGCCACCCGCTGCTGTGGAATATTGACGACCCGATGCTGTACACGCTGAGGATCAGCCTTCAAAGCGGCGAGGAACTTCTGGACTGCGTGAGTGAAGTGTTCGGCTACCGGAAGATAGATTTCCTGCCGGAAAAAGGGTTTCTTCTCAACGGCGAGCAGATCAAAATGCACGGCGTTTGTATGCACCACGATCTTGGCGCGCTTGGTTCAGCGATGAACACCGCCGCTCTGAGCAGACAGCTCCGTATTATGAAGGAAATGGGCGTGAACGCGATACGCACCTCTCACAATATGCCTTCCCGTCAGCTTATACAGATGTGCGATGAAATGGGACTGCTGGTGGACGATGAAGCCTTTGATATGTGGGAAAAGCCCAAGACCGAGTTCGACAATCACCGCTTCTTCATTGAACACGCGGAGCGGGATGTCAGAAGCTGGGTAGAGCGGGACAGAAATCACCCCTGCGTGGTAATGTGGAGCATAGGAAACGAGATCAACGACACGATAGACCCCCACGGACAGGAAATCGCCAAGCGGCTGACGGAATACGTCCTGAAATACGACCCCAAGGGCAACGCAAAGCCAACAATCGCTTCAAATTACATGGGAGATGAGAATGCTCAGAAATGCTCTGACATTGTGAAGCTGGCTGGTTATAATTATACGGAATATCTTTACAACGAGCATCATGAGAAATATCCGGACTGGGTGATCTACGGCAGTGAAACCTCGTCTGCGGTGCGTTCCCGCGGAATATATCATTTCCCGGCGGATATGCCGCTTCTCACCGGGGCAGACTATCAGTGTTCCTCGCTGGATAACAGCGTGGTAGGCTGGGGTTCTGCCGCAAAAAAGGCTTGGCGGCTTGACCGGGACTGTGACTTCTGCTTTGGTCAGTTTATCTGGACAGGCTTTGACTACATCGGCGAGCCTACGCCATACAATACGAAAAACAGCTATTTCGGCATTGTTGACACCGCTGGTTTCCCGAAGGATATTTACTATTTCTACCAGAGCGTCTGGCTTGAGCCGCAGCAGAAAAATGTGCTTCATATCGTTCCTTCTTATTGGGATTTCATGCCCGGAGAGCCGATCGATGTGCTGATTTATAGCAACGCGAGCCGTGTGGAGCTTTCGCTCAACGGAAAGCTCATCGGAAATCATGTCATGAACCTTGAGCATGACGATGAAATGCGGGCGCATTTCGTTGTACCCTACGAGCCGGGAACGCTGTATGCTGTGGGGTATTCCGAAACCGGCGAGGTAGTTTCCCAGCAGGAGGTGACTACTCCCTCCGATCCGGCGGCAGTCGTCATGAAGTCCGACCGGGAGCAGCTCTGGGCTGACGGCAGGGACATTGCGTTTGTGGAAATTTCTGTTGCAGACAGGGACGGTGTTGAGGTCGGAAACGCCCGAAACCGCGTCAGAGTCGAGGTTTCCGGAGCGGCAAGGCTTGTGGGTCTTGACAACGGCGATTCCACCGATTACGACAGCTACAAGGGCGACAACCGCAGGCTGTTTTCCGGAAAGCTGCTCGCTATGGTTCAGAGTACCCTTGAGCCGGGAGATATCATTATCCGGGCTTATTCCGAGGAACTTGAGGCGGCGGAGCTTCGGCTTTCTTCCGAGGACTGCGGCAGACCTGAGGGCGTGAGCGTTGTCACAGAAAATGCGTTCCCGACGGTAAAAACCGAATACACTTCGGAGATCCCTGCAAGAAAGCTTGTCCCGGAGGTCGAAGGCGGCTGCGAGCTTAATGCTGACCGCAGGACTGCCGAGATCCGGGTGAAGCTGCTGCCGGAGGGCTGTACATATAGCGACATCAGGTGGAGCGTTGTCCGCAGGAACGGCGTGGAGATAAACCTTGCCGAAGTAAGCTGGGACGGAGAAAAAGCGTCTGTCACCGCAAAGGGCGACGGTGAGTTCTATGTCCGGGCAATGGTTCACAACGGCGCGGAGCACCCGCAGGTGATCACGGACATTCCGTTCAGGGCAGAGGGGCTTGGCGCTGCGGTAAAGGACGCTTACAGCTTCATTTCAGCAAGCATACTTGACAGCTCCAATGTTCCCACGAATCTTATCGAGGACGGCGCGATCTCCCAGTTTGAGGGTCGCACGATCATGACCTATAACGATGTTGATTTCGGAAAAACCGGAACCCGGACTATCGTCCTCAGCATCGGAACCTGCTTTGATATGCCGGTGGAGGTGTGGGACGGAACTCCGGAGGACGGAAAGCTGCTGTGCAGGGTTCAGTTTGCGAACAACGGTCACTGGTGCGGCTTCGCAGAGCAGGATTTCCAGCTTTCCGAGCGGCTCACCGGGGTGCATTCGATCAGCGTTGTTATTGATACGCGGGTAATTTTCGGAGGATTTATGTTCCGGCAGATCAACCGCGCGTTTGACGAGAACTGGACTGGCGAAGCGGACAGCGTTTACGGCGATGATTACAGGATCACCGGCAGAAGCGTGACAAATATCGGAAACAACGTGATAATCAATTACGAGGGGCTGGATTTCGGCGAGAGCGGAGCCAAACGTCTTATCATCTGCGGCTCGACCGGAAACAGGGTGAACTCGGTACAACTCAGGTATACCCCAGCCGGCGGGGAGCAAAAGACTGTGCTGCTTGATTTCACGCAGGACGGCGGCAGCGAGCAGAGCTTTGACATTCCGGAAATAACCGGAGTGAACGACGTTAGCTTCGTTTTTATGCCCGGATCAAAATTCGATTTTGACTGGTTCAGATTTGTTTAATTATAGTTGCCACCGCGCTGCATCATGTTCGTGCCGCGCGGCGGTTCGCTTTGATTGTAACCAAATTGTAAGAATATTGTAACCGAATTGCTATTGAATTTTTGGGACAACTTGTTGTATAATAAGAGTAGAATATTGACCAGCTTGTGTTATTCCGGATAAAAGGGCGGTGTCTGAATGAAGAACAATATAATACTTATCCTTGTTGTAACCATTATCAGCATTGCTGTTATAGTAATAAGCATTGTCGTCAGCGTTGGAAACAACGGCGTCGAGGGAAGCAGCTCTTCCTCCGGTGAAAGCACATCGGAGATAATCACAACGCCGACAACGCCTACCGGCTCTGAGCCTGAAAGCTCCGCTGCGGATACAACTTCGTCACAGACCGAGAGCTTACCGCCAAGCGAGCCGGAAAGAGTTACCGACGAGCAGACCGCCGGAGATATTATCGCCCTTGCAAGATCTCTGATCGGAACCGAGTTTGCCGACGGCGGTGAATCTCCCGAAGAAGGCTTCGACAACAGCGGTTTTATCTACTATGTGCTGCGTGAGAATGGATATATAACCTGTCCTAGAGGAGTTGCGGCACAGTCGGAAATGGGCGCGGCTCTTGGTTACGATCAGCTCAAGCCCGGTGATCTGGTGTTCTTCTCAGAAAGCGGAACGTTAGCGGAGTTCGGCGGAATTTATGCAGGGGACGGTATCATGATCGCCTGCCTTATGCCGGGAACTCAGGTAAAGGAGGTCAACATTACCACCAGCTATTACACCGCTCACTTCTTCCGCGGGGTAGTTATCGCATGATTTTGAGCCGTACTTCTCTCAGAGGGTACGGCTTATTATTTTTGTGCAAATTGCCGATAGAAATTATTGACTACCCCTCTTGAAAACGTTTACAAACTATGGTATAATTAAAATATCTTAATGAGCGCGGGGTGTGCGCTTATTTATTGTTACTGTATTGAAAGGAAATAACTGCCAATGGAAACGAAGATCTATTCAATTGAAATGGGCGCTGCAAAGTGCGCTGTTGACCTCGGAGACGGAAGTGAGAGAGGAGAGTATGTAAATCAGGACTATATCCTCCACAAAATGGGCAGACCTCACCGCGCGATAAGCCTGATGTACTGCTATTATCCGCTGGACAAGACATGGCCTGTCCGGGCAAGGGACGCTTTTGCCGATCAGGAGGTAAGCTTCCAGTGGGATTATCCCTATGACGATTATTTCACCTACAAGGGCGGAATCGGCGGAACGACAGGCGGTGAGCCTTTCACCTTCATGAAGGACGTGCGCCGTCACGGTCAGGACGTTATTCTGACACTCACAATTGACCCCAACCTCACGGACGAATATCTCATAAAGATCGCGCAGGAGCTTCGCACCTACGGCAGAATGCAGCTCAGAATAAACCACGAGGCTACCGGAAACTGGTTCAGCTTCACCAAGCGCGCAACTTATCAGCAGATCGCGGATTTCTATGTGCGCTTCCACAACATCATCAAAAGGGAAGCACCCAATGTTTCCACGATCCTTTGCATCGGCGGTATCGAACACCCGGAAAAGGGCGAGATCGAGATGGAGAAAGAGTTTGCGGACGCAGTAAGAGCCACCGATATCTGGTCTGTTGACAAGTACATGAGCCTGCACTGGGGCTGGCCCTATGATGTGGCAGACGTTGGCGGAACGAGCTTCAGCAGAAGCAAGGTATCCGATACATATAATCTTACCAAGCTGTCCCAGAAGCGCTACAAGGAGCTTTGCGGCGGCAATGTTAAACCAATGGTCATGAGCGAATTCAACGCGGACGGAGATGTGACCGGCCCGTATGATCAGGCTGCGATGATAAAGGAATTCTGCGATATGCTGAAGAACGACCCGGAGCAGGGCTGGTTCAGCGGATTTACATTCTATCAGTTCCGCGACCGTGGCAGACTGGGACTTGAGATCGAAGACCCGAACAATCCGGACGTAGGCATTGAGCAGCCCGCGCTCCAGACCTACAAGGAGATAATTCACGACGACTATTTCTATCCTGCGATAAATCAGGGTGCCGAGGTAACTCTCCCGGTAAAGCTCCGCTGGGGCGGCAGCGAGGACAGCACCGGAATTGCGATCCCGCTTCATTTCGATAAGAGCCCGGTATTCTGCGAGGCAACCTTCGACGAACCGCTCAACCTGATGATGGAGCTCAACGGCAAGTGGTTCTACAAGAGCCCGGAAGCCAAGACTATCGACTTCATGCCGGCATTCTTTGAGAAGCCCCTTGACGGCGCGGCAGACCTTACCCTCAAGATCTTCGCACCTCCCGCAAGCGGCGAAAATGACCCCTCTCAGGGCGATGACTGGCAGACGAACTACTACACCACGATCACCAAGCTGCCTAATATCAGAATTCGCTTTGCGCCAATCATTGAGGGATAAAATTGTGATTTTAGTATACAGGGACGGTATTTCCGCCCCTGCAATGTTTAAAATAATAATTTAGGGACACGCTGATTAAAGCGAAGCGTATCAAATTCAGCCGCGTGAGTATG
>CAMAGG010000098.1 GCA_945833805.1 uncultured Clostridia bacterium | reverse complement strand
AATAAGATCTCCGGGAATAAAAGGAAATACGCAAATGGAGAGTGCTGACATTACAGGTGTGCCTGACTGCAAGCAAAACCACAATGTACCGAATGCATAGCATACAACTGTGCCTATGATCATACCAATAAGATGGATCCATCTCTGCTGAAATTTATCAATTGCAATTCCTGCTATAATAGCCATTGGAATAAATCCTATAATGTAACCGCCTGTCGGACCCGCAAGTTTCGCAACTCCTCCGGTAAATCCTGAAAATACAGGAACTCCTACAAGCCCTATAAGGAGGTAAACCAAGTAGCTAATGGTTCCTTTTTTCCAATCCAGGACATAAAGGGAAATATAAATTGCAAAATTAGTAAGCGAAATAGGCACAGGTCCTATGGGAATGGATAAGGGCGCTAAAATACAGGTTACTGCAGCCATTAAGGCTGTAACTACCAGTGAATAGGTTTTCGTGTTCCGAATGCTCGGGCTGATCTGTTTTTCCATAATTATAATGTGTTTCCTTTCTTCCGTCAAATGCACAAAACACCATAATAACTTGTGTATTCCTGGCGTTGTTGGGTATTCTCAGATTTAGGGCACCTCTAAAAACCATAGTGCCTCAGATGCGCAGTCAGATTTTTCGTCAGATTGTCCAAATTGAGCGCAGGCGGGCTGGTCTGTCGGTCAACCCCTCTGGCACTCCGTGCCACCTCCCCCACCGGGGGAGACACGCCCGTCAAGCGAAATTTGTGCAATATGCAGGTTTGGCGCAACATGAAACATCGCCAGAAAGCACTATGTGATATTTTGCGCCAAACTAGAAATATGCAAGCAGATGAGGTGCTAAGGCGTTAGACGGTGGTTTTTAGAGGTGACCTTTAATTATTTTCATACTGATTCGATTTCACAAGTAAATCCTGC
The DNA here is from genome assembly GCA_945833805.1 of uncultured Clostridia bacterium. GTDB lineage: Bacteria > Bacillota > Clostridia > Oscillospirales > Ruminococcaceae > CAG-115. The sequence goes on along the minus strand of CAMAGG010000098.1, from coordinate 9,187 downwards.
ATCAGTGATAGCCTTGATCGTATCTTCAATTCCTTGTCCTCCTGCGGTAAGATAGCCTGAGGCAAAAATTGAATCAATTACACGGAGAAGCCTCTTTTCTTCCCCCTTGAAATAAACTTCACGTCCTGCAGCACAGCGAATATCGGACTTGGGTACAAGAAGTCTTGCAAGACATAATACTTTCATACAGTAAGAAGTTGTAAGCCCTGAAGTATCTGCATTTTCAAGCGGAGTGCCCGGAATCGGAAGCAGGAAGTTGATCGGAAGCGCTTCAGGCTGAATTTCACGCAGTTCAAGAAGCATATCAACAACATCTTCCTTGCTCTCTCCCATACCGATAATGCCGCCGCTGCATATTTCAAATCCGAGCCTTTGCAGCATACGTATGTTATCTATACGCTGCTGAAATGTATGTGTAGTGCAAATATGACTGTAATAAGAACGGCTGCTGTTCAGATTGTGATTTATCCGGTCAAGTCCTGCCTCTTTAAGAATTCGTGCCTGTTTTTCCGTCAGAAATCCTATGGAACAGCAAAGGTGCTCGCATTTTTCTTTCATAATACGTATACGCTTTGCGAGTTCCTCAATTTCCTCATCTGTGAATTTCATTCCGCTAAGACCTATACAGTGGCGGGACAGGTGATATTTTTCTACCAGATCATTGTGCCCATAAAGTTTATCGTCAGATACCCATTTATACTTGTCAATTTCTGCTTTTGAACGACAAGATTGAGCGCAGTAAGCACAATCCTGAGAACAATTGCCGCTGCGTGCATTTGTTAAAATATGAACACTGACATGATTGCCTTTATATTTTCTGCGAAGCTTTTCTGCGCGTGCAATAAGCTCTTCCAACTGCTCATCCGGAGTATTAAGAATCTCAATTGCCTCTTCACGGGAAATATTCATATTCTCATTCATTTGTGGTTCAGAAATCATGATATACCTTCTTTCTAATCTTTAATAACATTAAGATTATAGCACAGAACGCCAAAATTGTCAACTATTATTTTTTAAAAAGTTGACAATCCCGCCTAAAAAGATGAAAATGCTCCTAATGCAGCAGATCCATGACCTATACAGAAACGCTGAATATAAGCCACGATTTTTCCGTCCAACTATTGACAAGCCGCCGGTAATAGAATATAATTAAAGAAGCAGGCAGCCGTTGGGAGCGGATTGCCGCAATTATACAAGATTATGGAGAGAATAACATGAAAAAGCTTTTATCAGTATTTCTTGCAGCGGCAGTGCTGCTGACGGCAACAGCTTGCTCCGGGGGTAATTCCAGCCAGAGCGGCGAAAGCAGCTCACAGGCGGAAACAGACAGCTCCGCAGTATCAGAAGAGTCAGCTGCAGAAAGCGCTTCTTCAGACGCAGAAGAATCTCAGCAGGAATCTGAAGCAGATCCCGAATCTGAATCTGAGGAAGCAGACGACACCCGCACCGACTACGAGAAAATGGTAGACCGCTCTCTGCTTTCGACAGGCGATATGACCAGAATGGCAAACGTGTTTCAGAGAGCACAGAATGGCGAGGATATCACCGTTGCTTACATAGGCGGCTCTATCACCGAGGGCTACAATGCGGGTACAACTGAATTCTACGCAAAGATCTGCACCGACTGGCTTCAGGAACAGTTCCCGGAAAGCACTGTGACCGGAGTCAATGCCGGTATCAGCGGCACTCCCTCTCTGCTTGGAAATCTCAGACTTGAACGGGACGTTCTGTCCTCCGACCCGGATATAGTTTTCGTGGAATTCGCGGTAAACGACGGTCAGGAGCCGGAATACAAGAACGCATACGAAAGCCTTGTGCGCACTCTGCTCACTCAGGATAAGGATATTGCAGTCGTTCTGCTGTTCACTGTTCTGAAGAACGGCTACACCTGTCAGGAGCACATGTCGCAGATCGGTGAGAACTACGGTCTGCCGATGATCAGCGTTCCGGACAGCGTTTACGCCGAGATCGAAGCGGGAAGAATGACATGGGAGCAGTATTCGGACGATGAATCCCACCCGAATGCCTACGGTCATTCCTGCATAAGAGATTTTGTCGCGAATTATTACAATAAGGTCATTCCGGTGATCTCCGAGAACACCGGCACAGTGGACAAGAACCTCCCCGACCCGGTATACAGCGGAAAATATGCTGATATGCACTACATGGACAGTAAAACCATGACAAATGTTGAGCTTAATAACTTCACGCCTTACGAAACTCACGCTTCCTTCCCGAACGGCTGGCTGTACAAGAGCGGCGACGGCGGCTCAATTAAGTTCAGTCTCAATTGCAGCGTTCTTGAAATGGTATTCAAGGCAAACGACAGCGCCACCTACGGCACGGCGGATATCTACGTTGACGGTGAAAAAGTCAAGTCCGTTGAGTCTAATATGTCCGACGGCTGGAACAACCCTGTCACAGCTTATCTGATAGACAACGACGAAAGCGCAGAGCACGAGGTCGAGATCCGGGTAGAGAGCGGCGACAAAGTCGCGTATTTCGTAATGGCGTTCGGTTACTGCGACTGAGGTGCGTATGAAAAAATATCTCGGAATTGAATTCGGCTCGACCAGAATAAAAGCGGTTCTTACCGACGAAAATCACGCAGTGATATCCTCCGGAGCTTACGACTGGCAGAACAGTCTGATCGACGGCTGCTGGACGTACTCTCAGGAAGAAATTATCTCCGGATTGCAGGGAAGCTACGCGGCAATGGCAGAGGATTATTCCCGTAAATCCGGCGAGCCGCTGACGGAGCTTTCCGCAATGGGTATCTCCGCGATGATGCACGGCTATCTTGCCTTTGACAAGGACGGAAAGCTGCTTGCGCCGTTCCGCACATGGAGAAATACCTTTACCGGAAAAGCGGCGGAGGAGCTTACAAAGCTGTTCGGCTTCAATATCCCGCAGCGGTGGAGCATTGCTCACCTGTATCACGCGATATTGCAGAAAGAGCCGCATGTTGCCGAGATCGATCGACTGGACACGCTGGCGGTGTATGTTCATTATCTGCTCACCGGGCGGCACGAGGCTGGCTCAGGAGAGGCGGCGGGAATGTTCCCGATAAGCGGCGCGGACAGCTATGACGGAGATATGCTGGAAAAGTTCCGGCAGCTTGTGAAGCCGTATGGTTTTGGCTGGGACATTGCAGATATCCTGCCGGAGGTTAAACCGGCGGGAAGCCGCGGAGCAGTTCTCACCGAAGCCGGAGCGAAGCTGCTCGACCCGACAGGAAACCTCAAGCCCGGTGTTCCGCTTTGTCCCCCGGAGGGCGACGCTGGAACAGGCATGGTCGCGACAAACAGCGTAAAGCAAGTCACAGGCAACGTTTCCGCAGGGACGTCGATATTCTCAATGCTTGTGCTGGACAAGCCGCTTGACGGAATGTACCCGGAGATAGACATGGTAGCAACTCCGGACGGCAGCCCGGTGGCTATGGTGCATTGCAACAACTGCTGCTCAGAACTGGACGCGTGGGTAAAGGCTTTCGGGGAGTTTGCAGAGCTTGCCGGCGCAAAGCTTGACAAATCCGAACTTTACGAAAAGCTGTACCGCCACGCGATGACCGGAGCTGCGGACTGCGGAGGAGTAGTCGCATACAACTTTCTGTCCGGAGAACCAGTGGCGGGAGCGGAAAGCGGCAGACCTATGTATTTCCGCAGCCCGGAGGGAGAATGGAGTCTGGCAAACTTCATGCGGGCAGAGCTGAATTCCGCGTTTGCCGCCCTAGCCGTGGGAATGGAAATTCTGACGGAAAAGGAGCAGGTAAAGGTCGGCAGGATCACCGGACACGGCGGACTGTTCAAGGTTCCGGGAGCGGCGCAGAAGCTGCTTGCCAACGCGCTCAACGCAGAAGTTTCCGTAATGACCACCGCCGGAGAGGGCGGCGCATGGGGCATGGCTCTGCTGGCAGCGTTCATGGAGCAGGATACAGGTCTTACCCTGCCGCAGTTCCTTGAAGAACGAGTGTTCAGCGGAATGCCAGTAATTACCGAGGCTCCTGACGCAGAGGGCGCTGAAGGATTCCGGAGGTTCATGGAGAACTGGCGCAGGGGACTTCCGGCTCAGTATTCGGCGGCTAAGTAAATAGTAATGTTCCGGGGGCGGATATGCTCCCGGAATTTTCGCATAATTTGGAGTATTTTATGAACATAATCGAATATCTGAAAATTCTTGGGACACGCTGATTAAAGCGTAGCGTATCAAATTCAGCCGCGTGAGTATTTGTAACATCACTGTGAAAATGCAACAAATTACAGTAGAAGTTTTTGTGAATAATTTGCATAATTCCTTTATCGATTTCATAATTATTGGGCATTTCACCACTTGAATAATACCCTGAGTTACTGTATAATAACTTTTGTCTTTGAACAGAGGAAACGCCGGGTATTCCGGCTGATGATACATTTAAGGAAAGGGTAAAAGCATGGCAAAAAGTACAGTAAAGGATCTGACCACCGGCTCGCCGATGAAGCTTATTCTCGGATTTATGCTGCCGCTGCTTCTCGGAATGCTGTTTCAGCAGTTCTATAATATGGTGGATACCGCGATAGTAGGTCAGTTCCTCGGAATTGACGCGCTTGCCGGGGTAGGCTCGACAGGCTCGATAAACTTCCTTGTTCTGGGATTTGTGCAGGGAGTATGTATCGGATTCGCGATCCCCGTGGCGCAGCAGTTCGGCTCTAAGGATCTTGAAGCCATGAGGAGATATGTCGGAAATACAATATGGCTCGCGGTGATTTTCGCCGTAGTACTCACCACGGCGACCTGCCTTCTCTGTTCAAATATCCTCACATGGATGGACACGCCAGACGACGTATTCCGGCAGGCATACGACTATATTTTCGTGATATTTCTCGGTATCCCTGTTACGTTCCTGTATAACATTCTGTCCGGTATAATACGCTCCGTCGGCGACTCCAAGACCCCGCTGTACTTTCTTATCATATCAAGTCTGCTGAACGTCGGGCTTGATGTTTTCATGATCGTGGTGCTGAATATGGGAGTTTCCGGCGCGGGCTGGGCAACGGTGATCTCTCAGCTGGTATCCGGTATTCTCTGCCTTGTGTATATGATAAAGCGCTTTGATATCCTCCGGCTGAGAAGGTCAGATCTCCGTCCGGACAAGTATTATATAGGGAGGCTGTGTGGAGTTGGTATCCCAATGGGACTGCAATATTCGATCACCGCGATAGGCTCGATCCTTATTCAGACCGCCGTGAACGGACTTGGCTCTACCTACGTTGCCGCAGTCACCGCCGGGAGCAAGGTCAGCCAGCTTCTCTGCTGTCCCTTTGACGCAATGGGAAGCACTATGGCTACCTACGGCGGTCAGAACATCGGCGCGGGTAAAGTGGATCGGGTGAAAAAGGGACTTGCCGCCTGCTCTCTGCTCGGCATCTGCTACTCCGTGATAGGATTTCTGATAATTATTTTCGCCGGGCGCAGTATCACAATGCTGTTCATTAACGATACAAATGGCGGCAGCATTGAGGAAATACTTGATCTCGCGCGGCAGTTCCTGCTGATAAACGGAGCATTTTATATTCCGCTTGCCTTTGTGAATATCGTCCGGTTTCTTATACAGGGAATGGGATTTTCGCAGATCGCCATTTTTGCGGGAGTTTTTGAAATGGTCGCGCGGGGTATCGTAGCGCTCTGCCTTGTTCCGGTTCTCGGATTTAATGCGGTGTGCTTCGCAAATCCTGCGGCATGGATATTCGCGGACTGTTTTCTTATCCCGCTGTTCTTCTGGTGTTACAGAAAGATGAAGTGGCAGTTTTGCAGAGCGGAACATGGATAAACTTTTCCGCATTCCCCGGCGCGGATCAGATTTGGATTATTCCGTAAGGTGCAGAACGAAATAGCCTCTCGCAGACGCGCGAGGAGTCGGCAAAATCGCTTATACAAGAAAGGGCTGCCTGAATTTCTTCGGCAGCCCTTTCTTGTTTATTGTTCTTCAGCAGTGATAGTCTTTATCAGTTCATAGGACGGCGTAAGATTTCCGTTTTCATCAAACGCGATCTGCATATTGATCGCCAGCGAATCGTTGGATATGGACGTGAAATCCAGCGGATTTAAAGCGTCAACATTGAACACGAAAACAAATGTTACCGACGGCATTTCCAGGAATTCAGAGCTGTTCACTATCACCCTGAAGCTGCTGCGATCCTGAAGCGCGAAAGCCGCCTCGGAATCCGCCCCGGTCACCAGCGGTTCAATGACCTTCTGGCGCTCGGTGAAAACTCTGTCCTCCTCTTCCTCCTGCTGCTCGTCCTCGTCATAGACATTCTGGGCGGCAATGATCCTTCCGTTAGTCACCACAGTGTTAAGCTGCATATTCTGGTAGCGGTAATCCGTTTCTGCCGCTTCCCCGTTCTCGGTAAGTCCGTTGTACACGCTGCCGTCGATTATGAATGTGGAGCTGTCCACCTGCGATACAGAAATATTGAACACTGGTGCATAGATTATATTCTGATACTGAGCCAGAACCTCCGTGATCTCCGATATCTCCAGCGTTTCGGTTTCTGCCTCGTTCATTTTAATTATGATCTCCGACAAAGTTTCGTTTGCGCTGAGATCAGTAGTATAAACCCTCGTCACTGACGCGGAAGTACCGCCCTCGTTTTTTATGTCCCCGCAGAAGATCATCTCCCGCGCATTCATCATAAGAACAAGATATGCGATAAGCGCGAGAAGCACCAGCGCGATAAGCACTATTCCAATAACAATTTTCATAGACTAACCTCAAATGCAGTATAAATTCGTGTCCCAGTCCGGGATATACGGGTGATGCCTCAGATAAAACCTGTATTTTTTGTTTATGGCTGCAAGCTGCAAGGGAATGGCGAACATATCCTCATTTCGGTGATAAAGCGCCACAGACAGCTTCGGACGGTGCGCCGAAATAGTCTGACGTGAGCCATCGATAGCCTTTTGCTCGCTTCCCTCCACGTCATATTTGATAAATGTCGCGGCATCTCCCCGAAGTATATGATCTACGCTCATCATGCTGATCTCACGGTATCTCGCGGGATTATTCGTCCTCGCCGGTTCAGCGTTATCCACCTTTGAACTTCTGCCCGCCCGCAGGCTGAACCTCATCGTGGTTTCACAGTCCCACGCGCCGGCATTGTACGCCTCCAGCAGCCCCGAACCTATCATGTAAAGCCTGCGCTTCAGCTTGATGTAATTCTTGTGGTCAGGCTCCATAGCGTAGATCTTCCGGAAGTTCATTCCCGTTTCATTCAGGAATTCTACAATAGTGTCGCCGTTGTATGCGCCGAGATCAACATAGGTTTCCTCCCCGCCGATCTGAAGCAGGTCGAACATTTCCTCCCGCGGAGTTTCGCATGACCTGAGAAGATCAAGCCTTCCGCTCAGCTTGTACTTTATCACATTCTCAAACACCAGCTTTGACTGCTCGTCCGCCAGCATTAAATATACCTTTTCCAGCTCCGCCCGGTGCTCTTTTGCATAGTCTAGCGTGAAAAGTCCGTCCCCCACCACCGGGACATTCGGCGCATACAGCTCGTGCTTCTGAGCAACCGCATAAATATGCTCCATGACCTCCGGAAGCTGACTGCCGAAGCACACCAGAATAATGAAATCATCTCCGTAAAGCTGCTCTATCTCCGACAGCTTCTTGACGCGGTATCCCATGAAGCTGTGACCCCTGACGAACTCATCGCTCGCCATTACGTCAGCGGTCGGAACTCCTATTTCGTCCAGCACGGCTTTTATCTTCTCCGCGCCGTCCCCCATGCCATAAAGCACGATTTTTTTCTCTGTCTGCCGCAGATGATCCCACAGGCAGCTATCTATCTCATCAAGAAAAAATGCCATTATATGTCCCTCTCAGCGGATATCATCACATCAGACGTACTTTCTCCGCTTCCTTTACGCACTGGACAAACGCCTCCGATATCTTTGAGCTGTCCAGATGATATTTCTCAGCATATTTATCGACCGTTTCCCAGTCGCCCTTTTCGTATGAATAAGCAAGGTCGAAAATATCACTGTAAATGCCGCCCCTGCCCATAAGTCCATTCTTTATCTCCTGCGTCAACGGGAACTCCTCCAGAGCCTGCGCCAGTGCGCGTTCGCCGCCGTAGGTCACCATTGAAAGCAGACCCATGAGGTAGAAGGAATCCGCTTCGGACTGCGTCTGCGGCACCATGAGCGCCAACCGCTTGCAGAACTTGGCGAGCAGCAGCGACAGCCGCATCACCTCGACATTATCAATGTGGGTGATACGCTGCATTCCCATGAGATATATCCATTCTCTCAGGTAATCAAGTCCCAGAATTACCAGTGCCTGACTTATTGAGCTTACCCTGTTCCTTACGCCGAAGTACACAGAATTGATCAGCCGCAGAAGCCGCTGGCACATTGCCGTATCGCAGGAAATAACGTCCACAATGTCGCTGAATTCCGTCTCCGGCTGTGAAACGAGCTGCATTACCCGCATCAGATTGAGCGGAAGCGGAGTAAGACTGCTCTTTGACATGATAGTTGGCTTCGCAAAGAAATAACCCTGCATAAAGCTGCACCCAAGCCGCTTTGCGTACTCACATTCCTCCTGCGACTCTATCTTCTCCGCCAGCATAAGCTTGTTGCAGTAGCGGCAGATATATGCGGTTTCCTCAATTGATTTCTGCGATGTGCGGAAGTCTATCTTTACGATGTCCCCCAGCTCAAAAAGCTCGCTGTAACTATGATCGTACTCAAAATCGTCCAGCGCAAGGGTATACCCGCGCTCCTTAAGCTCCTGACAAGCGCCGAGGAGCTGATCGTCCATCATCAGGTTTTCCAGTACCTCAACAACGACCAGATCAGGAGAGATCATTTTCGGAACACCGCGCTTTAGCAGATTTGAAGTGAAATTAATGAAAGCCTTGCTCCCGCCGATTATATCTTTTATATTCAGTCCAAAAAAGGCATTGGTAACGACATCGGCGGTGGATTCGTCACCATCAACGCCGTTGTATTCATTCTGTTTTCCGTTGCTGCGGTACAGCAGTTCATATCCGTAAACATGGTTCTCCGTGTCAAAGATCGGCTGCCGAGCCATATATACGTTCATCAAAAATCACCCTTTGAGCCAGATTACACAGTATTATCGCTTGTTTCAATAATACTCTATATAATTATACAATAATTTCACGTTTTTTTCAAGCATTAC
>CAMAGG010000097.1 GCA_945833805.1 uncultured Clostridia bacterium | reverse complement strand
TTCCACCACTCACGAGAAGCTGGACAAGGATCGCTTCCGCAGAGATATGGGCGGAGTTGAGGACGCATATCAGGAGATCATGCGCCGTATTTTCGGTGAATAACTGATTTATAAAAAAGAGAACGGGATATTACCGGTTCGGATATTCTCCGGACTGGACAGAGAAAAGGCGGTATAACTTTATATGGGCGGTTTTTTTGGAGCAGCATCTGAAAACAATTGCATTAGCGATGTATTTTTCGGCACTGACTATCATTCACATCTCGGGACTCGCAGAGGCGGCATGACTGCTTACTCTCCTGAAAAGGGCTTCCAGAGAAGCATTCACAGCATTGAGAATTCGCCGTTCCGCACCAAATTTGAGAACGATGTCGAGGGAATGGAGGGAAACCTCTGCATAGGCAGCATAAGCGACACTGACCCGCAGCCTATCCTCCTCAGATCAAGGCTCGGAACATACGCGGTGTGCAACATCGGAATAATAAACAACGCGGACGAGCTTTGCGAGGAGCTTCTCAGCACCTCTCACGCCAGCTTTGAGGCAATGAGCAGCGGCAAGGTCAATTCCTCCGCGCTCATCGGCGCTCTCATCGCGCAGAAGAATTCCCTCACCGAGGGAATCCGCTACGCGCAGGAAAAGATCAAGGGTACAATGTCCCTGCTTATCCTCACCGAGGACGGAATCATCGCGGCGCGTGACAAAAACGGCAGACTCCCTATAATCATCGGCAGACGGGACGATGGCTACTGCGTTTCCTTTGAGAGCTTTGCTTTCCAGAAGCTGGGATATGATATCTACCGGGAAATGATTCCGGGAGAGATCGTGAAGATCACCACCAAGAAAGCCGAGGTTCTCAGCGAGGGCTGTCAGAAAAATCTCAACATCTGCACCTTCCTGTGGACTTATTATGGCTATCCTAACTCGGTTTACGAGGGAGTCACGGTGGAAACGATGCGCACTAGAAACGGCGAGATAATGGCGGAACACGACATAAAGAACGGCACTCTGCCGGACGTTGACTTCATCTGCGGCGTTCCGGACTCCGGAATCCCTCACGCAATAGGCTATGCAAACCGCAGCGGAATTCCTTTCGCGCGTCCATTTATAAAGTATACCCCCACATGGCCGAGGAGCTTTATGCCCCAGAGCCAGTCCATGAGGAACAAGGTTGCAAAGATGAAGCTTATCCCCGTTCATGAGCTTATCGAGGGGAAAAAGCTCCTGTTTGTTGACGACAGCATAGTAAGAGGCACTCAGCTTCGGGAAACTGTGGAATTCCTTTACGCCAACGGCGCTAAGGAGGTTCATATGCGTTCAGCCTGTCCGCCGATAATGTACGGCTGCAAGTACCTGAACTTCTCCCGCAGCAACTCGGAAATGGATCTTATCGCCCGCCGGATAATTCACGAATTTGAAGGCGACGAGGGCGTTAAGTATATCGCCGAATACAGCGACACGAACACAGAGCGCGGTAAGCGGCTGAGGGCTGAAATATGCCGCCGGCTTAAGCTCACCTCGCTGGAATTCCAGTCGCTGGAGGGCACGGTAAAGGCTGTCGGACTTCCTGAAAGCGGGCTTTGCAGCTACTGCTGGAACGGAAAGGAATGATATCTTTGTCAGGTAATATACACGAGGAATGCGGTGTGTTCGGAATTTACACCAACACGCCGACCGATGTGGCGCACTCAGCTTATTTCGGACTGTACGCACTTCAGCACAGAGGTCAGGAAAGCTGTGGAATAGTAGTGAACGACCGGGGAGTTTTCAAGACCCACAAGGGTCTGGGGCTTGTGAACGAGGTGTTCTCGGAGCGCACCCTTGCCGAGTTCGGTCAGGGTAAGATCGCGGTGGGACACGTCCGTTACTCCACCACCGGAAACGTCAACACTGCCAACTGCCAGCCGATGACAGTCCGCCATGTAAAGGGCGCGCTTGCCATCGCCCACAACGGCAACCTTATCAACGCGCTTGAGCTGCGTCGGCAGTATGAGCTGAAAGGAGCGATATTCCACAGCACAAGCGATACAGAGGTCATTTCCTACGCAATTACCGAGGCTCGCCTTGAAACCGCTTCAATTCAGAAAGCAGTGGAAAAGGCTATGTATAAAATTAAGGGAGCATATTCCCTTGTCATAATGTCGCCGAAAAAGCTTATCGCGGCGCGGGACCCTCAGGGTTTCCGTCCGCTGTGTCTGGGAAGACTTCCGGACGACGCAGGCTATGTATTTGCGTCTGAGAGCTGCGCTCTGGACAGCATCGGCGCAGAGTTCGTCCGTGACGTCGAGCCGGGCGAGATCATCGTAATAGACGAGAACGGCATTGAGAGCATCAAGACCCACTGCGGTCAGAAAAGCTCCATGTGCGTATTTGAGTTCATTTATTTCGCGCGTCCCGATTCTGTTATCGAGGGAGCAAGCGTTCATCGTGCAAGGCTTCGCGCCGGGCATTACCTTGCGCTTGAGCACCCGGTACAGGCGGACGTGGTCATCGGCTGTCCGGACAGCGGACTTGACGCGGCGCTGGGATTTGCGCAGCAGAGCGGTATTCCCTACGGAGTGGGATTTGTCAAGAACCGTTACATCGGAAGAACGTTTATTCAGCCGACGCAGGGTATGCGCGAAAATTCCGTAAGGATAAAGCTGAACGCAGTTACCGACGTGGTAAAGGGCAAGCGTGTTGTGCTTATCGACGACAGTATTGTCAGAGGCACTACCTCCGCAAAGGTCGTGAAGCTGCTCCGCCATGCCGGCGCAAAGGAGATCCACATGAGGATTTCCTCGCCGCCGTTCATCAGCGAATGCTTCTTCGGAACTGACATCGACAACAAGGAAAACCTTATCGCAAACAAGCACTCCGTTGAGGAGATCGCAAAGATCATCGGAGTTGACTCGCTGGGCTTTTTAAGCACCGACAGCGTAGTAAAGATCGCCGAGAACGCGGGCTGTGGCTTCTGCACAGGCTGCTTCACCGGAAAATATCCGATCGAAGTTCCCGATGAGATACCTAAGGACAAATTTGAAATGAAGTTCGACGAATGACAGCCATGCGGGCTGAACCTGCATGATGTTCAGAGGACTTGATTATAACGACATGAAAGGGCAGAAAAATGAAAAGTTACAGCGAAAGCTACAAGGCAGCGGGCGTTGACGTTACCGCAGGATATGAAGCAGTCCGTCTTATGAAAGAACACGTTGCCAGAACCACCACACCCGGCTGCATTTCCGGAATAGGCGGCTTCGGCGGTCTGTTCGCTCTGGATATGACAGGAATGAAGAACCCTGTGCTCGTAAGCGGCACCGACGGAGTTGGCACAAAGCTCAAGATCGCAATGCTTCTGAACAAGCATGATACTATTGGCATTGACGCAGTTGCAATGTGCGTCAACGATATAATCTGCTGCGGCGCAAAGCCCCTTTTCTTCCTCGATTACATCGCTATCGGAAAGAACGTTCCTGAAAAGGTCGCAGAGATCGTAAAGGGAGTTGCTGACGGCTGCGTAATGGCAGGCTGCGCACTTGTTGGTGGAGAAACTGCGGAGCACCCCGGAATGATGGCTGAGGACGAATACGATATCGCAGGTTACAGCACCGGTATCGTTGACAAGGACAAGATCCTCGACTCCTCCTCGGTAAAGCCCGGCGACGCTATCATCGGTATTGCATCCAGCGGAGTACACTCAAACGGATTCTCTCTGGTCAGAAAGGTGTTCAACGTAAACGAACAGAACCTCAAGACTTTCTACCCTGAGCTTGGCACTTCCCTCGGCGAAGCCCTGCTCACACCTACCAGAATATATGTAAAGCCTGTTCTGGAGGTAATCTCCAAGCTCAACGTTAAATCCATAAGCCATATCACCGGCGGCGGCTTCTACGAGAATATTCCCCGCGCGCTCCCGGACGGAATTACAGCAAAGATCAGCAAGAACAGCTATGAAGTTCCGGCGATCTTCAAGCTGCTCCAGCAGGCCGGAAATATTCCGGAGCATGATATGTACAATACCTTTAACATGGGTATCGGAATGATGATGGTCGTTGACAAGGCAGACGCTGACAAGGCTGTTGAAATACTAAAGCAGAACGGAGAAAACGCATTTGTTATCGGTGAAACGATTTCCGGAAATGATGGAGTAATTATAGAATAAACTCACTGCTTCACATAATCTCCCAATAATCGGAATACTGCTTATAATCAGGCAGTATTCCGTACAGGGGAAGTAATTCAAAGCGCCTATGGCATCAGTTGATGCTCCGGATTACCGCACTGAAAAAAGCTATTCCAACATAGAGATCAACCGGAAAGAATAATAGGTCACCTCTAAAAACTACCGTCTGACGCCTTAGCACCTCATCTGCCTGTATTTCGCTTGACGGACACCAGCCCGCCTGCTCTCAATTTGTACAATATGACGAAAAAACTGACTGCGCATCTGAGGCACTATGGTTTTTTAGAGGTGACCAATAGATAAAAGGAGAATCCATGAAGAATATCGTTGTCCTCGTGTCCGGCGGCGGCACAAATTTACAGGCGCTTATCGACGCGGAAAAGCGCGGCGAGATCATCGGCGGCAAAATCACCTGCGTTATCGCTTCAAAGCCGGACGCCTATGCACTTGAACGCGCCAAAAACAACGGGATAAAGACCCGCGTCCTTGTCCGGAAGGAATTCCCGGACGTGGCAGCTTACAGCCGCGCAATGCGGGACGCGCTTCTTGAAGAAAAGGCAGATCTTGTGGTTTACGCAGGACTTATGACGATACTTGACGAGCAGGTCTGCGACGCATTCCCGAATAAGATGATAAACGTACACCCGGCGCTCATTCCCAGCTTCTGCGGCAAGGGCTTTTACGGACTTCATGTCCATGAGGCGGCTCTGGCAAAGGGCGTAAAGGTTTCCGGAGCAACGGTTCATTTCGTGACCTCTGAGTGCGACGCAGGGCCGATAATTCTTCAGAAAGCGGTCGAGGTTATGAACGGTGATACTCCCGAAACGCTTCAGCGCCGCATTATGGAGCAGGCGGAGTGGAAAATACTTCCGAAGGCGGTTTCACTGTTTTGTCAGGATAAGATAAAAGTGGAAAACGGAGTTACGGTTATCGACGACTGATTTCTGATATGGAGTGAACCTATGGGCAACATTATTGACAGTTTTCATCCTCCTGTATATGATCTGCACCTGACTCAATACGGTTGGGAAGGCACGATAAGCACTCCCCTTTCGGAATATGAAATGGCAGTAAGCGCCCGTGACGGCAGCGAGGATTATGTTCAGCTCTGTGCGGCATCATTCCTAAATATGAGCGATGAGCTGCTCAGGAAACTGCTCCGCGCCACCGCCGCATACGCGCTGGAACACGCTGCGGGGGACGGTCTGTACGATGAGGAAAGCGGGTATGAATTTACTGACGGCTCCCCCGTGCGGGATATTCTGAAATTCGTCGTACCTGTCTGTCTGGTGATACAAACGTCGAAGCTGCTGACCGAGGAGGACACCCCGCCAGCATTTGTGGTGGAATTAAACTGCGACCTCGACCCGGACGACCCCGCCGAGGGTCTGGAATGGGCAGTTAATGACGGAGAGCCGGTGTATGTCGGGGAATATATCGGGTGCAGCCCATGGGAAAGTTACCCAGGAGAAGAAAATTACATTAACCGGATATAATTACTATTGAGTGGCGAAGCATTCGGGAACATCTCCCTACGGAGATCATTCAAGGACAGTAACTATGAACGAAGAAAAATTTACCGGGAAAGCCGGATATTACGCGAAATACCGCCCCTCCTACCCCGCTGTGCTGGTGGACAGGCTGTATAACCTCACCAAAGCCGACGCGGTCGCGGACATAGGCGCGGGAACCGGGAAATTCACAGAAAAGCTTCTGGCGAAGCCTTGGCGGGTGACTGCGGTAGAGCCGAACCTTGATATGTGCCGTGAGCTTGCCCGCACCGTCAATGGAAAAGCGGAAATCTTCACCAATTCCGCCGAGGACACAGGGCTTCCCTCACACAGCTTCGGACTTATCACCGCGGCGCAGGCGTTTCATTGGTTTGACGAAGAAAAGTTCCGCGAGGAATGTAAGCGGCTGCTCACCCCCGACGGGAGGCTGGCAATAATCTTCAACAGCCGCTTTCAGGGCGGTATCATGCCGGAGCGCGAAGAAATTTGTCGGAAATACTGCCCTCTTTTCGGCACACGGGGTCATGTTGGAATAAGATCTGCCGAGGAGGGCGACCGGTTTTTGCGGAACGAATATTTCACCTCTGTGGAGGTGTTCCAGATGGAAAATCCCGTCATGATGACGAGGGAACATTTCATTGGCGATTCTCTTTCCCGCTCTTATGCTCCACGAGAAAATGATGAGAATTACTCCGCATTCGTTACAGAGCTGAGAGCGCTTTTCGACAGGTATCAGAAATACGGAAAGGTTTCCGTTAGCTATACTACCACCTGTTATGCAGGAAAATTCTGAAAGGAAATGAATATGAACTACATTGAGCTTGACAAGGAACTGAACTCACTTGCCTATCACGGCAGAGGAATCATCATCGGCAAGTCCGCTGACGGTAAGAAAGCGGTAACAGCTTACTTCATCATGGGAAGAAGCGAGAACAGCCGCAACCGCGTATTCGTTGAGGACGGCGAGGGTATTCGCACACAGGCGTTCGACCCGTCAAAAATGGTTGATCCGCACCTCATTATTTACGCTCCGGTGAGAGTTCTCGGCAACAAGACCATTGTCACCAACGGCGACCAGACGGACACTATCTACGAGCTTATGGACAAGCAGATGACCTTTGAGCAGTCGCTGCGCACCCGTGAATTTGAGGACGACAAGCCCAACTACACCCCCAGAATTTCCGGCATAATCCACCTTGAAAACGGCGATATGAATTATGCAATGTCCATTCTGAAGTCCGCTGACGGCGACGGTTCTTCCTGCCGCAGATATTCCTACGCTTACAGCAATCCCCTCTCCGGCAAGGGCAGCTTTATCCACACTTATGCAGGCGACGAGATCGAGCAGAATGGCGTTCGCAGACTTCCAAGCTTCGAGGGCGAGCCGAAGAACGTTATCATTCCGGATATGGATATCGACAAATTCACAGATTTCCTGTGGACTAACCTCAATGCAGACAACAAGGTTTCCCTGTTCGTGAGATATATCGACATTGAAACCGGAAAATACGAAAGCAGAATTGTAAATAAAAATGTTTAAAAAGGAGATATTATGAACGAACTGGAACTCAAATACGGTTGCAACCCCAACCAGAAGCCCTCTCGCATTTTTATGGCGAACGGCGCAGACCTCCCCATTGAGGTACTGAACGGCAGACCCGGCTACATCAACTTTATGGACGCATTCAACGGCTGGCAGCTTGTCAAGGAACTGAAGGCTGCGACCGGCTATCCTGCTGCGACCAGCTTCAAGCACGTTTCCCCGGCGGGCGCGGCTATCGGACTTCCGCTGACTGAAACCCTCGCAAAGATCTACTGGGTGGACGATCTAGGAGAACTTTCTCCCCTCGCCTGCGCTTACGCAAGGGCAAGAGGCGCTGACCGCATGAGCAGCTACGGCGACTTCATCGCACTGTCTGATGTGTGCGATGTTCCCACTGCAAGAATTATCCAGAGAGAGGTTTCCGACGGCGTTATCGCTCCCGGTTACGAGCCGGAGGCGCTGGAGATACTCAAGTCCAAGAGAAAAGGCACATACAACATCATCAAGATAGACCCGGACTATGTTCCTGAGCCTATCGAGCGCAAGCAGGTATACGGAATTACCTTTGAGCAGGGACGCAATGAGCTTGTCATCAACGACGAGCTGTTCGCGAATATTCCCACCGAAGCAAAGGATCTGCCGGAAAGCGCAAAGCATGACCTTGCGATCGCGCTTATCACGCTGAAATACACCCAGTCTAACTCTGTTGCGTATGCCTGCGGCGGTCAGGCTATCGGTATCGGCGCGGGTCAGCAGTCCCGTATTCACTGCACACGTCTTGCGGGAACAAAGGCAGACAACTGGTATCTCCGTCAGTCCCCGCAGGTAATGAATCTCCAGTTCGTTGACGATATCCGCCGTGCAGACCGCGACAATACCATTGATCTGTATATCGGCGAGGATTATATGGACGTGCTTGCCGAGGGCGAATGGCAGAAATTCTTCAAGGTCAAGCCTGAGGTATTCACCCGCGAGGAAAAGCGTGCATGGCTGGATACAATGAAGGGAGTTTCTCTCGGTTCTGACGCATTCTTCCCGTTTGGCGACAACATTGAGAGAGCGCACCGCAGCGGTGTTCAGTACATTGCACAGCCCGGCGGTTCAATCCGTGACGACAATGTAATTGAAGTGTGCAACAAATACGGAATCACAATGGCATTCACAGGAATTCGCCTGTTCCACCATTAATTTTTCGGAGGTAATTATGTCCCACGAATTAGTTCTTGTTCTGGATTTCGGCGGTCAGTACAATCAGCTTATCGCCCGCCGGGTCAGAGAACACAAAATATACTGCGAGGTAAAGTCCTACAAGACCCCGGTAGAGGAAATCAAAGCGATGAACCCTAAGGGTATCATCTTCACCGGCGGTCCGAACAGCGTATATCTGGACGATTCCCCCAGAATGCCTAAGGAGATTTTTGAGATCGGAGTTCCGGTGCTTGGAATATGCTATGGAGTTCAGTTCATGGCGTACTCCCTCGGCGGCGAGATAGGAACGGCGGTTGACAGTTCCCTGTCGGAGTTCGGCAGAACGGAAACCGAGGTTGACACCTCTTCCCTGCTGTTCAAGGATATCGACAAGACAACTATCACTTGGATGAGCCACAACGACTACATCAAGAAGCTGCCGGCTGGCTTTGAGGTATGTGCGCATACTGCGAAATGCCCCTATGCGGCAATTCAGAACGTTGAGAAGAAGTTCTACGGCGTACAGTTCCACCCGGAGGTAAATCATACCGAACGCGGCTTTGATATGCTGGGCAACTTCCTTTATAACGTCTGCGGCTGCCGCGGCGACTGGACAATGGAGAGTTACGCTGAAACCGCGATCCGTGACATTCGTGCGAAGGTCGGCGACGGAAAGGCTCTGCTGGCTCTGTCCGGCGGCGTAGACAGCTCGGTTGCCTGCAAGCTGCTGGCGAAGGCTATCGGCAGTCAGCTTACCTGCATTTTTGTTGACCACGGTCTTATGAGAAAGAACGAAGGCGATGAGGTTGAAGCGGCATTTGCCGACAGCGGAGTTAATTTTGTTCGCGTGAATGCGGGTGAGAGATTCCTCGGAAAGCTGGCTGGAGTAACCGAACCGGAAGCAAAGCGTAAGATAATCGGCGAGGAGTTTATCCGGGTATTTGAAGAAGAAGCGAAGAAGATTGGCAAGGTTGATTATCTCGTACAGGGTACTATTTATCCTGACGTTATTGAATCCGGACTTGGCGACGCGGCAGTTATCAAGAGCCACCATAATGTAGGCGGACTGCCGGATTATGTTGACTTCAAGGAGATCATCGAACCACTGCGCCTGCTGTTCAAGGACGAGGTTCGCGCTTTAGGAACTACTCTTGGTCTGGACGAAAAGCTGGTTTGGCGGCAGCCTTTCCCCGGTCCGGGACTTGCTATCCGTATCATCGGCGACATTACTCCGGAGAAGGTCGCAACGCTTCAGGACGCAGACGCTATTTTCCGCGAGGAAATCGCAAACGCCGGTCTTGACCGCAGCATAAATCAGTATTTCGCTGTACTGACAAATATGCGCTCCGTCGGCGTCATGGGCGACGGCAGAACCTACGACTACACGCTGGCTCTGCGCGGAGTTTCCACAAGCGACTTCATGACCGCGGATTTCTCGAGAATCCCTTACGATGTGTTGGAGAAGGTTTCTGTGAGGATCGTCAACGAGGTTAAGAATATCAATCGGATTGTATATGATATTACAAGTAAGCCACCGGCCACTATTGAGTGGGAGTAAACCAAACCCCTCAACAAACCGCATAACAAAGCCATTTGTAAGGCTTAGGCATAGATTTTGACCGCACTTTGACCTCAATTTATCTATATCGAGCCGATTTGAAACAATTTAATAACAATGTATAAGGTTAAGAGCCGTTGCGATT
>CAMAGG010000096.1 GCA_945833805.1 uncultured Clostridia bacterium | reverse complement strand
TCAACCTGATGTTCAAGACCTTTCAGGGCGTTACCGAGGACAGCAAGAACGAGATCTACCTCCGTCCGGAAACAGCACAGGGTATTTTCGTGAATTTCGCAAATATCCAGCGCACCAGCCGTAAAAAAGTGCCCTTCGGCGTGGCTCAGGTAGGTAAATCTTTCCGTAACGAGATCACTCCCGGACAGTTCATTTTCCGCGTGCGCGAATTCGAGCAGATGGAGCTTGAATTCTTCTGCAAACCCGGCACAGACCTTGAGTGGTTCGAGTACTGGCGCAGCTACTGCAAGAACTTCCTGCTCTCCCTCGGCTTAAAGGAGGAGAATATCCGCCTGCGCGACCACAGCCCGGAGGAGCTTTGCTTCTATTCAAAGGCGACCACCGACTTTGAGTTCCTGTTCCCGTTCGGCTGGGGCGAGCTCTGGGGCGTTGCGGACAGAACCGACTACGACCTCACCCAGCACATGAAGACCAGCGGCAAGAGCCTTGAGTACTTCGACCCCGAAACCAACGAGAAGTATATCCCCTACGTTATCGAGCCGTCCCTCGGTGTTGAGCGTCTGTTCCTCGCAGTAGTATGCGACGCCTATGACGAGGAGGAGCTTGAGGACGGCACCAGCCGCACCGTTATGCACCTCCACCCGGCGCTTGCTCCGGTAAAGGCTGCGATACTCCCCCTGTCCAAGAAGCTCAGCGACAAGGCAGGCGAGCTGTATGACGAGCTTGCAAAGCACTTCCACGTTGAGTTCGACGAGGCAGGCGCTATCGGCAAGCGTTACCGCAGACAGGACGAGATCGGCACACCGTTCTGCGTGACCTACGATTTCGACACAGAAACCGACGGCTGCGTAACAGTCCGCGAGCGCGACTCCATGCAGCAGGTAAGGATCCCGCTGACCGAGGTAAAGTCCTATATCGAAGAAAGAATTTTCTTCTGATCTCAAACACAAAATACCCGCCCTGTACAAGAGCGGGTATTCTCATTTACAGAAATCCAGTCCGGAAAGAACTCTCCGGGCTGTATATTATTAGTCCTAGAACTTACGCGAAATACTCCACGCCGCCCTTAAACAGGAGCTGCTCCTTGTTTCCGGCAACATTCTTTGAAGCTTTGTTGATAGGTAATTTCTTTTTCTGCATTAAAACTACCGCCTGCAAGTGTTTTGCATTTTTTCTGATAACTGCACAAAACTTCTCATCATTTATCTCGATACTGCGCATATCCACAGCAGCAAAATCTCACTTGCAGCCACTGACCATAATCCGACCATGCTCCGAATGAGTGATTTTGAATTGTGTAGCCTTCACAAACAGAGCAAATTCGTCTATGTTGTGTGTTATCTATTTTTTCATTCCATGTACCAGAGTTGGAAAATGAATGATTTGTGTGCTGTCCCAAAATTACCGCCGCTCCCTGTTTGTCGTTAATCGTTATTTCCTTTGGAACCGAATAATATGAGCCGAATTCATTACACATCAAGTATGCGTTAGGCGATACTGATGCAGGAATATCAACTAATCCAATTACATGACCAAGCTCATGAAGAGCTGTATGTGTTTTACAGCCAGTTGCCTTAGCTGACAAAACATCGTCCCAATTAACCCATATTTCCACATTTCCCGAATTTAGTGTGTAATGCGAATTGGAATCAGTTGTCGCTTTAGATCTATATACAAAAGCCCACGCATTTCCTTTGTTGACTTTCTGCATTTGCGCTAAAGTCTTTTTGCAAAACTTGATATAACCTGTTGAACTCTCTTTCATATATAGTAAGTCCGTTCCATTAAATGTCGCATTATTCCATTGTGTAACTGCATTTGTTATGTAATTACCAAAATCAGCAGACGTAAAATCACCTTTATTGACAGTTATTGCAGTAGTGTAATTCGAGTGATGTGCTTCGCTTTCATCATAAATATCCCACCCAGTATACTGAGGGTCATGCTCAACTACGATTGATACTGTATGAGCTGATGAAGAAACGGACAGAATGGATACAGCACAGAATGATGCTGTCAGAAAAAGAAGTAGTATTTTAATTTTATTCATTCATGTTCCTCCTTTGTTTTTCTGAAACTCGTCTGAAAATCATAATCCCTTGACAACCAATCATTATAAAGGTACTCAACCAATTTGTCCGACTGAATCTTCTTAACATAGTATACCGGATTATTTCGCGTTGAAGTTATTACAGAAAGTGGTGAAAAATCGCTGTCTGCAATGCTCTTTCCGGTTTGATCAACGAAGTTTATTTTTTCAAAACCCAAGTGGTAAGCCTGCACATCTTCTGAAATACAATCTATCGCAAACAAAAGCTCAGAAAATTCATAGTTTATTTGATTTTCATCAAAATCCGGCAGGAAGCAGGCATATACCTCACCCGGAAGATATGGCGGAAAACCCTCAAATTGACTTTCGGGAGTTCCAGCAGAAGATAATCTAGTATAAATATCCAAGGGCTGTGAATTCATGTAATCATATGTTACATGAATATCATAAAGTGTCGCTCCATACAAAAACATATCATCACCAGAAAATTCATACGCTTCTTCCGGAGTATATTGTGATATTATCTCATATTTCAAAAAATTTACACTTTCATATGGCTTTATAAAATCCTGCAAATCTTCATATGACTGAGGGGTGCCAGTTGCCTGAATATCAACAAATGAATCCGCAACATATATGGGATCAGCATTATCCTCTAATATACTATGTGACGTAGCAGAGATACCTGAGTGACCTAGCAAATCATTTTTTTCATCTTGAACTGTTTCGCTTGAACAAGCCGTTATACTAAGTGTGACAGCCGCAATGATAACATATTTGGGTATAAGACTGTGTTTCATGTTTTCCTCCAAAATATAATATTAAACCTTTGGTCAAATACATTATAACACTCATCTCGATTAATTTCAACCCGCAATAATGCACAAATATCTAATGCGTGTTTTGCATATTTTGACACACAGTTCAATTATCAAAAAATCCAGCCCGGAAAGACTCTCTCTCCGGGCTGAAAATATCATATTAACTCACATCTTGCGCGAATTACGCGAAATAATCCACGCCGCCCTTGAACAGAAGCTGCTCCTTGTTTCCGGCAACATTCTTTGCCACGTTGTCGGTAAGACGCTCGGTGTGTCCCATTTTTCCGAGAACACGTCCGTCCGGGGAGATGATACCCTCGATAGCGTACATGGAGCTGTTCGGGTTGTAGGCAACGTCCATAGTGGGATCGCCGTTCAGGTCAACGTACTGCGTAGCCACCTGACCGTTGGCGATAAGCTGCTTTATCACGCTCTCAGGAGCAACGAAACGACCCTCGCCATGGGAAATCGGGATATTGTGGATATCTCCGACATTGCAGCAGCTAAGCCACGGGGACTTGTTTGTGCATATTCTTGTCAGAGTAAGCTGCGACTGGTGACGTCCGATAGTGTTGTAGGTCAGCGTCGGGCTTTCCGCGGTCAGCGGAACGATCTTTCCGAACGGCACAAGACCCAGCTTGATGAGCGCCTGGAAGCCGTTGCAGATACCGATCATCAGACCGTCGCGCCCGTACAGCATTTCCTCCACAGCGTCCTTGATACGGGGATTGCGGAAGAACGCATTGATGAACTTAGCAGAACCCTCCGGCTCGTCACCACCGGAAAAACCTCCGGGAATAGCGATGATCTGCGACTTTTCAATGTGCTTTGCAAACTCAGCAACGCTGTCCTCAACGTCCTTTGCGGAAAGGTTGCGGATAACGAAAATGTCGCTGTCGCCGCCGTAGCGGTTGAACGCATTAGCCATGTCGTATTCGCAGTTTGTGCCGGGGAATACCGGGATAAGAACACGGGGCTTTGCAATCTTTGCAGAAACATGGTTTTTCAGCAGGTCGCAGCCTCCGGTGTAGGCTATCTTTTCCGGAGCGGGCTTTTCAGCAAGCTGCGCCTTGAATATAGGCTCCAGCACGCCGTCCCATTTCTTTTCAAGAGCCGCGATATCCAGCTTGACGCCGCCGCAGGTTATCTCATATTCCGGAACAGTTTCGCCAATAGTCTTTATTCCCTCAGCCTCGCCGTCAAGCTCCAGAATGAACGCGCCGTAAACCGGAGTGAACAGCTCCTCGTCAGTGAGGTCAGCAAGCTTCGCGCCGATACGGTTGCCCAGAGTCATCTTGAAGATACCCTCGGCAGCGCCGCCGTTTGCAACGCTCCATACCGAGATTGCCTTCTTGTCCTTGATAAGCTTCTCAACAGTGCGGAATACTGCCTTAACGCTGTCAAAATCCGGAAGACCGTTTTCGTCATACTTCGGCGCAATATAGCCGATCTTGCTGCCGGGCTTCTTGAATTCAGCAGAGATAACGTCCTCTGCCTTTGCCACGGAAACCGCAAAGGAAACCAGCGTCGGCGGAACGTCGATATGCTCAAAGGTGCCGCTCATGCTGTCTTTGCCGCCTATCGCGCCGCAACCCATTTCAAGCTGCGCACGGTATGCGCCGAGCAGCGCCGCAAAGGGCTTGCCCCAACGCTCAGGCTTACCCTGAGTTCTCTCGAAATATTCCTGGAACGTAAGCCAGCACTTCTCATAAGTACCGCCTGCCGCAACGACCTTTGCAATGCTCTCCACGACTGCACATACCGCGCCATGATAGGGTGACTGCTCAGAAACCGCCGGATTGAATCCCCAGCCCATGATAGAGGTGGTGCTGGTCTTTGCGTTAAGCACAGGCAGCTTCGCCGCCATAGCCTGTACCGGGGTCTGCTGTGTTTTTCCGGAGAAGGGCATAAGTACAGTTGCGCCGCCGATAGTGCTGTCGAAACGCTGAACCAGACCTCTCTGGGAGCATATATTAAGGTCAGTAACCATGCCCTCCCAGTCAGCGGCGGTGTTCTTTCTGCCGGTGGAGTAGGATACCTTTACGTCAGGCACGGAAACTGTGGTGTGCTTCTCTGCGCCGTTGGAGTTAAGGAACTCTCTGCTGATATCAACGATAGTCTTTCCATTCCAGTTCATGCGGAGTCTTGGCTCAGCCTTGACTACCGCGACCGGGGTGGACTCCAGATTTTCAATAGAAGCCAGTTCACGGAACTTGTCCGCGTCCTCCGGAGCAACGACTACCGCCATTCTCTCCTGGGATTCGGAAATAGCAAGCTCAGTGCCGTCCAGACCGTCATACTTCTTCGGAACTGAGTTGAGGTCTATCTCAAGCCCGTCCGCAAGCTCTCCGATAGCGACAGATACGCCGCCTGCGCCGAAGTCGTTGCAGCGCTTGATGAGCCGTGTCGCTTCGGGATTTCTGAACAATCTCTGGAGCTTTCTCTCCTCCGGAGCGTTACCTTTCTGAACCTCCGCGCCGCAGCTGTCGAGGGACTTCACGCTGTGCGCCTTTGAAGAACCGGTAGCTCCGCCGCAGCCGTCACGTCCGGTCCTGCCGCCGAGAAGAATAATGATATCTCCGGGAGCGGGACGCTCTCTGCGTACATTCTCAGCAGGAGCCGCGCCGATAACCGCGCCGATCTCCATGCGCTTCGCCATATAACCGGGGTGGTAGATCTCCGCAACATGACCTGTTGCAAGACCTATCTGGTTGCCGTAGCTGGAATAGCCCGCAGCGGCGGTGGTGGTTATCTTTCTGGGGGGCAGCTTGCCCTTTATCGTCTTTTCAACCGGGAGCAGCGGGTCGGAAGCGCCGGTAACTCTCATCGCCTGATAAACGTATGAGCGTCCGGAGAGCGGGTCGCGTATCGCGCCGCCGAGGCAGGTAGCCGCGCCGCCGAAAGGCTCTATTTCCGTCGGGTGGTTGTGAGTTTCGTTCTTGAACATCAGCAGCCAGTCCTCGTCCCTGCCGTCCACGTCAACGGTTATCTTTACGGAGCAGGCGTTGATCTCCTCGCTTTCGTCAAGATCAGGGAGAAGTCCGTCTTTCTTGAGCTTTTTCGCAGCAAGTGTAGCGATATCCATAAGGCATATCGGCTTTCCGTCGCGGCCAAGCTCGCTGCGGTCAGCCCGGTATTCCGCATAGGTGTCCGCAATGTAGGAGGGCTTGATGTCCGCGCTGTCGATGATCGTACCGAACGTGGTGTGACGGCAGTGGTCAGACCAGTATGTATCGATCATGCGGATCTCGGTGATAGTTGGATCGCGGTGCTCGCTCTTAAAGTAGTTCTGGCAGAACTTGATATCGTCGTTGTCCATGGCAAGTCCGTATTTTACGACAAAATCCGCAAGCTCCGCGTCAGTCTTTTCAATAAAGCCGTCCAGAGTTTCCACGCTTGTAGGAATGGAGTACTTCACCTCAAGGGTATCGTACTTCTCAAAACCGCATTCTCTTGACTCCACCGCGTTGATGAGGTAGTGCTTGATCTTCTCAAATTCCTCATCGGTGATCTTGCCCTTGAGAATATAGATCTTCGCATACTTCACAACAGGTCTGTCGCCCTTGCACAGCATCTGGATACACTGCGCCGCAGAGTCAGCCCTCTGGTCGAACTGTCCCGGCAGAAACTCCACAGCAAACATTCTCTCGTCCGCAGAAAGCTCCGGCAGGTCGTAGAACACCTCGTCCACCGGCGGCTCAGAAAATACCGTCGGCACAGCCGCTTCAAAGTTCTCCTTCGGGAGCTTCTCGCAGTCGTAGCGGTTGATCACCCGCACGTTTTCCACGGAAGAAATGCCGAGAGCCACGTTGAGGTCGGACAGCACTGCTCCTCCGTCAACCGCAAACTGCGGCTTTTTTTCCACATAAATTCGATAAACTGCCATTATTTTTCCTCCATTTGTTCTATGCACAGCCGAAGCTGTAATAATCCCATATTCATTATACTACCAAAACACTATAAAATCAAGTGTCATACCGCATAAATATAGCGGACATGATCAGCTTTTTTCTGCCCGATTTCTCAACATTTCCGCATATTCCGGGTTAGGGCATTTCTCCGCGATCTCCATAAGCTTTTCCTTTGAGCAGCCTGCGCCCTCGATCGCCCGGAGCAGCGCCCAGTTAAGCCCGTCGCAGTCCGGGGAGAACAGCCCGGCTATCTGCTCCGCTTCGTCCTCGCTCAGCGGCTGATTGAATTGAAGAAGCTTGTCGTATTTCTCGAACAGCTCGTCCGACATATCGCTGTCCGCCGGGATCTGTCCCAGCTCAAGTAGCTGTTTTATGCTGCTTTTCATATCTTATCTCCTTTATATTTCCGTTGTGCCGACGCAGTAATTCCCCCGCGCCTCGGTTATTTTCACCTGAACGAGGGAATGCCGGGGTATCTCCTTGCCGTAAATTCTTACAGGAATATAACTTCCGGTAAACCCGTTACAGTAATCCGGAGAGGTTTTTTTCTCAATAAGCACCGTCTGCACCATTCCGACCTGCTCCGACAGGAATTTCTGCTCCTGCTCAGCGGCGAAGACGTTCATTTCCTTTGCCCGGCGGGATTTGATCTGCGGAGGAATCTGATTCTGCCGCATTGCTGCGATAGTCCCCTTTCTTATTGAGTAGGGGAAAACGTGTATCTTTGCGAAACCTATTTTCTCCGCAAAAGCCATGCTCTCCGCGAACTCCTCCTCGGTTTCGCCGGGAAATCCCACCATGATGTCGGTAGTTACCGCGCAGCCGGGAAACGCGCGGCGAAGCTTTTCCACCACCGCTTCGTATTCCGCGCAGGTATACCGCCGCTTCATTCTTTGCAGTACCGTGTCGCTGCCGCTCTGCAATGACAGGTGGAAGTGGGGACAGAGCTTTTCGCAGCCCCGCAGCCGCGCTATCTCCTCATCGGTAAGGGTGTCCGCCTCAAGAGAACCCAACCGCACACGCTCAATTCCCGGAACCTGCGCAGCCCTCACCGCGTCCGCAGTTGTACACCCTATATCTTCCCCGTAACAGCCGATATTTATTCCCGTGAGAACAATTTCCCGGTTTCCCGCCGCCGCAGACTGCTCCGCCTGCCTTGCTATCTCCTGCGGAGTACGGGAGCGAACCCTGCCCCTTGCGGTTGGAATTATGCAGTAGGTGCAGAACCTGTCGCAGCCGTCCTCTATCTTGATAAACGCCCTTGTGCGGTCGAGATCTGCGGCAGAGCCATTCTCGTCGAATTCCCTCGAAAGCGGCAGAACTTCAGCTATCCGCCGCCGCTCCGTCAGGAATTTTGTCACAAGGGCAGGAAGCTCCGCTTTGTTCACGTTTCCGGTGATTATATCAGCGACGGTGTCGGACTGCGCCTCCTCCGGGTAAGCCTGCGGATAGCAGCCGCACAGGACTACCACTGCCTGCGGATTTTCCGCCCTGCAATGGGAAACCGACTGCCGCGCCTTTTTTACTCCCGTGCCTG
Source organism: uncultured Clostridia bacterium (assembly GCA_945833805.1). Classification (GTDB taxonomy): domain Bacteria; phylum Bacillota; class Clostridia; order Oscillospirales; family Ruminococcaceae; genus CAG-115. The sequence goes on along the minus strand of CAMAGG010000096.1, from coordinate 1,886 downwards.
TCACCGCGCAGGAATTTATCACATATACATCGGCGGGCTGACTTTCTTCTGCCTGCTCATATCCGGCTGCAGTAAAGGCGTTGGATATCGCCGCGCTTTCGCAGGAATTGACCTTGCAGCCGAGGGTGATGATACTGAATTTCATTACAAAACCTCTTTCCGGGTAAATCGACAAAAAAACCGATCAGTTAATTAACTGAAGTCGAAATGAATTTGTAATTTTAACCAAATCCAAAACTCAAACTATACTTATTATACTTGATTATTCCGAATTTTGCAATAAGCTATTGACTATTTTTCAAAATGCAGATATACTTATTTACAGGAGGGAAAAGAATATCCTCCGCAAGATAAAGAGATACTAAAAGAAAGGCGGCGTTTTTATGAAGAAAATGAGTGTTATGCTCAACTCTATCGAGGACGTGAAGGAGTTTGTGGCTCTCACAAACAGCTACGCGTTTGAATGCGATCTTGTGTCAGGAAGATATGCGGTTGACGCGAAGTCGATCATGGGTATTTTCAGCCTTGACCTTGCAAAGCCGCTTACCTTTGTTGTCCACGACGACAGCGCAAAGGCAGACGAGCTTCTCGATGAAGTGGCGAAATTCAGAGCTTAAGAAACATCAATACACAATTCAGGAAAGGAAGTAACACTATGAAAACAGTAAAGGTAAACATCAACACGATCAACGATGTAAAAAACTTTGTCAGCATCGTATCCCGCTGCGATTACGACGTTGATATCGTGTCCGGCAGATATGCGATCGACGCAAAGTCTATCATGGGTATTTTCAGTCTCGACCTCTCCAAGGAGCTGACGCTGAACATTCACTCTGATAACTGCGAGGATTTCCTTGAGGAGATCAAGGGCTACATCGCTGAGTAATCCGACCCGAAAAAGCCAATGGACTGTACAGCTATTGTGCAGTCCATTTTGCTTTTATGGCAATAATGTATATTTTGCGGGATTTGTCATGCGAAAATTGCATTTTTACAAAAAAATCTCAAAAAAATATTTACAATCGGCAATAATAGTGATATAATTAATATGTATTTTAGGGCAAAACCGCACAATTATTGTCGTGCGATTGCGCCGTCAGATTTTCCGTCAGGTTGTACAAATTGAGTGCAGTCGGGCTGGCGCCCGTCAAACGAAATTTGTGCAAGATGGCGGAAAAGATGCAAGCAAGCGTGCGGCAAAAGCGGTAGCTGTTAATTGTGCGGTGTTGCCTATATGTAATTGCATTTCCCCCTGCAAAACTGCGCCGGAAATACAGGAAAGGATACGATAATGGAAATCAGAATTGAAAAAACCACCTGCCCTAAGGCAAAGCCCGCAGACGAAACCAAGCTGGGCTTCGGACATATTTTCACTGACCACATGTTCATCATGGACTATGACGAAGGTCAGGGCTGGCACGACGCAAGAATAGTACCCTACGGCCCGCTGGAGCTTATGCCCTCCGCAATGGTTCTGCATTACGGTCAGGAGATATTCGAGGGCTTAAAGGCATACCGCACCGCCGACGGCTCTATCCAGTTCTTCCGCCCGGAGGAGAACTTCAAGAGAATGAACATCTCCGCAGAGCGTCTGGTTATCCCGAAAATTGACGAAAAGGACGCGCTTCAGGCTCTTCACACTCTGGTAGAGGTAGATAAGGACTGGGTTCCTCACATTGACGGCGCTTCTCTCTATATCCGCCCATTCATTTTCGCAACTGATCCGTTCCTCGGAGTACGCCCCGGCGATCATTACTACTTCATCATCATCATGAGCCCCTCCGGAGCATATTACAGCACCGGTATCAATCCCGTAAATATCTATGTTGAAACCAACTATGTCCGCGCGGTAAGAGGCGGTATGGGCTTCACCAAGACCGGCGGCA
>CAMAGG010000095.1 GCA_945833805.1 uncultured Clostridia bacterium | reverse complement strand
GTATTGACTTAGGTACGACAAATTCCTGCGTATCTGTTATCGAGGGCGGCGAGCCGGTCGTTATCACCAACTCCGAGGGTTCAAGAACCACTCCGTCCGTTGTAGCGTTCACCAAGGACGGCGAACGTCTGGTAGGTCAGCTTGCAAAGAATCAGGCTGTTACCAATCCTGAAAAGACTGTTATTTCTATCAAGCGCCACATGGGCAGCGACTACAAGGTAGAGATCGACGACAAGAAGTACACTCCGCAGGAGATCTCCGCAATGATACTTCAGAAGCTGAAGGGCGACGCTGAGGCTTATCTCGGCGAGAAGGTTTCCGACGCGGTGATCACCGTTCCGGCATACTTCACCGACAGCCAGCGTCAGGCAACAAAGGACGCTGGTCAGATCGCAGGACTCAAGGTTCACAGAATCATCAACGAGCCGACAGCCGCAGCTCTTGCTTACGGAATCGATAAGGAAGAGGAGCAGAAGATCGTTGTTTACGACCTCGGCGGCGGTACGTTTGATGTATCCGTTATCGAGATCGGCGACGGCGTTCAGGAGGTTCTTGCGACCGCAGGTAACAACCACCTCGGCGGCGACGACTTCGACCAGAGGATCATTGATTTCTTAAAGGGCGAGTTCAAGAAGTCCGACGGAATCGACCTCAGCAGCGACAAGTTCGCAATGCAGAGATTAAAGGACGAGGCTGAAAAGGCAAAGATCGCGCTGTCCAACTCCACCTCTGTAAATGTCAACATTCCTTATATCACCGCAGACGCGACCGGCCCTAAGCACCTGAACGTAACTCTTTCCAGAGCAAAGTTCAACGAGCTGACCGCAGACCTTGTTGAAGCGACAATGGGCCCGCTGAAGCAGGCTATCTCCGACTCCGGTCTTGATAAGAATGAGATCGACAAGATCCTTCTGGTAGGCGGTTCTACAAGAATTCCTGCCGTACAGGACGCAGTTAAGAACTTCCTCGGCAAGGAGCCGTTCAAGGGCATCAATCCTGATGAGTGCGTAGCTATCGGCGCTTCCATTCAGGGCGGCGTACTGAACAAGGAGGTTACAGGTCTGCTTCTGCTGGACGTAACTCCTCTGTCCCTCGGTATCGAAACCGCCGGCGGCGTATGCACCAGAATGATCGAGCGCAACACCACCATTCCTACCAAGAAGAGCCAGATATTCTCCACCTACTCCGACAACCAGCCCAGCGTTGATATCAACGTACTTCAGGGTGAGCGTGAGTTTGCAAAGGACAACAAGTCCATAGGCACATTCCGCCTGGACGGTATTGCTCCCGCTCCGAGAGGAATCCCGCAGATTGAAGTAACCTTTGATATCGATGCAAACGGTATCGTAAACGTAAGCGCAAAGGATCTCGGCACCGGCAAGGAGCAGCACATCTCCATTACCGCCTCCACCAACATGAGCAAGGAGGACATCGACAAGGCTGTCAAGGAAGCCGAGCAGTATGCAGCCGAGGACAAGAAGCGCAAGGAGGATGTTGACGCGCGTAACGAGGCAGACCAGATGGTTTACCAGATCGAAAAGTCAATGACCGACTTCGGCGACAAGGTCACAGAGGAAGACAAGGCTAATGTACAGCCTAAGCTTGACGCTCTCAAGGAAGCCCTCAAGGGTACTGATATCGAAGCTATCAAGTCCGCTAAGGACGAGCTTCAGAAGGCATTCTACGAGGTAGCCGGCAAGATCTATCAGGCACAGGGCGGCGCTGCTGCCGGTGCAGAGGGCGCAGCTCCTCAGGATAACGGTCCGGTTGACGGCGAGGTCATCGACGAATAATTTTAATCAAGATTACACAACGCCCTGTGGAAATCCCCAAGGCGTTGTGTTTCTCATACAAAGGATTGATTACTTATGGAGAAGAGAGATTATTACGAGGTTCTGGGACTTCAAAAGGGCGCGTCAGACGCTGAAATAAAGAAAGCCTACCGCCAGATGGCGAAGAAATACCACCCCGATCTGAATCCCGATAATCCCGAAGCAGAGGCGAAATTCAAAGAGGTCAACGAGGCGAACGACGTACTTTCCGACCCGGATAAAAAGGCTCGCTACGACCAGTTCGGATTTGCGGGAGTAGATCCCAGCTACGGCGCGGGAGCAGGCTCCGGCGGCAGCGGCGGTTTCGGCGGCTTCGGAGGGTTCTCCGGTGGATTTTCCGGCGGAGTGGATCTCGGCGATATTTTCGACAATATCTTCGGAGGCGGTTTTTCAGGCGGTTCACGGTCTAATCCGAACGCTCCGCGGCGCGGCTCTGATATTGTGGTATCCCTCAGCATCGGCTTCATGGAGGCTTGCAAGGGTATTACCCATGACATCGAGATAAACCGTGTTGAAACCTGTGAGGAATGCGGCGGCAGCGGCGCCAAGAAAGGAACTACCGCAAAGACCTGTCCGGACTGCCGCGGTACGGGCAAGGTGAATGTCCGTCAGCAGACTATGTTCGGCATGATGCAGACCACAAAGACCTGCGGCAAGTGCGGCGGAAAGGGCAAGGTCATTGATACTCCCTGTCCTGCCTGCGGCGGCAACGGAGTTTCCCAGAAGAAAACGACGATCACTGTCAATATTCCTGCCGGTATCAACGATGGTCAGACGATACGGCTTGCAGGAAAGGGCAATGCCGGCACGAACGGCGGCAGCCGAGGCGACCTCAAGGTGCGCATTTCCGTGCGTCCCGACAAGGTATTCGAGCGCGACGGCGACAATATCCTTGTGGAAGTTCCGCTCACCTATACTCAGGCGGCACTCGGCGCGGAGATCGACATTCCGACCATTGACGGCAGCATGAAGTTCACCATTCCCGCCGGAACTCAGCCCGGAAAGGTATTCACAATTAAGGGCAAGGGAGTTCAGCACTGCCAGAGAAACGGCAGGGGCGACCAGCTAGTCAGCGTGTTTGTTGAAGTCCCGACCAACCTCAACAAGAAGCAGAAAGAAGCTTTACAGGCATTCGAGGACACGCTGGAGGGCAAGAATTATTCCAAGCGGACGAGTTTCTTTGACAAGATAAAGGATCTGTTCAACGGAGAACAATAGTTCAGGTTGTCGATAAACCACCATCTGCTTCGTCACACCGCATTACGGCAGGCAGAGAGCCTAGCCGCTAGCATCTGGCGGCTTCTCGCCACCCTGAAAGGAAGCTTGTTATACAAGATTTTGCGGCTTTTGAGAGATCGGAAGCCGCTTTTTATTTTCCCTGAGAAGAAATTCTTTTCAGGGATAATTTTTTTCAGACCGATTTTCTTTGAATTTCTCACGCTTTCTCATTAATTCTCCGCTATTCCGGCAAAAAACTGCAATTTACCCCTTGAAAATAACCGGGATTTGTGATAAAATATAATCTGAGTTATTATGTATAGAGTATAGGTATTTTTACTTTACAGAAAGGACGCACCGCAAAGGTGCGCAGGGTGGAAATATATGGCTAAGCTAAAGATCGCGGTTCTGTTCGGCGGAGCTTCCAGCGAGCATGAGGTATCGCTGGTGTCGGCATATTCAGTGCTGAACAATATCCCGAAGGATAAATATGATGTGATGTGCATCGGCATCACGAAGAAAGGTCACTGGCTGTATTATCCCGGCGAGTACGAGGACATCAAGACCGGCGAGTGGGAGAACAATCCCGATAACTGCACCGCAGTCATCAGCCCGGACACGGTGAACAAGGGGATAATACTTCTCGGAGCGGACGACAAGTGCTACATACGGCGGGTGGACGCTGTTTTCCCGGTGCTGCACGGAAGGTTCGGCGAGGACGGCACTGTTCAGGGACTTTGCGCGTTGGCGGGAATTCCCTGCGTTGGCTGCGATATGACAAGCAGCGCGTCCTGCATGGATAAGGCTATTACCCACACGATCCTTGACGCGGCTGGAATTCGCACTGCGCCGTACTGCTATGTGACAAGAAGCTCTCTCCATGACATCGACAAGGCGTGTGATGATATAGAGCAGAAGCTTGGCGGATATCCTATGTTCGTGAAGCCCGCCTGCGCAGGTTCTTCCGTAGGAGTGAGCCGCGCCTCAGACCGCGAGGGACTTAAAAACGGCATGAGGATAGCATTTGCCCACGGTGAAAAGGTTGTTATCGAAACCGAGATAATCGGCAAGGAGGTAGAGTGCGCGGTACTCGGCAACGGTGAGGATCTTATCGCTTCTATCCCCGGACAGATCACTCCGGCGGAGGAATTTTACGATTACGACGCGAAATATAAGCTGGGTACTTCCGTTCTGGACATTCCGGCGAAGATTTCTCCGGACATGACCGAGCAGCTTCGGGAAACTGCGAAGAAAGCATTTATTGCAATGGGGTGCAGCGGATTATCAAGGGTGGATTTCTTCGCGACCGAGGACGGGCTTGTGCTGAACGAGATCAATACTATCCCCGGGTTTACGCCGATCAGCATGTACCCGAAGCTTATGGAAAACATGGGAATAGAATACGGCAAGCTTTTGGACAGACTTATCGAGCTTGCAATTGAGAAAAATTCTGAAAACTGAATATGGAGAAACGCATGGGAAATAACGCAAATATCAAAATGACGGTCAGGCAGACCGCAGACGGCGCGACCGACAGTTCCGAGCTGTTCACAAAGGGCGAGTTCCGGGAGCACGGCGGCAGCTTTTTCATAGACTATGATGAAAGCGAAGCCACCGGATTTGAGGGCAGCCACGTTCAGCTCAGAATAGGTCAGGAGGACGAAACCGTTACCATGACCAGAACCGGAACGGCGTTTTCAAGTCTGGTTTTCGAGAACGGAAAACGGCATTTCTGCCATTATGGGACGGAATACGGAGATTGCATGATAGGAATTTCCACCACGGAAATGCGCAACGGAATAACCAGCAGCGGCGGCGAGATCTACGTCCGCTACACTATCGACGTAAATTCCGGGCTTATGCTCACAAATGAAATAACGATCAATGTAAAGCCGCAGGAAAAGGCTTGATAACAACAAAAAGAGGAGAACGACAGATGTATAACGCAGTAGAAGAAGCAAAAGCACAGGTTAAGGAAATAATCCTAAGCGCACTGGGCAGGCTTGTTGCAGAGGGAAAGATCCCCGCAGAGCCGCTGCCGCCGTTTCAGGTCACTATCCCCGCGGACAACAGCCACGGCGATTTTTCGGCGAACACCGCGCTGGTTTCCGCGAAGGCTCTGAAAAGCAACCCCCGCGCCATCGCCCAGATGATAGCGGAGTCTGCGGAGCTTGCCGGAACTGATTTCAGCAAGATAGAGGTCGCAGGACCGGGATTTCTGAATTTCTTCATCGGCGAAAGCTGGTTTGAGGACGTTGTAAGAAACGCGGTGCAGCTGGGTGAGGACTACGGCAAGACAAACCTCGGTCATGGAAAGCGCGTGCTGGTAGAGTTCGTTTCCGCGAACCCCACCGGGCCTATGCACATCGGCAATGCAAGAGGCGGCGCTATCGGCGACAGCCTTTCATCGCTGCTTCAGGAGGCGGGCTATGAGGTAAGCCGCGAGTTCTATATCAACGACGCGGGAAATCAGGTGGCGAAGTTCGGCAAGTCCCTCGACCTGCGCTATATGCAGCTTTGCACCGAAGCAGGACAGAAGATCATAACTGACTGCGGCTCAGATATGGAGAAGCTCACCAAGACGATCTATGACGCAACTCCCACACCGGACGAGGAGGGCAATTTCACCGATGAGCAGCAGAAAGACCCGTTCTTCATGCCGAATGATGTTTATCTCGGCATGGACATAATCGAACACGCTAAGAATTACTACGACCTGCACGGCGGCAAGGCTCTCTCCGCAAAGCCGGAGCAGGAGCGCAGGGACTCGCTGGTGGAATACGCGCTTCCGCTGAACGAGAAGCGTCTTGAAGAAGACCTGCTGAAATACAGGATAAAGTACGACAACTGGTTCAAGGAGAGCAGCCTGCACCAGAGCGGTGCGGTGGCAGAGGTCATCGAGAAGCTGAAAGCAGGCGGTCATACCTACGAGCAGGACGGCGCACTGTGGCTCAAGGCTACCGATTTCGGCGGGGATCAGGATTTCGTGTTGGTACGTTCAAACGGATTTCCGACCTACATCGTGCCGGATATCGCGTACCACTATGACAAGCTGATAACCCGCGGCTACGACAAGGCGATAAACGTCCTCGGCGCAGATCATCACGGCTATGTTCAGCGCATGAGGATCGCGCTTTCCGCCCTCGGAATTGACGACAAGCGTCTGGATGTTGTTATCATGCAGATGGTAATGCTTATCCGGGACGGAAAGCCCTGCAAGCTGAGCAAGCGTTCCGGCAAGGCTATCACCCTCACCACGCTGCTTGACGAAGTTCCGATAGACGCGGCAAGATTCGTATTCAATCAGCGCAATGCCGACACTCATCTGGAGTTCGACCTTGACCTTGCGGTGGAGGAGTCCAGCAAAAATCCGGTGTTCTATGTTCAGTACGCCCACGCCAGAATTTGCCGCGTGATCGAAAAGCAGGCGGAGGAGGGCGTGAAGTACTCCGGCGGAAAGGTAACGTTCAGCGACCCGGCGGAGCTTGCGCTTATCCGTAAGATCGCCGAAATGCCGGAGATGATAAATCAGGCAGCAAAGGAATACGACCCCTCTGCGCTGACGAGATATTCCTACGAGCTTGCACAGTCATTCCATAAGTTCTACGACAGCTGTCCTATAAAGGACGCCGAGGAGCAGGTGAAGCTCTCTCGTCTGGCTCTCTGCGAAGCGGCGAGAACTGCGCTCAGGAACGTGCTTACGCTGCTTAAGGTCGAAGCTCCCGAAAAGATGTAATTATGTATAAACAGGAAAAGAAATATTATATCCGGGCTTTTGTGTATGCCCTAATAATGGCAGTAGTACTTCTGCTGCCGTTTGTGCTGCTTGACGGTGGGTATTTCGTGTATTATGGCGACTACAACGCGCAGCAGATACCGTTCTACAAAACCTGCATAAGGGCGGTGCAGAGCGGCAATTTCGGCTGGAACTGGCAGACAGACCTCGGCGCAAATTTTGTCGGCTCTTACAGCTTTTACACACTGGGAAGTCCGTTCTTCTGGTTCGCGGCGCTGTTTCCGGTGGAGATATCGCAGTATCTGATGGCGCCGCTGCTGGCGCTGAAGATCGCCTGCTCCTCGTTCTTTGCGTTCGTGTATATACGCAGGTTTGTGACAAAGCCTCAGAACGCGCTTATAGGCGGGCTTCTGTACGCTTTCTCCGGCTACTCGATGTACAACATCTTCTTCAATCATTTCCACGAAGCGATCGTGTTCTTCCCGTTAATGCTGATCGGTCTTGAGGAAGCAGTGGTGAACAAGCGGCGGGGCGCTCTGGCGGTCGCCGTGGCTATAAATGCGTTTGTGAACTACTTCTTCTTTATCGGGGAATGCGTATTTCTGGTGCTGTATTTTGTAGCGAGGATCATCGGCGACAAGCGGTTCAGGATCAATTTCAGGGACTTCCTGTGCCTTGCGTTCGAGTCGGTCTGCGGAGTGCTTATTGCCGGCGCGCTGTTCGTGCCGTCGATATTTCAGGTGCTGGACGTTCCGCGTTCTACCTCAGTCCTTTCCGACTGGAATTTCCTGTTCTACAACAAGGTTCAGCGGTACGGGCTTATTCTTGAGGGAATGTTCTTTCCCGGAGAGGTTCCCGCGAGGACCGCGATGTTCGAGGGAGCGGACGCGAAGTGGAGCAGCGTTGCGCTGTATCTGCCGCTGTTCTCCCTGTCGGGAGTTATCGCGCTGGTAAAAGGCGCGGGAACGGAAGCTTCCCGGCGTATGCGCTGGGCGAGGATCCTCCTGCCCGCTTGCTTTGTTATTGTGATGATACCGGGGCTTAATTCCTCCTTCGTCATGTTCAATTACAGCTTCTACACACGGTGGTTCTATATGTTGGAGCTGCTTTGCGCGCTTTCCACAGTCTATGTTCTGGAGCATGAGGAATTTGATCTGAAATTCGGCGCGAGGTTCTGTTCCGTGGTGGTAGTTGTGATGACGCTGCTTGTTCTTTTGTTCCCGACAAAGAAGGAGCTTGAGGACACGGACGGCGGGGAAACGATTCTGCTGCCGCATTTTCTGAATGGAATGTCGCCGGTAGTTTATATCAATGTCGGTCTGTGTATTGCTATGGCTGTGGTATTGTTCGTGATGCTGCGTCAGCGGAAGAAGATATCCGCCGCATCGTTCAACAAAAGGATAACCGCGGTGACTGTTGTGTGCTGCATGGGGCTGGGCTATTATTATGTCAGCTACGGCAGGATACTCGGTCCGTATATCGGCTCATACAATAAGAACGTTTCGGCGCAGATACACATTGACGACCTGGATTTCTACCGAATGGAGTCACTTGACAGCATGAACAATATCAATATGCTGTGGGACATGAGTTCGCTGAAAAGCTTCACCAGTATAATTCCAAACTCGACCTTTGAGCTTTACGACCTGCTGGATATCGACCGCACTGTTAATTCCGCACCGAAAACCGAGCGTTACGCGCTGCGGTCGCTTACGCGGGTGAAATATCTGATAATTCAGGATAGTTACAGCGAAGAAAAACGTGATGAAGCCCTTGAAGATCTCCGGACTTTTGAGTATCTTGAAACTCAAGACGGCTATGACATATACGAAAATACCGCTGTTATGCCGATGGGATCTGCCTATGACGGATATCTGATCGAAAGCGATGTCAAGGGCAGCGCAAATGTTGACAATCTCATGATCGGCAGTGTGATACTGACGGAGGAGCAGGCGGAGAAATACGGCAGTCTGCTCACCGAAAACAAAAAGACCTCTCTGTCCGGCGAGGAGCTGTTCAGTCGGTTCCTGTCAGATGTTGAGGAGCGCAACGCTCTTGCCGCGAAGCAGTTCAGCGTGAACGGCAGCGGTTTTACGGCGGTAACTGATTACGATAAAGAGCGGTTCGTGGTGTTCAGCGTTCCCTTTGACAAGGGCTGGAGCGGCAGCGTTTCCGTTCAGGGCGGGGATTATCAGCCGCTGGAGCTGGAAAAGGTGAACGGCGGCTTTATCGGATTCAAAGTTCCGGCGGGAGTGTGCGAGCTGAAATTCACCTATTCGACACCCGGCGGAAGTCTTGGCGTGATCTGCACAGTGGTGGGAATACTGCTTTTCGGCGGGTATATTCTGCTGTGCTATGTAATTCTGAAGCGCAGACCGAAGCGCTATGCGCATCTTTATCCGGTGGATCAGGTTTCCGGAGTAAAGGCGCACAGCTCCTATATAGGACAGCTTTCTAAGCAGATCTACGAGTCCCCGGAAAAGGGCGGAGTTCAGACCAAGAGCGGGGAGGAGCTTTCTTTCCCGGATATTGAGGAGAGCTTCATGGACAGGGAGCGATACGATTTCAAGAGCCGTCAGCCCAAGCCCCGCACCTCGCATATCACCGAGGACGACGAGGCATACAACGTCATGAAGGAGCTTGACGAGCAGCGTAACAACAACGACGACATCAGTTAAGGAGATCGGATATGTCACATCTTGAGGAAAAAACGTTATCCAGCGAGCAGAAATTCGACGGCAGGATCGTCAAGCTGTTTGTGGATAAAGCGGAGCTTGAGGACGGCAAAATAGTTACTCGCGAGGTGATAAGGCACCCCGGCGGAGTGTGCGTGCTTCCGCTCAATGAGAAGAACGAGGTGCTGTTCGTGCGGCAGTTCCGCTATCCGCATCAGACGGTGCTGCTGGAGATCCCGGCGGGAAAGCTGGAATATGGCGAAAACCACCATGAATGCGGACTGCGGGAGCTTAAGGAGGAAACCGGCTGCACCTGCGACGAATACACCTACCTCGGCAGTCTGATCCCCACTCCAGCTTACTGCGGCGAGGTAATTCATATGTACCTTGCAAGGGGGCTTCATTCCGGCAGTCAGAAGCTGGACGAGGGGGAATTCCTCGATATAGAAAAAATACCGCTTGATGAAGCGGTGGCAATGGTAATGCGCAACGAAATTCAGGACAGCAAGACCCAGATCGCGCTGCTGAAAACGAAAATGCTCCTGAGTAATGGACTGTGATAACGGCGGTTCTGTTCGGTTGGTGAAAGAAGCGTAAAGGTTCACCCGTACGGGAGGGTATTGCCCCTCCTGTACGAAACAGCCAGAAGGACGCTTATTGAATGTATTCTTTATACGCTTCAAGTATCTGGCCCTCGATCGTTTCCCGGACATTTGCGGAGATCGGGTGGATTATATCCCGGAACACTCCGGAATCCTCCCGACGGCTGGGCATGGCAACGAACATTCGTTCGTCCCCCTGAACCAGCTTGATATCGTGGATCGCAATTGCGTTGTCGATAGTGATGGACACCA
>CAMAGG010000094.1 GCA_945833805.1 uncultured Clostridia bacterium | reverse complement strand
CATTTTCGTTAAGCTCAAGCTCGGAAACGACCTTACCCGCCATATCTACTACGTTAATCTTAGGCATTATTATCGTCCTCCTCCCTTATGCTTTAACCGCGTTGACGATGGTAACAACGCCGCCCTTAGGACCGGGAACCGCGCCCTTTACAGCGATGAGGTTGTTTTCAGCGTCAACCTTAACAACTACTAAGTTCTGAACAGTTACGTTCTCAGCACCCATGTGACCTGCCATGCCCTTGCCCTTGAAGATTCTGGACGGGCTGGAGCAAGCGCCCATAGAGCCTGCCTGTCTTGCAACAGGACCGGAACCGTGGGTTTCCTTCAGTCTGTGCTGATTGTGACGCTTGATCGCGCCGGTGAAGCCCTTACCCTTGCTTACGCCTGCAACGTCGATAACGTCGCCCTCAGCGAAAACATCAGCCTTCAGAACATCGCCTACGTTTACAGCGGAGATGTCGTCAAGACGGAACTCCTTCAGGGTCTTCTTGAACGCTACATCGTTCTTCTTGAAGTGACCAGCCTCAGGCTTGTTCACATGCTTGGGAGAAACATCTCCGAAGCCAAGCTGAACTGCCTCATAGCCGTCGTTCTCGGTTGTCTTCTTCTGTACTACAACGCAGGGACCCGCTTCGATTACAGTTACGGGAACAACCTTGCCTGCCTCGTCGAAGATCTGCGTCATGCCGATCTTCTTGCCGATAATTGCCTTTGTCATTTCGGCTTTTCCTCCTTGTTGGTTATTGGTTGAGGTTTCCCTCAACATGACCATGCACCTTATGGTGCGTGGTTAGTGGTTGAACTGTTATCAGTCCAACATAACTCCAATGCTCTCTATTTTAGATATCCATTGAAATCTCTACACCTGCGGGAAGCTCCAGAGTCTGAAGAGCTTCGATCGCCTTTGCCGAGGGACGGATAACGTCGATAAGACGCTTGTGCGTTCTCAGCTCGAACTGCTCACGGGAATCCTTGTACTTGTGAACCGCTCTCAGGATAGTAACGACTTCCTTGTTAGTGGGAAGCGGAATCGGACCAGCAACTCTTGCACCATTGCGGGTAGCAGCCTCAACAATCTTCTTTGCTGCTGCGTCAACAACGCTGTGCTCGTAGCCCTTGATCTTGATCCTTACCTTTTCGTTTGCCATGATTTTTCAACCCCTTCTGTTAGTAGTGTGTGCTGGCAAAAGCTGTTTTGAAAAATCCACTGTGCCGTGTGTTTCTTTTAGCCGACAACCGCTTGTTAGTTATCCGGAAACTCCGGACACTTTAACAGCCATTGCGGGAAGAAACCCACGTTTTCTGTAAATCTTCTTCCGCCGGACTATATGCCCGACATACTCCGCCGAAATTACCGCAGTCACGGGAACCGCGCTGCGCAACCTCCGGCATCATCGCCATGCCTTCAAGTAATCAGGCTATACCTCAGTACAGCCGCCAACAGTTATTTTACCACATAACAGCGCGAATTGCAAGGATTTTCGCCAACGTATGGCAGAGAATTTTCACGCGATTTTCTGGCGCAATTTGTGTAATCTGCACAAAACGTTCAAAAATTCCGGAACTCTCCGCATAATCCGCACTGTAATCAACTTTCCGTATATAAAAAAACGCAATTTTTATACTATTTTAATATATACTCTTTCCCGCTGCAAGAAAAATATTCAAAAAAGACGGCAGATTTTATATCCGCCGTCCCAATTATTATTTATGCAGCCGTTTTATCATCTTAAACACGATCGTATTTTCCATGACCAGCGGACTTTCATGTGCAAAGAACAGAATACCGTCCGCCGGAGCCTTTACCTCGCTGATGACCGCCCCCTCATACGGGTGAATTATCTGCGCCAGCAGCTCGCCCTTTTCCACCTCGTCGCCGCTCCTGCGTAAAGTCCGGTAAATACCCGCCGCGCCGCACTTGACGTTCATCATGTCGTCCTCTTCGATGATAGTTCCCATGTACCCGCCGTGGCACTTGTACTTGATTATCCCCATTCTCGACAGAAACCGCAGCACCGCCGAAACTCCCTGCTCAGCGGACTGCTCGTCAATACTTTCAGTAGCGTTGGTGTAGACCGAAAACGCCGCCGTGCCGCCCACCTGCCAGTTGTAGTTCAGCGTGGACTGATCCATCGCTGTGGGAGTTCTCAGCACAACATAGGGAAGCCCGAACAGGTTGGCAAGACTGGTATTTTCCTTGCAGGTTTTCATCATTCTGACGTGGGGAATGAACATACCAGAAATATAGAAGCTGGCAAACTGCACCCCGTACTGATACTTCATTATCTCCCGGAATACCCCCGCAGCGATCCTCTGAGTAGTTTCACCGTCCGGATCGCCGGGGAACATTCTGTTGATATCCGTGTTGTCAAGACACCAGAACCGCTTGCTGAGATTTGTGGCATAGCTGTTTATAGACGGAATGATAAGGATCTCCCTGTCATAGGTTATGCAGCCCTTTTTCTCCAGCATGTCAAGGGTCTTGACAAGCTGGCTGCACATATAAAGCTGCTGTATCTCGTTTCCTCTCAGCGATCCGATTATACAGCAGGACTTTTCGCCCTTTCCAAAGCGGTAGCCCGTCACCCGGAAATCATCGCGGTAGGGCGACGACAGACTGAAGATAATATCCTTTTTCATTCCATAACCTCACTGGATCTTAGTCAACGGGACGCACATGATACCTGTCCGCCTTAACGCCGTCGATAGCGTTGATAAAGTCGGTGAATCTCGCAAAGCCGTAGCTGCGGTAGTCAAAGCCCTCAAAACGCTCCTTTAGCTGAATGCCCAGCGCTCTGATGCTCCGGCTGCCCTCGCTCCGTGCGAATTCGTTGACGAATTTCTCTATTTCCTCCGTCTGCCTTGCGAAATCATCGCTGATATACAGCTTGTTATTTTTTATCACCATTCCGGTAAGCTCCGCCGCCAGCTTTCTCATTGAAGAAAATCCAAGCTGGCTCAGGAAATCCAGTCCGTATTTCGCCGAAAGAACTCCCCCCAGCTTTGACAGGCTTCCGCCATTCTCAGAGGAAGCGACAAACTGCAATATCTCCCGCTTCACTGCGTTAAGCTCTGGCTTCTCGAATTCCTTTTCTTCGGTCTGAACGCTCTCCGGCTCGACTGCTTCCTGATGATCAGCCTCAGCCGCCGGCTGTTCAGCCCTGACCTCAGCCGTCACATCAGCCGCGTCTGTTTCAGCAGCCGCCTGCTCCTGCACAGCAAAGGCACGGTTCTTGCTTACCCGTATCTCCGGCACCGAAGCCAGCAGCGACTTGAAGTCCGCAAATCCCAGCGCCGCCGCATATCCCTTGCCGTAAGCCCCGATAAGCTCATTGTTGAGCTGCCCGATATTACCGCCGTCCGGCATATTCTCCGCAGCATACTGCCTGATTCTCCCGGTTACCGCCGAAAGCTCCGGCAGAGGAAGTCCCTTCGGCTTCTCCGGCTCAGAAGCTCCCGCCGCCAGATAAACTCTGTTTCCGTCAACTTTTACCTCAGAAACAGATTCCAGAGCAGCCTTGAAGTCCCCGAAGCCCAGCCCCTTGAAGTAATTCTTCCCGAAAAGGCTCATCAGATGATTGTTGAGCTGCCCGATATTTCCGCCGTCCGGCATATTGTCGCTTGCGTAAATAATAACCTCCCGACGGTAGCTCTCCGGGGAAAGCTCCCTCTCCGGCTCAGCCTCCGCCGGCTTTACCAGGGTACCCGTTCTCGTGAACTGCGGCAGCTTGTCGATAAATCTCGCAAATCTGCTGCTGCCGAATTTCGCGAAGTCGATCTTCCCGAAGCGGTCATTGAGATAGCTCTCGATCTTCAGCATATTGTCCTGCTCCGGCTTATGCTCACTGAAATAATCCGACATAGCCGCCGAGATAGCCTGCTCGGTGATCTCCTCCGGCTTTTCCACAGGCGCAGGCTTTTCAGCGCGTTTTTTCCGCAGCGTTACAAAGGTATTGCTGCGGCGCAGCTCGGTAAAGCTGTCGATAAAGCTTGAAAACCGCTTGTATCCAAGCTCGTCATAGTTGATGTTGCCGAATTTCGAGGTCAGCACCGCGTTTATTCTCGCAAGATCAATGCGCTCGTTCTGATTTTCCGTAACGAAAGAAACCACAGCTTTTCTGATAGACTGCTCGTCCTGCATTTCCTCCGACTCGCCGATCTGATTAAGATAGCAGAAATGGTGGCAGCTTATGGTGAACGCCCTCGGAGTTTTCAGCTCCCCGATACCGACCACCAGCTTTCCCGCCTCACGCAGCCTTATAGCAAGCCTTGTGAAGTCGCTGTCGCTGGTCACTAGCACAAATCCGTCCACATTCCCGGTATAAAGTATATCCATCGCGTCAATTATCATGGAGAAGTCAGTGGCATTCTTTCCCGCGATGTAGCTGCACTGCTGCACCGGCATTATCGAGTAGTTGATAGCGGGATTGTGCCAGCCGTTGCCGCCCTTTTCCCAGTCGCCGTAAACCCGCTTATATGTGGGCATACCGTACTTCTGAACCTCGCTCATGATGAACTGAGCATATTTTGCGGATACGTTATCGCTGTCGATAAGCACCGCCAGTCGCTTTTCTTCTGACATTGTTACCTCTTAATATTCCTTTATAGAACCATATTGATGTGCCGTTGCAAAAATAGTAGAAATATAATCCTTGAAATAGGGAACGAACTTCCCCTCGTCAATAAGCGCAAGAATTTCCTCCCGCGTCGCCCATTTCACCGCCTGAACTTCTTCATATTGCAGCTTCACTACGCCGATATCCGGATCGGCGAAAATAACATACCAGTCGTCGAATCCCTCGTCATAGCTTACCGAGAAATGCGGGCGAACTCCCTCAAAGTCGAATTCCAGCCCTATCTCCTCCAAAAGCTCCCGGTGCGCCGCCTGCCGGCTGTTCTCGCCCTTGACCGCTGAGCCGCCCGCCGTCACGTCCCAGAGATTAGAAAACCCCTTCTTGAACGGCTGCCGCTGCTGAATAAGCATTCGCCCGTCCGCGCCTATGACACAGATATGCACCACAAGATGAAATCCGCCCTCCGGCAGCTTCTCGCCCCGCTGAATAGTCTGACCGGTCTTGTTCCGGTCAATATCGTAAACGTCCCATAGTTCCATTGTCCGCGCCTTTCCTGATCAGATAGCAACCGGAATTTTCTCATTGAACTCATGATACTTATAGTCCACCGCCGTAAAGCTGTCCTTTGTGAACTTGTAGAAATCCGTGATGTCCTCCACCCGCATTTCCGGGGCAGGGTAGGGCTTCTTTTCGATAAGCCGCTTCACCGCGTCAACGTGCCTGTCATAGATATGCGCGTCCGCAATAACATGAACCAGCTCCCCCGGCTCGAACCCCGTGGACTTCGCAAACATAATGAGCAGCGCCGCGTACTGGCAGACGTTCCAATTGTTTGCGGTGAGCATATCCTGCGACCGCTGGTTCAGTATAGCGTTCAGCCTGTTTCCGCTCACATTGAATGTCATAGAATACGCACAGGGCGCAAGCCTCATCTCGCTGAGATCGGCATGATTGTAGGTGTTTGTCATGATCCGCCGGCTGTTCGGGTTGTGCCTGAGGTCGTAAAGCACCTTGTCCACCTGATCGAACTCTCCCTCAGGATAATGGTGCTTCACCCCAAGCTGATAGCCGTAAGCCTTGCCGATAGTCCCGTTTTCGTCCGCCCAAGCGTCCCAGATATGGGAATTTAGATCCGCTACCCGGTTGGATTTCTTCTGATATATCCAGAGTATCTCGTCTATCGCCGACCGATAATACACCCTCCTGAGCGTCATGATAGGGAATTCTTTCTGCAAATCATAACGGTTGACTATGCAGAATTTCTTTATAGTATGCGCCGGCGTACCGTCCTCCCAGCGAGGACGAACTTTGCAGCCCTCGTCCGAAACGCCGTGCTCCAGTATATCCCGGCAGTTTTCAATAAACAGCTCGTCAGCAAGGCTCATCTTCCGCCCCTCCTTGATATCCGGGCAGTAAGCCCTGTTGTATAGTTGTGAGTATGCTTAAATTCTGCCGAAAATAGACGATGCCGACAGATCCACCTGCTCAAATTTTGTATTCTCCAGCATAGACAGACCGTTGGTTTCGCACATACTGATGAGCTTAGCCCCATTGCCCTCGGCATACTTCTTCACCTGCTCCAGAAGCTGCTTTGCTTCGGCAGGGAAGTCTGCATACTCTCCCTCGGCGGGCTTTCTCGCAGCGCCGTTTTCATCTATCGTGAGCGGGAACAGTCCGTCCCAGCCGTACAGATATATCTCGCTGAAGCCCATATACAGAGCCAGCTGAAGCATTACATACATCGGGAACACAACCGCCGTACCGTAAGCGCTTTCCGCCGTCTGGAAGCTCGGCAGACCATTGATAAGCCCCGCGCCCAGGCCGTTGAAATAAGTGGGCTTTTTCTTGAACTTATCCTCGAATACTCTTATTCTTCCGTCAACAAAGCATTCCATACCCTCGATATACTTACCGTTTCCGAGGTAGGAGGATTCCTTTGTCAGCAGGAAGAATTCCGGACGCTGCGGAGTTCTGGTGAAGAAATCACAGAATTCGTTGCAGGCAAACGCGTGTTCGTTCATCAGCCCGTTCAGCTCGTCAAGCTTCGCGCTGTAATTGCCGAGGATAAAGCAGCGCTGACCCTTCATCTTGTTTCTGTAAGCAGCCATCTGCTGCGCCGTTCCGTTCTCCATGCCGCCGGCGCGCTTTCCGTCAGAAGCAAGAGCCTTGCTGAGCTTCATGTTGGAGAGCGACATACCAAGACCAGACGGCTCGTTCAGCTCGCAGAAGCCGCTGTCGGTGTAACCGCACTGTGCCTTAAGCACCGCCGCGATCTCCGCTGAAGTACCCTGAACTCCCTCCATAGCCGCCAGCTGGATCTCCAGAGGAGTATAAGGAGCGATGATAAGCGCATAGAACGAAGCCGCCTTGCCCTTAAGCTCGCTGATAAACCGGATATCCTGCTCCTCGGAAACCTCTCCCTCGGAAACAGTCGCCCGGAACGCAACATCAGGCACCTTTACGTTCTTATGCCGAAGCTGCTCCAGCGCCTGCATAAGGATCGTGTAATCCTCACCGCCGCCGATAATAACAAGCTTCTTCTGTCCGATCTCCTCGATCTTTTTGATGATGTGATTTTTGTAGGCGGAAAGCTTACCCTTCTTCATTCCGTCGTCCGCCAGATAGGTCGTATAGTCCATTCTCAATTCCCCCTGTCAAAACATCTCAGTGAAACGCCGGACAACACCGCGCGTCACTCTCCAATTGTGTAGCTCACTGTATTGCTTATCGGGACATACTGCCCCGAAACAAAAGCCGTCAGATATATCTCATAGTATCCGGGACTGCTGCCGAAATAGGTGTAGCTGTACTCGTTCTCCGCATTTCTGTGAAGAACCTGCTCTCCGTTATAGAACACCATCCACCCAAGATTAGTGTAGCCCTCGACCTCAGGACGCGTCACGGTATGGTTTTCGTCAATAGTGATCTCCACCGGGTTTTCTATTACAATTTTGCTCTTTTCATACTCGTTGTATGAAAGAAACCCGAATTCCTCGCCGTTGACAATAACGTCAACAGTGCAGTTTTTCTTTGTGGTATTCGCGTCCCAGCCAAGCATTGACCCGGCATGATATCCGACAACAGTGCTGTTTGTTATTGTGATATTCTGATAAGTACCTCCGATAGCCTGCCCGGTAACAACTCCAGCCATACCTCCGCTGACCTTAGCCCCGTCAAAAGCTAGATCAGAAACGCAGCACCAGGTTTCCCACCCGATAAAGCCTGCGTCACTTCCAGCGTCGCTGCAATTTATCGTCATATTTATTATAGTATGACCGCCGCCGCTCACATAGCCGCAGAATGAGTGGTCGTCCTCATAACCGCCGCTCCAGCCCATAGGCGCCCATTCATACCCGGATAAATCAATATCCGCAGTAAGCTCCAGATAAGCCCTCCTTGACTCCTGCGTATTCACATACCAGCAGTAGCTTGCAAGCTGCTCCGGCGAACTCACCCGGAAAATTCCCTCACCGACACAGCCGTCAATAAAATCAGCGTCCGCAAGGAACGGGATATCACCGCAGTTTACCTTGTTGATCCACCCGTCCTTGTCCGGATATCTGCTGAACAGCTCGGCGCATTCCGTTTCAATGCGCTTCTCCCTCAGATATGTGATGTACCTGTCGTTGTCCTCGGAATAAAGCGTAAACACCGGCGCTCCGGTCGCCCGGTCATAAATGTAGATACATGAATTATCATACGCGCTGAACCTATATGACGTATCGTCAATTTTCAGCAATTCCCCCGAAAACAGCGGTCTTTTCAGCGAATATGTATGAGTATTCTCTCCGACAGTCAGCACGCCGCCCTCGCCGAACACCCACTTTTCCTCCATGTTGTCCGCATTGAACCAAGCCCCAGAAAGCACCTCCGGCACAGCAGCCTTTTCTTCCATTTCCTCTGTCTGAACAGAACCAGCCGCAGCCGAAGAACCTGACAAAATTTCCCCCCGGTACGCGCAGCCGCTTATTGCCATTGAGAGGACAAGGATCAACACCGCCGGAAAGCACCTCATGGAAGCTCCTTTCACTGATATAGGCTAAATAATAGAATTACTCGCTGAGCATGAACATATTGTAAATAACCTTGATAGCCTTCTCAAAATCCGCGCTCTCGATTCCGACGATAATGTTAAGCTCACTTGAACCCTGATCTATCATACGGATATTGATATTTGCATGAGAAAGAGCCGCAAACACTCTCGTTGCAGTACCCTTTACAGAGCGCATTCCGCGACCAACCACCGCGATAAGCGCCAGACCGTCGATGATCTCGAAATGATCCGGCTTTACGACCTCCACCAGCCGCTCGGTGAGCTTCTCCCGCTGCCCGTCCAGCTCTGCGGAGTTTACGACAACGCTGACCGTATCAATACCTGTGGGCATATGCTCCGGGAAAATATCGTGGTTCTCCAGAACCTGAAGCAGTCTGCGCAGGAAGCCCTTATTGCTGTTCATTCTGTCCTTTTCGATTGAAATAACGGAGAAGTTCTTCTTTCCCGCGATACCGGTAATTATATGCTCGCTCGCCGGAGCGCCCTGTGTCGGAACGATGAGCGTACCCGCGTCCTGCGGAGCGTTGGTGTTCTTTATGTTTATCGGGATATTCGCACTTCTTACCGGGAAAATCGCGTCCTCGTGCAGCACTCCCGCGCCCATATAGGAAAGCTCTCTCAGCTCGCTGTAAGTGATAACGCTGATACCCTCCGGATTTTCGACAATTCTCGGATCGGCAACCAGAAATCCGCTTACGTCCGTCCAGTTCTCGTACAGCGAAACCTTCGCCGCCTTAGCCACAACAGAACCTGTGAAATCGCTTCCGCCTCTGGAGAATGTCTTGATAGTGCCGTCCGGCATAGCTCCGTAGAATCCCGGAATTACCGCCATCGGAGTCTTGTCGAGAAGTGCGCCCAGACAAGCGTCGGTTATTGCGTCGTCAAAATTGCCCTTGTTGTCGAAGAAAATAGCCTTTGCCGCATCGATGAACTCAAATCCCAGATACTTCGCAAGCACGATACCGTTTAGATACTCGCCCCGGCTCGCAGCATAGTCGCTGCCGATAGCCGCCTTGAAATTCTCGCCGATCTTAGCGAATTCCTCATCAAGTGAAAGCTCAATGCCAAGCTCAGCAATAATTCCGTTGAAACGCTCCTTTATCGGCGCAAATGACTTCTCGAAATCCAGACCCTGAACTGCGACCTCGTCATAGCAGCGGTACAGCATATCGGTGACCTTAGTATCCTCCTTGAAGCGCTTGCCCGGCGCAGACGGAACGACATAACGTCTTTCGGGGTCTGCGTGGATTATATCCGCGACCTTTTTAAACTGCTTTGCGTCAGCAAGAGAGCTTCCGCCGAACTTAACTACCTTACTCATAATATAGTGACCCTTTCTTTATATTGTATAGAATATGCTTATAGGCATACATATATATTTTATCATACCATATTATTATGAAAATTTCAAGTATCTGAGCCAAATTTTTAAATAAAACAACCCCCTGAGCATTCTCAGAGGGTTACGAAAAGTCATTGTGCTGTTCTGTTTATCGGTATTCAAAAATTATATTATGCTGTAATATATAGTATAATTATCCGAAAACGGTTATAATATAATCACAATTACCCCATGCCGGAGTCCAGCACGGGGTAAAGTGATTACATAATGCTGTTGCTAAGCAGCTGTCCCAAAAGCCCCTGAATGGATTAGCCGAGGAGCTGGAGAATGGACTGCGGCTGCTGATTTGCCTGAGCCAGCAT
>CAMAGG010000093.1 GCA_945833805.1 uncultured Clostridia bacterium | reverse complement strand
CCGCAGTTTTCTGCGAGGGTCTGATGTTGGTTTGGTTGGTAATTATATGAAAATGAACGGTATCGAATTTAACTGAAAGCTCCGCATTTCTGCGCACCTTGCTTTCTGGTTATATTATAACCGTCCAGCGTGAATTTATTATGTGGCATTTGTGAAAAGTAGGTGATTTTTTGCATTTCACGAGATGCTTCCGCTACTTCCGGTATGATCCGCCATACTCCAGCTCCCGGAAATTTCCCTTGCGGTAACATGCCCCGGAGATCACCCAGCCTATGGCAAACCCGACTGCATACGCCGCCAGAGTGATAAGCCCAGATTCCCAGACCGGCAGCCCGAAGCCCTCGTATTTCACCTGTTCAGACAGGCTGCTTATACCCCACATGAGGAACAGAAACGGGAAGTAGGACATCATGCCGAAAATGCTGCCCACACGGTTGCTGAACATAAACGCCGGCATAATGGTGCAGAATAGTCCGAACGGCGCAGTAAGAAGCAGCATATCCGAGATGTTGCCGATATCCTTTCCGGAGATCATGATATACACGGCATATATGAGGTTCGTCATAAATCCCCAGCCGAAGCTTATCAGAAGCCCGAACAGCGGAAATCCCGCCGTGAACAGCTTATCCGCCGAAGGTATCGCCCGCATGAAGCGGTTCCCGTAAATCTCTGTGGTCATAATTATCGAGGTTATCAGTATCCCCAGAACCATTGGCAGCAGCGCGCATATCTTGCACATCAGATAATCCGCTTCCGCGTCGTCGTAATTTCCGAGGTCTTCGTGGAATATCATCACCGCAGTCATCATTCCGGCAAAGAGAATAAACGTTATAAAACATAATATCCTGTGGGAAAACCAGCGGTTGAGCAGTATTTTAAGCCCGTTCATTCCCTCACCCACTTTCTTCTGCTTACTGCAATGGAATACACAAGCCCCGCCGCGAACAGCAGCAGCGCCGTTCCCGCCAGAACGAACACCAGCCACGGAGCTTTTTCATACAACATACCCAAGGTAATTTCTTCCTCGTCGTCGCCCGCGCTGAAAAATCCCGCCGCAAAGCCGGTGAAGGCGAACAGTCCGCATATCACCACCAGCCGTACTGCGATGTTCCTGACGTAGCCGGTGAAATTACACATACCCAACAGAGCGAACAGTATCACCAGCCCGAAATAGGTCATGCCGAAGTCGATGTGAAGCAGCGTGAACACCACGCACATCACCGCCGAAAGCACCAGTCCCAAAGCCAGAGAGAAAACGTTCGCCGCTATCACGGCACGCCGGAACTGCTCCGCGCTGTCCGGAATGGACAGGAAGTACTTGTGCCCCGGAGTTGCGGGGTTCGCGTAGGCGTAAAGCGCATTCAGGAATATCAGTCCGGTGAGCGGGATAACCCCCGCCAGCATTATGGACATTCCAGCGGTCATGCCCGCGGTGAAATCCCCGCCGGCGGTCGCTGTTTCCAGTCCCGCTACCATAATTATCATGCCCGCCATGACCGCAAGGAATGACACCATAGTGCTAAGATTACACCTGCCGAAAAACATACGGAACGCGTTGACATATTTCTTCATCGCTGCTCCTCCGCGTATTTCAGAAGCCCTATGCTGAGCTGCTGTAATGTGGGAGTTTCGCTGTCAACGCCCATTTCCGCCAGTTTCTCCGCATTCTCTGCCAGCGCCAATCCGTCAAATACCGTGCGGTTTGCGCTGCTGCTCATCATCAGCGGCTTTGCTTGCTCATAATCCTTCGCCTCGCCACGGGCGATTATGTACTTCTCTTTCAAGTCCTCGATAAATCCGATCTCGATGATCTTCCCCCTGTCCATGAACACCGCATAATCCGCCGCGTTTTCCATGTCCGCGATATTGTGGGTGGAGAAGATTATTGACTTTCTGCCGTCTCCCTCGTCAAGGTAATCCCTCATTCTGTCGCAAAGTCTGTCCCGCATCAGCGGGTCGAGGGAGCTTCCCGGCTCGTCCAGCACAAGCAGCTCCGTGCTGCGGGCAAATACTGCGGCAAGGCTCGTTCTCATGCGGTTTCCGTCGGACTGCTTGAGCATCTGCCGCGGCTTTTTGGTGAACTCACTGTCCACCTCAAATTTCTCGCACAGCTCCGCGAATTTCTTCCGGTCGAAGCTCTTATAGGCAAGCTCCATTGAAATCGCGATGTCCTTTGCAGTAAAGCCCTGCGGGAAAAACGCGTTGCTTGCGCAGTAGCCTATCCTCTCCCTCAGTTCCGGAGAAGCAATATCCTTATCGCTCCCGAAATATGTGACCTCGCCCTCGGTACGGTGTACAACTCCGCAGAGAATGTCGATAAGCGTAGTCTTTCCAGCTCCGTTTGCGCCAATGAGCGCGGTGGAAAATCCCATAGGTATATCAAATTCCAACGCTCCCAGCGTGAATTTGCTGTACTTTTTTGTAAGCCCCCTTGCGCTTACGCAGAAATTATTCTCCATAATAATTTTCTCCCTTTTCCCGAACCGTTATTTGCTCCTGCTCTGCTTTATCCGTGAGAATACACACAGGAAAATCGCGGCGCACTCTACAATTCCCATAACTCTTACCGCAGTATCCGGCAGAAATCCGCTGCCGCCGTTTCCTACAATGATGAAATTTATTCCGGTGACAGCTCCGCAGCCGCCCATAATTATTAGCGAAACCGCAAACAACGCTGTCCATAGTCTTTCGTGCATAACCAAACCTTTCTCCGAAACTACAATGCACCCATCTGCCGCCAGAATTCTGCACTCACTTTCAGAATTTATATGAGGCAGCACCCTCCGCAAATGCGTTGTAAACCTTCTCCAGCTCGTCCATAGCGGATTTTTCGTCCGGAAAAAGCGCCAGAGTATAGCTACCCTCAAGCGAACCGCTAAATCCGGTGGTACCGATAATAGCGTATTTTTCTTCCTTTTTCGCACCAAAGTTCTTGGAAATTCCCAGTGTAGTGCATTCCATGACCCTTTTTCTGTCTCGTGAAAATACAAGCATTGTATTGCCCTCCTGTAAATCAATCAGTATCGTATAGCACCGTCAGCATTTTGACAAGTTCCTCACGGCTTATTCCCGCGAGCTTTGCCGCCTCCATTGCGTTCTGCAAGTGCTGTTCCAGAAGTCTGAGCTGCTGCTCTCTAACCATTTCTCTGTCCTGCGGGTTTACGATGTAACCCTTGCCCTGAACCGGCGCGATCATGCCCTCTTGGGTAAGAAGCTCATAGGCTTTCATGGTGGTTATTACGCTGATTTTCAGATCCTTTGCAAGTCCGCGGATCGAGGGTAGATACTCTCCCTCGGCGATCCTGCCGTTCATGATGTCGTCCTTGAACTGCGAGGCAATCTGGCGGTAGATGGGTACATCAGAGTTCTGAAGTATTTTCAAGGCTTCATCTCCTTCCATGTGTTTATATGACCTATATACAGTATACACGGTGCGTGCTAATTTGTCAAGAGGGAAAATTAATTTTTTGATACAGGGTCAATTTAATAATGTGAAACGCACAATTCTACATTATCTTGAGTTCCGGATTAATAAATTAATTATAATTTAGCGGGCAGTGTGGCTTGTAACTTAGCGCGAAGTAAAAAGCATTTTCCGCGCAAAGCGCGGAAGTCGCCGGCGGGCGTACCCGCCCGACAAATTACAATTTGAAAAAACTTTTTATAGAACTCGCCAATCCGCCTATATCACATTTTTGACACACAACTTTCACAAAGTTCTCACATGGCTGGAATATAATATCAGGCAATATGCAGAAAGGAAAAGTTTTTATGAAAAAATATACAGCACTCCTATTGACAGCACTGCTGCTCTGCACCGGCTGTCAAGCCAAAAACGTTGAGGTGCTTCCTGAAATAGTTGAGCGCGAAAACTCCAGAGAAACCGGCTTCGAAACAATTAACTATTCTACCCCGGAAAACAATAGTTCATCATCTGATTCCTCATGGACAGGAGATTCTTGGGTGGACAGCTCAAGTTACGCAGAGTCCTCCTCTTATCCCGTTGAGCCGGAGCCGCAGCCGTTCTTCAAGCCGGGTGTATGGCAGTGCAGCGAATACTATTTCTATGAATTTGAAGAAAACGGGACAAGCGGCAGGATCGTAGATTTAAACTCCAGCATTGAAATGCCGTTTGAGTATGAGATTATCGACTCCGGCAGCGGGACTGTGATGTTCCATGTGTATTCCGCTGATGATGAGTCACCGGCAAAGGCAAGGATGATTTCCGACAGCGAAATCTCACTTGAATGGGATTTCGGCAGAACAGATAACATTACCTATCTCCCCGGCATAACCCTTGACGATGTGGAATTGGCGACCGGTCAGTTCTTCATACCGGGAACATGGCGCGGCGCAAACAGCTACTATTTCTTCAACGAGGACGGCAGCAGCGGTTCAACCCAGTCCTTTGAAAACGGTACAGGAGTGGGCTTCAGATACGAGGTGATGAGCCGCGAAAACGGCTTTGTAAACCTCCACATGGGTTCTTCGGACAACAACTCCGGCGTAGTTATCTCCGACATGACCGAGGACTCCTTCACCATGATCTGGGAGGACGGCACCGCCGAGAATTTCGTATATGTTTCCCCGCTTGGCGCTAATGAGTTCGTGTTCTACACCAATGAACAGATCATGGACATCGCGCAGAGATACTACACGGGAACCACCAACTACACTACTCAGTATTGCAGAGCCGATTCCCTGAATGACGGAACCGTAAGGATACAACTCTACGACCTGGGCACACATACAACTATCACCTCGGCATGGTACACCATTGACCGTGTAACACTGAAAGGAACAGACGACATGAGTCAAACAGAAGTGGATATGTCGGCTTATGCAAACTGAACGCAGCATTTCATAATAACAAAGACGCTGGTTTTTAATCAGCGCCTTTTTCTGTATATAAGAGCAGAAATCGTGCAGAATAATTCCGGAAAAGGAGTGATAGCCATGCCTATAAAAGCCGAAAATCTCTGCCGTTATTTCCGGGTAGGCGGAACTCTCGTCCGTGCGCTGGACGGAGTGAGTCTTGATATACAGGACGGAGAATATGTGACGATCTGCGGAGCCTCCGGCAGCGGGAAATCCACGCTGATGAACATACTCGGCTGCCTCGATACCCCAACCTCCGGCAGCTATATTCTTGACGGAGAAAATGTTCCCGATCTGGACGACGACAAGCTCAGCAGGATCCGTGGCAGCAAAATCGGGTTCGTGTTCCAGAGCTTTAACCTCATTCCCGCACTCACCGCGGAGGAAAATGTGGAGCTTCCGCTGATGTACCGCGGGATCCCCCGGAAACAGCGCCGGGAAGCCGCCCGTGAAGCTCTCGAACAGGTGGGACTTCTCAACCGTGCAAATCACCGTCCCTGTGAAATGAGCGGAGGTCAGCAGCAGCGCACCGCCATTGCCCGTGCCATAGCCGCGCGTCCTTCCATTATTCTCGCGGACGAGCCATGTGGAAACCTCGACAGCCGCTCCGGGCGAGTCATCTGCGAAATTCTGGAGGCACTGCACCTCTGCGGCAAAACGATAGTTATGATAACCCACGATGAAAACGCGGCAAAGCGAGCGGAACGACTTATCCGTATCGCGGACGGAAAAATCGCCAAAGCGTGATACTAGGGATAAGCTGATTAAAGCGAAGCGTAACAAAATCAGCCGCGTGAGTATGCGCGTTTGAACGGGGCGATTTTGTTTTAATCAGCGTCTCCCTAAAAACGTCAGATAAGCCCGGAGAGCAAAATCTCCGGGCTTCAGCCTATTCCAGAATAATAGTAAACGGGCCGTCGTTCACCAGACTTACCTTCATATCTGCGCCGAATTCCCCGGTCTGGACATTCGGTATTTCCCGGCGGCACACCTCGGTGAAGTACTCATACAGCTGCTTCGCCTCCCCCGGCTCCTTTGCCATGAGGAAATTCGGGCGGTGTCCCTTTCGGGTGTCCGCATACAGCGTGAACTGGGAAATCACCAGCAGCGAGCCTCCCACGTCCTTGAGAGAAAGATTGGTCTTGCCGTTTTCGTCCGCGAATATGCGAAGTCCTGTCATCTTCGCAGCCAGCCTGTCGCAGTCCGCTTCGCTGTCCTCCTGACCTACTCCCAGCAGCACCAGAAAGCCTTTCCCGATCTGCCCCACGATGTTTCCGTCCACGCTCACGCTTGCGCTTTCGCAGCGCTGTATTACAAGCTTCATATTTTACCTCCGGTTCAGGAAATTACCTTTAAAGGTGACCTTTATATTATATCACCGTTCGCCGGATTTGTCCAGCAGTTCCACCCGGAAAATATCATCAAACAGTATCTCCCGCCGGACTATCCTCAGCCGCCGGAAAACCGGGTCGAACTCCGAAACCATGCCCTCCACGGTATCGTAGAAATCCCTGTTATAATACACCACACGCAGCATGACCCCGCGCTCCACCCTGTTCAGCGCCGCCGAAAGCTCCTCCGCTTCGTCCTCGGAAAGCTCCCGGCGCTCCTCCTTTATGCGCTCCTGCTCCCGTATTCCGTCATAGTAGCCCTTGAGCGACGCGAACGGCATGAACTGCGCCGCCCGGTTAGCCTTACCCGCCATTGTGACCTCCCACCATCTGATTTCGTCTTATTCCGGTAGCCTTTTCCTGTAAGCTCATCGCCTTTATCAGCGCGTTCTTTCCGAACCGCTTCTTTATATCGATTATAGCATTCTGCATATTCTTCTCCTTTTCCTCCGCTTCGTGATCCATAAACAGGTCCATTGTGGTATATATCTCGTCGGCAATTCCCCCGAATCCGATATTTATGCTGCGTATCGGCAGGTTCCTCCGCGTGGTTTCCCTGTAAAGCTGAACAAGCTGATCCGTCAGCTTCCGGCAGGAGCCGGTTATCCCCACCAGCCGCCGCGTTCCCCCGGTGGGAGTGTGAACGTCCTTTGAATACCCCACCATAAGCGAAACATATTCCGCCGCAAGCTTCTTCTCCACCAGCTCCAGCGCCAGCGTGTCCGCCATTTCCTTCAGCACGATAAGCGCGTTATCAAAGCTGTAATCCTCAAACAATATCTGCCCGTTTGACAGCGAACGGCTCTTTGACTGATAGGAGTGTATCTCCTGCATGGTACAAGGCTCGATACCGTGAGCGTGGTCTATCAGGAACTCCGCATTCACTCCGAATTCCTTGTACAGCACGCTCTCGTCCATTTTCGCAACTCCCTGCATATCGTACACACCGTATTTCTCAAGCCTCCGGGCAGTTCCTTTTCCCACGTTCCAGAAATCGGTGATCGGGCGGTGATGCCACAGCTTCTCCCGGTAGGTCCTTTCGTCCAGCCAGCCGATGTGATCCGGGACTTTCTTCGCGGTGATATCCAGCGCAACCTTTGCGAGAAACAGATTTGTTCCTATCCCCGCCGTGGCACAGATATGAGTCTGCTCAAAAACCGCTCTCATAAGCTCCTGAGCAAGCTGCCTCGGCGTCATTCTGTACATATCCAGATAGGGCGTCGCGTCAATGAAGCACTCGTCTATTGAATAAACATGAATGTCCTCCGGGCTGATGTACCGCAGATACACCCCGTATATCTCCGCCGAAACCTCCATATACCGCTTCATTCTGGGCAGCGCCGTGATGTATTTCACCCCCGCCGGTATCTCAAACACCCGGCAGCGGTTGCGTATCCCAAGTGCTTTCATCGCCGGGGTTATAGCAAGGCAGATCGCCCCCTGACCTCTCGACGGGTCTGCGACCACAAGATTTACAGTGAACGGGTCAAGCCCTTTATCCGCGCACTCCACCGAGGCAAAAAAGCTTTTCAGATCTATGCACATATAAATTTTCTCACTCATGGCTGCCTCCTGCGGAAATAATTTCATATTTTTAAATAAGCATGAACATCTTACAGCTTTATTATACACGAAAAATCCGCTGTTGTCACTGGTAATTTTCTATGAAATATTCACGCGGATTTTGTTCATATTTATGCAATAAATGAACAAACATCTGCTTGACAATACCGCCGGAAAATAGTATCATAATAATATAACAATATAACGATTTTTCAGGAGGACACATCTATGACGATAATTCTGGCGGCAGACTGTGACTGGGCGATAGGGAAAAACGGAGGGCTGCTGGCGCATATTCCTGAGGACATGAAGTTTTTCCGGGAAACCACGAAAAATTCCACAGTCGTTATGGGAAGAAAGACCTGGGACAGCTTCCCGAAAAAGCCGCTTCCGAACCGCGTGAACTGCGTAATATCCCGCAGCGTGAAGGAGCTTGACGGAGCAAAGGTTTTCGGCTCAGTGGAGGAGTTTCTTGACTATTCAAAGAACGCGGAGGGAAAAATTTATGTTATCGGCGGCGGCGAGATTTACAGACAGCTCCTGCCGTACTGTGACGAAGCGCTCATCACCCGGATTTACGAATGCTTTGACGGAGATGTTTTCTTCACCGACATCGAGCATGACAAGGACTGGGAGCTGGCGGAGGTATCTCCTGTTATCGACTCAGAGTGCCGCAATATCCGCTTCTTCCGCTATGTCAGGAAGGAATAAGCCATGACCCGTGATGAATTTATGGATTTCTGCCGGAGCATTCCGGGGGCTTCGGTAGACCAGCCCTTTGACGGGGACTTTGAAACCTTTGTCGCCCGGCACTCCCTCAACCGGAAGTGGTTCGCGCTTCTGATGCTGCACGAGGGAAAGTACATCGTCAATCTGAAATGCGACCCGCAGGAGGCAGACCTGCTGCGAAAGCTGTTTCATGGGGTGATTCCCGCCTATCACATGAACAAGACCCACTGGAATACGGTCATTCTGGACTCCGACCTGCCGGAGGAGGAAATAAAGCGCATGGTGATGAACAGCTTTGAGCTGACAAAAAGCAAAAAAAGAGCGGCTAAGCCTTGACTTAGCCGCTCTCTTTGTATTATCTGTTAAAATCGCTTCCTGACGGGATCAATACATTCCGTCCATTCCGCCTGCGGGCATAGCCGGAGCAGCGGGAGCCTTTTCAGGCTTGTCTGCAACGAGGGACTCGGTGGTGAGTACCATAGAAGCAACGGAAGCCGCGTTCTGAAGTGCGGAACGAGTTACCTTTGCCGGGTCAACAATACCGGACTCGATCATGTCGCAGTACTTCTCGGAGTATGCGTCATAGCCGTAGCCTACCTTGCCGGAGCGGTTGATGTTGTCGATGATAACGCTGCCCTCAAGACCTGCGTTAAGAGCGATCTGGCGAACCGGCTCTTCCAGCGCGCGGAGAACTATTCTTGCGCCTGTCTTTTCGTCGCCCTCAAGAGTGTCAACAAGAGCCTTTACAGCGGGCATTGCGTTTACAAGAGCAGTACCGCCGCCGGCAACGATGCCTTCCTCAACGGCTGCCTTTGTTGCAGCGAGAGCGTCCTCGATGCGGAGCTTCTTCTCCTTCATTTCAACCTCGGTAGCTGCGCCGACCTTGATAACGCCTACGCCGCCGGAGAGCTTTGCAAGTCTTTCCTGAAGCTTCTCCTTGTCGAATTCGGAGGTGGTGTTCTCGATAGCGTTTCTTATCTCGGTAACACGAGCCTTGATATCTTCGCTTGCGCCGTTGCCGTCAACAATGATAGTGTTCTCCTTGCTTACCTTTACCTGCTTAGCGCGGCCGAGCTGTGTGATCTGGGTCTCCTTGAGATCAAGACCAAGCTCCTCTGTGATCACCTCGCCGCCGGTGAGGATAGCGATATCCTTGAGCATTTCCTTGCGTCTGTCGCCGAAGCCCGGAGCCTTTACTGCCACGCATACGAATACGCCGCGGAGCTTGTTCAGAATGATGTTGGTAAGAGCGTCGCCCTCAACGTCCTCTGCAATGATAACAAGCTTCTTGCCGGACTGTACGATCTGCTCAAGCAGAGGGAGAATATCCTGAATGGAGGAGATCTTCTTGTCGGTGATAAGAATGTACGGATCGTCGATAACCGCTTCCATCTTGTCGTTGTCCGTTACCATATAGGGGGAGATGTAGCCTCTGTCGAACTGCATACCCTCAACTACCTCGCTGTATGTTTCAGCGGTCTTGCCCTCTTCAAGGGTGATAACGCCGTCCGCTGTTACCTTCTCCATAGCCTCTGCGATCAGCTTGCCCACGGACTCGTCGCCTGCGGAAACGGTAGCGACTCTCTCGATGTCCTTGCTGCCTGCAACTGCCTGAGAATTCTTCTTGATCTCGTCAACTGCTGCGTCAACTGCCTTCTGCATACCCTTCTTTACTACCATGGGGTTTGCGCCGGCTGCTATGTTCTTCATGCCCTCGCGTACCAGAGCCTGCGCCAGCAGAGTTGCGGTGGTTGTACCGTCGCCGGCTGCGTCGTTTGTCTTGGTGGCAACTTCCTTAACGAGAGCTGCGCCCATGTTCTGGAATGCGTCCTCAAGCTCGATCTCCTTTGCGATGGTAACAC
>CAMAGG010000092.1 GCA_945833805.1 uncultured Clostridia bacterium | reverse complement strand
ATCGGTACTGTCTTTCCGCAAATCTTTTCCTTCGTTCAAACGGTTATTAGTATGAGAAGCTCAGAATACTTCTCAGGTCGTTTCTATAATAATCAAACTCAGAGCTTCACCGTTTCAAAAAGATTCTGCTGAACAAGCCAGTTCGGAACATAGCAGCGGTTCACCGTCCAGAAGCTCGCACCGGCAAGGTCATAGTCGTCGATGAGTTTAAGTTTAGCCTCAATGCCGCGCGGATCGTCAAACCACACAACGTGCTGCTGGCCATTGTCGGTGTAATAGAAGAACGGCGCCTGCGCGGTTTCATCGTACTGTATCTCCACGCCGTACTTCTGCGCCAGCTCCACCGCCTCGGTAAAGCTCAGGCTTCTCGCGGGAGTACCTCGCATGAAAGGCAGCGTCCAGTCGTATCCGTAATTCGGCATTCCCATGAGTATCTTCTCCGGCGGGATCTCGGTCACAGCGTAATCCAGCACCCGGCGGACTTCGTTTATCGGGGACACGGCAAGCGGCGGGCCGTATGTATAGGGCAGGCACGCTTGATACTATTCTCAGTTTCTGACATACAGTTCGCTCTGTGGCTTTATTTTGCCGGGAACTTTGGCATTATCTCCAGTCTGAACAGTGGAGTATCGCCATTCCCTTTCTTACAGCGCTTTGTCTTGATGTAGTTCACCCGTTCCACAACTGATTTCAGCAGGCGGTTCTTATCCTCCGCATCTGCGGCGCGGTAAATTTCCAGCGCCGTTCTCACCTGCGGAATAAACTCATGCAGCTGCGGAGCGTGTGCCGTTTCGGCTAACTCTGCTTCGGCGGCGGATAGCTGCTCCTGCGCGGCGTTTTGCTGTTCAGTAAGCGATGTCAGGCGCGCCCGGAATTCCTCATGAGTGTAGATGTCCTGCTCCAGAAAAGTGTATATCCTGTTCTTCTGCCCGGACAGCTTCTCAAGCCTTGCGCGGAGCATTGCGGCGGTACTCCGGGCTATTTCATCTTTAGGTAACTCAGGCGGCTGCTTCGCTTCCACAGTGATTTTCAACCACTCCGAAAGCCCGGATATTACAGCCTCCTCCACCAGATAGAGCTCAGCCGAAACGTTATCGCAGCCTGTATTCGGACAGGAAATTCTGATACCCTTTCGAGCGTGTACCCGCTGCATGAGCGCTCCGCATTTCCCGCAGTAAACCAGCCCGGCAAGCGGATTTCTGAGCGATGTATCAATATTCGCCGAGGTGCGCTTCCTGCCGTTCATCTGCTCCTGCGCCCGCTGAAAATCCTCCTCGCTGACCAGCGGCTGATGGAGTCCCTGAACCAGTATATATTCCCCGGTGACAGCGCGGCGCTTTATGACATTTCCGCCGCTGCTGCTTTTCTTTTCACGGCGGTACTGCCAGCGTATCTTTCCACAGTACACGGGATTTTGCAGAATATCCGCAATGGTAGCTCTGCTCCATTTCCCGCCGGAACGCGGGGTAACTCCAAGCCCGTCCAGCCGCTTTGCGATTTTCGTGCAGCCGTCGCCGGAAATGCACATTGAGAAGATCAGCTTCACTGCTTCGCTCTCGGAGTTCGGAGTCAGCGTGTAGCCCCTCCCATTTTCCAGCCTTACCTTATCATACCCGAACGGCGGAGTACTGCCGATGAAATGCCCCTCCTCCGCCGAGGCTATTCTCCCCCTCATCATGCGTCTGCGAATGCTTTTGTACTCTTTTCTGGCTATGAATAAGCCGAAATCCGCATATTCCTCGTCATCGTCATTCGCCATATCGTATATACGGCTGGGTGTGATTATCAGCGTATCCGAAAGGCTGAATGTCCGGGTGATCCTACCCTGATCTGCGCTGTCGCCGCGGGCAAGACGGTCGATATCCATGCAAAGAACGCCTTCCCACCGCTTATTTTCCACATCTGCCAGCAGCCGCAGCATTTCCGGACGTGCCTCAATACTGTTGCCGGAAAGTATCTCCTGATAGATCTCACCTATCGCGTAGCCGTTCCTGTCGGCAAGCTCAAGAAGCTGCCGGCGGTGCCGGGCAAGGGTTTCTCCCTGACCGAGGGCTTCTGCGTCAAGGTCTGCCCGGGATTTTCGTAGATATATCGCGTATTCTTTCAAGTCAATATCCCTGCCTGTTGAAAAGCTCCGTAATAATGTCAATACTGACGCGTAGTTTTGCCTGTGACCACTTGATCTAGGGGAAACGCTGATCAAATCAAATTCGCCCCGTTCAAACGCGAATACTCACGCGGCTGAATTTTATACATTTCGCTTTAATCAGCGTGTCCCTAGCTCCACTCAGAGCCGAAGTATGCCGATACATAGATGCTATGTCGGGGCATCGGTTCCAGCTGTCCGCCCGTTCAACTGCTGATTTCCGTAAAGCTCTGCCGCTGTTTCAATGAATACGCTTCTGCGGCGGTCAAGCTCCGCTTCAACGCAGTCTGCCCAACCGCTGTCTATTATCTCGACTGCTGCGCCGCTAGGAGTTACCGCCTTTATCACTGTCATTTCAATCACCTCATTTCAAGTAATGCGCTGATGCTCGTCCGTTATTACCGAAAAGCTGTGACTGTTATGACAAAATCCTGGCGGCTGCCAATACAACAATTATGACCCGCCGGGCAATTACCCTCATCAGTTTGAAGGTAGTTTTGCCCTGCGGGTCAAAGACTGCTATATCGGCAAAGCCTAAACGACAGCGCTGTGATTTATTCTGCTCTGAGTTTGAACTCTGATACCAGAGAATCCAGCATCTGCGCCTGCCCCGAAAGTTCCTCGGAAGCCGCCGCCGACTGTTCCGCAGTAGCAGAGTTGGTCTGGACAACGTTGGAGATCTGTTCAACACCGACAGTTACCTGCGTGATAGAATCCGCCGCCTCCTTTGAAGCCTCGGAGATCTTGTCGTTGATGACCGCGACCTTTCCGGCGGATTCGGACACCTGATCCATCACGTCCGCAACCTCGCCGACAAGCGCGCTGCCGTTGTTGATAGCATGAACCGTTCCCTCAATGAGGTTGGTAGTGTTCTGGGCAGCCTCCGCAGATTTCGCCGCAAGGTTTCTTACCTCGTCCGCGACAACCGCAAATCCCTTTCCGGCTTCTCCCGCTCTTGCCGCTTCAATAGCCGCGTTGAGCGCAAGGATATTCGTCTGGAATGCGATGTCCTCGATAGTTTTGATAATATTCTTGATCTCCGCGGAGGAATCGCTGATCTCCGTCATAGCGGACACCAGACCTTCCATTTTCTGATTTGCTTCCATCATCTTGCCGCCGGCTTCCGCAGTCATCTTGCTAGCGCTCTCAGCGTCCTTCGCATTGCGGTTTATCATCTCGGAAATGGATATTATCGTAGCCGCCAGTTCCTCGATGGATGAAGCCTGCTCAGTTGCGCCCTGTGAAAGAGCCTGCGCGCCGCTGGAAACCTGATCGGCGCCGCTGGAAACCTGATCCGCCGCAACGTTTATCTGACGGAGCGTATCGCTGAGCCGCGCCGTGATAACTCCAACGGAATCAATAAGCTTGTGGAAATCGCCAACATATATACTTTCCACATCTACATTGTCTCCTTCATTTTTGAGATTGAAGTTTCCGTTTGCTATACCTGTAAGGTTGAAGTCAATGTTTTGGATAATACGATTGAAATCGTTGACCAATGCCTGAGTCGCTTGTGCAAGCTCTCCAGTTTCGTCATTCTTCTTGATTTCGGGAACCGGGCTTGTAAGATCGCCCTTTGATAACTTTACAAGCCGTTCAGTACAAAGCTTGATAGGTTCGCCAATGTGTTTGCCCAGGAATGTCGCACTGCAAACGGAAAGAGCCGCTGCCACAAGCATCAGAATAAGGGTAACAATGATTTCAATATAAGTATCCTTGATAAAATCATCTGCCGGAGCGTATACAGCAACAGACCAGCCGTCAGTACCGGGAACAGGCGCGTATCCCATGAAAGTCCTCACGCCGTTTTCAAAATAGTCATAGAAGCCTTCTTCACCGTTTCTCATTTTCGCATGGGTAGCCGCAAGCTGTGCATACCCTGAATTCTCAAGGGCCAGGGCTTCAATGTTCTCCCCGTTCTTAATAACATCTGAATTTATATCAGCAATAGTGTTACCGTTTTTGTCAATCATATATGCCGCACTGTTATCACTGAATTGTATTTCTCTCATGATGTCGTTGAGAATTTCTTCATCTGGAACAAAATAAACACAACCAATTACACTAGAATTATCAACCCCGTCTTTCCACAATGGCGCAGCCGTTATCACTGTAATTTCCCCAGTAACTGGAGATATTGTCGGTTCCGAGGTAGTTGCGTTTCCTTTCATAGCTTCAAGGTAGCATTGTTTATCTGAAAAGTCAATTCCGTCAAATATACTTATACCGTCAGCACCTAATATATTCGCGCGTGAAAAATTATTCTTCGCTACTAAAGAATCAAGGTATTTCTGCTTTTTTTCATTGGTTTCATTGGGGTCAGCCAGCATTGAATTACATCCAGCGTCTACTGCTACGTTTGAAAAAGCTTTAAGCTCCCATCTAATCTGTTCTGCTGTGATAACTGCCATTTCCTCCATATTTATTGCAGCGGAATTCACGGCAGTATTATAGCTCATTACCAGCATAAAAGTTCCACACATCAGAAGCGGAAGCAAAACCATTATAAGAACCACAATAATGACATGCTTTTTGATGGACATCTTTGAAAAAAACGACATACACAGTTCTCCTTTTTTCGACTTGCTCATCTTAATTTATCAGCAGTCGAGAAACTCCGGCTGTACAATCATTTAAGTAATGAGCTGTTTAGTTCATTATAACACTAAATTAATAAAAGGTCAACAATACCGGATTATTTTTGAACATTTCAACAATTTCTGAGAATGATTTCTGTGCATAATATTTAAGAAGTGGTTTAGTAGGTTATCAATTAATAAAAAAACCGGGCGAAGATACCCGGAATATCTATGTGAATTTTCCGGCAGCTGCGAAAGTAATGCGGAGTAAAATCCAAAATTCAGAACCACAGATGACCAGGATTGTTTGCTTTATTACCTGTTGATAGTCTGAGGCGTGCCGGACGTATGTATACCCCCACTCATAAGTCATAATGATAACATAGTCCGCAATTCTTCCCTGAGCCGCATAATCATGCGCCTCATAGAGAATACCCGGCTGGTCTGCTGATATTTTCGGCGCAAGGGCGGTGATCAGAATGTAGCTTTGTTCATGAAGCCGCACTGCAAGCCGCTCTAAGAACGAATTGTAGGCTTCCCTGTCCTCCGGGGCGATGTACTCTATATCCATATTCACCCCGTAATAGCGCTTCTCGTCAAGCTCCGCCAGAATATTTGAAATAAGCCGCTCCTGAAGCTCCTCAGAGGCAAGTATACCCGACAGCGATTCTGTGCTGAAGCCCTCGTCAAAGATGTTCGTGACCACCATTATCGGCATAACCCCGGAACGCTGCGCACGATAGATGAGTTCGCTGTCGTCCGGCGGGATAAGCTCCGCCTGCGGCGTCATGGTATAGCTGAACGGGCTGAGAAACGTCAGGAACGGCAGAACACAGTTCAGCGCATTGGTGTTGATACTGGGGTATGCGTAACCATTCACAAGTATCGGACGGCGGGCTGCCGGCTGGCTCAGCGGAATTATCACAGTCTGACCCGGACGCAGGTTCAGCGGATTCAAGTCCGGATTTGCCGCGATAAGCTCCTCCAGCGGAACATCATACTCCTGCGAAATTGAAAACAGCGTCTGACCCTCCGGCAGGATATACCGCACCGAATTGGTGTTTATCAGCAAATTCTGTCCCGGAACAAGCACCGACGGATTTTGCAGCAGATTATCGGCGGCTATTCTGTTCGGTGGAACTCCGTATCTCCTTGAAATGTCCGCCAGTGTATCTCCGGGACGTACTGTGTATATCAGCATAAAATTACCCCCTCAGAAAAACTCCCGCCGCGCGCCGAGAATGTGTATTCCCTCCGCTTCGGCATAATCATAGGTGGAAAGCCGCCGGTTGCGCGCGTCATAAGAATGTGAGCAGATGAAGATATTTTCCGGCTTTCCGGGGTAGAAGATATAGGACACTATCATGGTGTGATAAAGCCGCCCGGCGCTGTTTCTGAGCTGTATTACATCGCCCGGAAGCAGATTTGAAAGCTCACTCTGCTCGCCGTAAACCCCGGTACCCTCGTTAGTAAGCAGAAAAGTGCGCAGAAACTCCACTCCTGTCCACGACGGAGAACGGTTGTTGGTATCTATGTAATACCACCCGTTCTCGCCGGAGTAATTCATGACCCCGCTTCCGGCATACAGGCACTGGGAAACGAAATTCGTGCAGTCTCCGCCGATGTCCTCAAAATCATAGAACCGCGGATTTCTGGAATAAGCCCACTTCAGCGCATAGCTCACCGCCCCACGGCGATCGTAGCCGGTTTCTATCAGCATTCTGCCCACCCTCTTTCTATGGCAGTATATGCGGATCTCTCTTTTTGGTGCAAAAATCCCCGGAGATTTTTCTCCGGGGAAATAGTAGTATAAGAGATGACCTGAAATTAATCACTCAATATTCTGAATCTGCTCCCGTATCTTCTCTATCTCGCTCTTCTGGTCAACAACGATCTTCGTTACCTCTATATCCTGCACCTTTGAGCCGATCGTGTTGGTTTCGCGGTTCATTTCCTGCACAAGGAAATCCAGCTTTCTGCCCACAGGCTCGCCGCTTTCCAGCATTGAACGGAACTGCGCGATATGGCTGCGCAGACGCACAGTTTCCTCATCAACGGCGGTCTTTTCAGAGAATATCCCCGCTTCCATGAGTATCCTGCCCTCGTCGATGTTGGTGGAATTAAGCACCTCGCACATCTTGTCGTACAGCTTTTTGCGGTATTCCTCAACGATCATCGGAGAACGCTGCTCCACAATGCCGACCCATTCCTCTATTCTGTCCAGCCTTGACATAACGTCCTGCTTCATGCGCTCGCCCTCGGCTTCGCGCATCGCGATGAAATGCTCCAGAGCCTCCTCCGCAGCGGACTTTATGTCCTCCCAGAGCTGCTCCTCGTCGGTTTCCGTCTTTACAACAGTAAATGCGTCCGGAATTCTCAGCACATTCGACAGCGAAAGGTCGTCATTAAGCCCGAATTCCTCCTTTACGGAACGCAAAGCGTCAACGTATTCCTTTACTATTTCCTTATTGATTGTGATTTTTTCGTCTGCGGCTTCAACATTGCATACCAGCACCGAAACTTCCACCTTGCCGCGGTTTATCCTGCCCTGAAGCATGGATTTCAGCTTTTCCTCAATGAAGCCAAGACTGCGGGGGATCCGCGCGCTGAACTCGTAATATCTGTGATTTACCGCACGGATCTCCACGGTGATATCCCTGCCGTTAAGTACCTTGTGACCTCTGCCGAAGCCTGTCATGCTCTTTATCATCATGTTTTCCTTTCACTATATGAAAAAGCCTTATATCTTCGCAAGACCTTTATCTATCATCGACTGCGCCGCAAGCATAATCCCCGCCTTGCCCGTGGGGAATGTCAGTCCGCCCTGTAACCACACCGCATACGGCTCGCGCAGCGGAGCGTCCGCAGAAAGCTCTATCGAAGCGCCCATTGTGAACGCTCCCGCCGCCATAATTACCTGACTGTCATAACCCGGCATATCCCACGGTTCGGGGGTCGCGAAGCTGTCCACCGGAGAGCCGCTCTGAATTCCCTCGCAGAACGCGATAAGCTGCTTCTCGCCGCCCAATTTCAGCGCCGCAATTATGTCGGTGCGCTTTTCGTTGTATTTCGGGAAAGCTTCATAGCCCATAAGCTCGAACAGCGCCGCAGCAAACACCGAGGTTTTCAGCGCAGCGCATACCGCCTCCGGTGCGTGGTAAATTCCGAGATACATTCCGCGAAGCTGATTGAGAGAGGCGCCGACCTCCTTGCCCGCGCCGGGGGTCGTCAGCCGGTAAGCGCACAGCTCCACCAAGTCCTTACGTCCCGCAATGTAGCCTCCGGTTTCCGCAATGCCGCCGCCTAAATTCTT
Source organism: uncultured Clostridia bacterium (assembly GCA_945833805.1). Lineage (GTDB taxonomy): Bacteria > Bacillota > Clostridia > Oscillospirales > Ruminococcaceae > CAG-115. The sequence goes on along the minus strand of CAMAGG010000092.1, from coordinate 2,468 downwards.
GATAAGGCTGCCGATTATGATGTCCGAACCGACTGCGGTAGGCTCGACCTCTTCAACTAATTCGCCGTAGCAGTTATCCGTCATGATAACGCAGTCCGGATTTACGCTGCGGACTGCTTCACAGATCTTGCCTATTACCTCGATAGTGAGCGACGGGCGCAGGGAATATCCCCTTGAACGCTGGATATAAGCCATTTTGCAGCTTCCGGCGCGCTTTATTATCCCCTCATAATCCGGAGTTCCGTCCGGCAGAAGGTCTACCTTGTCAAACTTTACCCCGAAGTCTTTCAGTGAACCTATCCCCTCCCCGGAAATTACCCCCTGAATGGTATCGTAGGGCTCTCCGGTAACTGACAGCATAAGGTCGCCGGGACGGAGAATTCCGAAAAGAGCAGTGGTTATCGCGTGGGTTCCGTTGACAAAATTATGGCGCACAAGAGCGTCCTCCGCACCGAGTATCTGCGCGAAAACCGCGTCCAGTTTGTCCCGCCCGTCGTCGCCGTAGCCGTAGCCGTTAGTGCCTTTCATGTGGATATCGCTGATCTTATTGTCGATGAACGCTTTCAGCACCCGCTGTCCGTTATAGTCCGCCATGCGGTCAAGCTCCGCGAACCGGGGCTTACACATCTCCATTGCCTTTTCGCTTAATTCCACCAGCTTTGGTGAAAACTCAAAGAATGCCATTTTTATATTATATCCTTTCCGGTAATTTTTCATAATACATACATATTTATTTTACACTCTTTTTCATGTTATGTCAACACCTAAATCATAAAAAGGGCAGAAGGGAAAAACTGAAATTATTTTTTCAAAACTATTGACAGAAGATATTTTATATGATATAATAATCACAAGGTGTTCATGTGGTGATTTAATTGAGTTTTTTTCGTGATCATCTTTAAACATCTGTATTAGTATTCGGAGAAAAAATATGTATTCAGGAGGTAAAATTATGTCAAAATTAAAACTTCTTACCACCGAGCAGAATGATTACGACCGCATTATAAACGCTATTCTTCTGCTCCCGCCCAGTCTCAACAATTCCGGAAATCCCTATAAGATCCGCGATCTGTATGAAATAGTCCTCGGAACAGGCTGCTGTCCGCGCGTGGCGCGCCGTTTTAGAGAAGACGCTTTCGATGGCACAATAAAAAATATACAGCCCGCAGGTACGAAAAGTGATGAGGGATACTTTATCATACCCGCGGCGCCCTCAGTAACAGCTACCACCGGAGGGGCGGCAGCTAACACCGATTGATTATACAATAAAGCCTGAGAAGAGTAGCTTCTTCTCAGGCTTTTCTATACAGATTAAATGCAGCAATTTTTCTATCTTACATCATAGTAAAAATCATCGGCAGCTTTTCTGTCCTTGCCGGTGAATATGCGCTTTGTAAGCTTCCTGTTCTTTATTAGATACCAATCTCCGAACTCATCGAATTTGCGGCTTGAAGTCACAATGAACGATCGTCTGAGAGTGCCGTATTTCTGTCCCCTGCTTATACCCAGCTTGTTGAGCCGCGCGGCAAAATCAAGATCCTCAAGACTGACGAAGCTTTCATCAAATCCACCGATAGTTTCAAAATCCTTTTTATAGAACCAGAACATTCCGCCTGTCAGTGCAGCCTTGTTCTTGATCATCGCCGGCATTATGTTAGCGGCAACATACATTGCAGAAAAGAATATGCCTATCGACATTCTGTCGAATTTCGCCCGTGTTCCTCCACCGATAAATTTCCTGCTTTCCAGCATTTCTTTTATTTCAGTCAGCGACCCTTTTGTCATCATACTGTCAGCGTCGATCGTCACAACAATATTGCCGTCCGCAGCTTTTACACCTGCGTTTCTTATGCTGCTGATACACTTATCATTATTGATAATAACTTCTGCGCCGTATTCTCTTGCGATTGCTTCTGTACGATCCGTACATCGGTTTGCCACAACAATAACCTGTACTCGTTCCGGCGCAGCAGTTTCAGCAGCGGTTCGTACTGCTTCAAGACATTTACCGATGTATTTTTCCTCATTGTGGGCGGGAATAACTACTGAAAAAGTGTGATAGCTCATAAGAAACCTCATATAATTCAAAAAATTCCGTTTCCCCTGCAAATTAATTATATCACTGAAAGATAAAAAATCAATACCCAAACGCAAAAAAGGGCGCACCCCTAGCGTGTTGCCGATAAAGCAGTTTCCGCCCCGCCGAGCAAATCATCTGTAAAAAGATGAAGTGTCGGCGAGGCGGAATTGCCCAAGGCGGCACGCCTTAGCTGGTATCCGATAAAGAATTATTCAACCAAGACGAATAAGCGGCTACATGCTATGAGCGACACTCTGAAACGGGGTGTCGCTTGTTTACTATAAAAAGCTTTTTACAAAAACAACGAGAGCTATGACAAAATTCCGAACAGCAATATAGGATATCACAAAAAAGTCTTTCATTTTAAGTCAATTTTCATATCTGTGAT
>CAMAGG010000091.1 GCA_945833805.1 uncultured Clostridia bacterium | reverse complement strand
GATGCTATTCAATATACCCGCAGTCCCTCATTCTGTCGAATACCTGCTCTGCCCGCTGCTGCGCAAGCTCAGGATTTTCGTCCGGGGAATAAACGCTGGGCGCCTGCGGGATACCCGCCAGAACCGCGCACTGCTCGTCGGTCAGCCGCTCCGGCGGAACTCCGTAATATCCCATTGAAGCCGCGTAGATACCGTAGTAATTGCTGCCGAAATAGATCGTGTTGACGTACAGCTCGAATATCTGCTCCTTGCTCAGCTTATCCTCTATCTCAAACGCGGTGAATATCTCAGCCGCCTTGCGCTCCAGCCTCTTTTCCTGAGTGTAATACAGATTTTTCGCGTTCTGCATGGTAATGGTGCTGCCTCCCTCGACAAATCCAAACTCCTTGATGTCGTACAAAAGCGCCCGGATTATCGCCGAGGGGTCGATTCCCTTGTGTCCCCAGAAATCCTTGTCCTCGGTGGCGGTCACTGCGTTGATGTAGAACTCCGGAAGATCCTCAAACTTCACGAAATGCTCCTCCGCTGAAAGCTCAGCATAGACTTGCCGCACAGGTCTTTCCCGCACCTCATTGCTGTGCATATTCCAGCCGAGCAGCGCGAATATCCCTCCGGCGATTATGACCGCGGATATCAGCGAAACAAAGATCAGAAGAATTACCTTGAGAACCCTATGTTTTTTCTTCATTTATGCCCCTTTCCGCGAGAGATATTATCCTGTCGCCCAGCCTGAGCGCGCCCCACAGCAGTGCTATCCCCACCGCCGCCGGAACTGCCGCAATACCGACAAGCGCAAGGCACAGCGCATGAAAAACTTTCCTCATGAGTCTTCCCTGCTCCTGACGCTGACGATCCGGTAATAGCTGCGGGAGGTTATCACATAAACCAAAGTATACATCGCCGCAAACACCGCAAAGCACACCAGTGTGACTACCGCCAGAAATCCGGTGTCCCTCATGCTGAACAGTCCAAGCAGCTTAGTCAGCATAGGGAACGCAAACGCCATGTGGATACCCGCCGCGATAAGCGGAGCAAAAAACACCGTCAGCACCTGAGAATTGACCGCCCTCCGGATATCCCTGTCATTCATTCCTACCTTGCGCAGGATATCGAACCGCGCCCGGTCGTCGTAGCCCTCGCTTATCTGTTTGTAATACATTATCAGCACCGCCGCAAGTATAAACACGCTGCCAAAAATAATTCCGAGGAAGAACAGACCGCCGTACATTCCCATGAATTCGCTGAACTGAAGCGCCCTCAGCTCGATAGAAAAGCTCTTTTCGGTGGACTTCTTGTACTCGTATATGTCGTTGTATACCTCTACCTGCACGTCCTCACCGCAGTCCATGTCGAAGCCGTAATAATACGCCATTATGCTGAAGCTGTTCTCGTTCATCGCCCGCTGATAGCCGTCTATCGCGTTCATAACATTATTGTCCTTTACGAACAGGTAAATGGAATTGATAATGGAAGCCACGTCGTTTCCTATCATCTCAAAGCTGTCCGCCCGGTGGGTTATCTTAAAGCTGCCGAAATCGTCTATCGCGATCGTATCGTAATTATATTCGCCGCCCTTTACGAATATTGCAGCCTCTCCGTTGGAGAGCGTCAGTTCCTCTCCCATTGTGCGGTTATAGTCCTCTATTGTTAGGACATATACGTTCCTCAGATCCACAAACAACTCGTCCATTTCGCTTAAATCCGAGCGGTTCAGGTCAAGCCTGTCGCCGAATAAGGCTCCTCCAAGCGGGAGATAGGTATAGCTCATCTCGTTTTCAGCGGTAACTCCATGCTCTTTCAGCGATTTCTCCGCCGCGCCGCGCAGTTCCGAAATATCCTCGTCGGATGGGGCATACTGCCACAGTGCGATATCTCTTGGATATCGGTCGTACACTATCTTCTCCTCGCCCATGTACAGGCATATAGTCGAGGACAGCGTGACCAGCACCATTGTACAGAGAATGCAGATAGAAGCAAGCCCCGCGCCGTTTCTTTTCATGCGGTAAGCCATTTGCGAAACCGAGACGAAGTGATTTGTCCTGTAATAATACCCCCGGTTCTTCTGGAGGATCTTGCATACCGCGACAGAACCGGCGATGAACAACAGATATGTCGCCACGATTACAAGTATCACCGCCGCAAGGAATGCCAGAAGCGCAGTCATCGGCTCTTCGATAGTCACCGCCATGTAATAGGCGATCCCCAGCAATACCGCTCCCAGCGCCGCCAGAAACCAGTTGGATCTCGGCGGCTTTTCTCCGGAGTTCTCAGAGTGAAGCAGCTCGATAGGCTTTGAAAAAAACACCTGCCGCAGCACATTGAGATAGATGAGCAGAAATATCACAGCAAACACGATCAGCATACTTACTATGCTGTTTACGCTCACAGAAAACTCATACTGTGCGCTGCCGCTCAGGATACGCACCGCCAGCAGCTCCGCGAGCTTCGAGAAAAGAATCCCCACCGCGGCTCCCAGAGCCATTGATATCAGATATACCATCGCAGTTTCCCACGTCATGATGCGGGCGATATTGCGCTTGCCCATGCCGAGAATGTTGTACAGTCCGAATTCCCGCTTTCGCTGCTTTATCAGGAATGAATTTGTGTAAAACAGAAATATCGCCGCGAAAACGCCCATTATCACAATGCCGAACTGCATCATCACTTCCATAGTGTCGCCGCCGCGCATATTCTCCAGCATGGCATTATCCGAGAGATAGCTGACGATATAGAACATCATCGCCATAAGCGAACAGGTCAGGATATACGGTGCGTAAAGCTTTCCGTTGCGGCGGATACCGCCTGCCGCAAGTCTTGCATATAATCTCATACCGCGCCGCCTTTCGCGTCCTCCGACGAAATAAGCGTCAGCGCGTCTGTAATCTTCCGGTAGAATTCATCGTCGCTGCAAAGCCCCCGGTAAAGCTGGTGGAACACCGTTCCGTCCTTGATGAACAGCACTCGCTTCGCGCGGCTCGCCGCCTTTGCGGAATGAGTTACCATAAGGATAGTCTGTCCCCGGCGGTTGATGTCCGCAAACAGCGACAGAAGCTCATCGGAGCTGCGGCTGTCCAGCGCGCCAGTGGGTTCGTCTGCAAGCAGCAGCTTCGGCTCTGTTATCATCGCCCTCGCCGCAGCGGTGCGCTGCTTCTGTCCGCCGGAGATCTCATAGGGGAATTTGTCCAGCAGCGGCAGAATGCCGAGGATCTCTGCGGTTTTTTGCAGCTTCGGCTGCATCTGGGGATATTTCATTCCCGCAAGCACCAGCGGCAGCAGGATATTGTCCCGCACGGTAAATGTGTCCAGCAGGTTGAATTCCTGAAACACAAATCCGAGATTGTCCCGCCGGAAATCCGCCAGCTTTGAGTCCTTTATCTTCGCAAGATCCATTCCGTCAAGGATCACACTGCCTCCGGTGGGCTTATCCAGCGCCGCTAGGATATTCAGCAGCGTGGTTTTTCCGGAGCCGCTCTCGCCCATTATCGCGATATATTCGCCCTGCTCCGCAGTAAATGTTACGTTTTTCAGCGCTTCGACCCGGTTTCCTCCAAGCCGGGTGGTGTATGTCTTTTTCAGTCCGTTTATCTCTAGTATCGGCATGATCTGTTTCTTCCTTTCTGAATTACACCGGGAGCGTCCCCGCCCTCCGTCTGTATTAAGGATAAGCTGATTAAAGCGAAGCGTAACAAAATCAGCCGCGTGAGTATGCGCGTTTGAACGGGGCGATTTTGTTTTAATCAGCGTCTCCTTAAGTATATCAGATCACCGCCGCAGCCGCAATTGATTTGTCTTACATTTGTCTTACAATATTGTAATATCAATCCCTCAGGTCCACGGCTTTTCTCGCCAGACCTATTTCGATAACCGTCCCGGTTTTGTCGCTCTCGGCGGTTATGGTATGCCCCAGAGCGCGGCATATCCTTCGGCAGAGGTATAATCCTATGCCGCTCGCCTTCATATCAGAGCGCCCGTTGCAGCCGGTATAGCCCTTTTCAAATATCCGGGGGAGATCCTCCGGAGCTATTCCGATACCGGTGTCCCGCAGCTTCAGGATATTGTTCTCAAAGGTTATGGTTATTCCGCCGGAGCGGGTGTATTTCAGCGAGTTTGAAAGCACCTGAGATATCACGAAAAGCAGCCATTTTTCGTCCGTCAGCACCGTGACCTCCAACGGCTGATAATTGAGCGAGAGCTTCTTGCGAATGAACTGCGCCGAAAATTTCCGCAGTGCCGCCCGGATAACCGCGTCAAGGCTGCATTCCCGGATAACATAGTCCGTTTCGCTGCTCTCCAGCCGCACATAGCACAGCACCATTTCAACATACTGCTCGATGCGCATTAGTTCCCCGGACAGCTCCCGGCTCTCCGGGGTGTCCTGCTCCGCGAGGGAAAGCCGCATTGCTGCGATAGGTGTCTTTATCTGGTGCGCCCACATGGTGTAGTAATCAGTCATATCCGCAAAGCTGATCTCATATCCCGCTTCAAGCTCCGTGCGGCTCTGAAACAGCAGTCTTATCAGCTCCGAATACCCTGCCTCCACTGCGTTTCCCGGCTCCGGGAGATTGTCGCAGGAAACGGTGATCTCCTCTTTCAGCTTTTCCAGTGCCGCGCATTTCCTGCGGAATTTCAGATAATCCACGATCCCGAAAGCCAGCGCCGCCGCGCCGCATACTGCTGCCGCATATCCCACAGCGCCCAAGGGGATCCCCCCTAGCAGGAACACCACCGCGAAAACCGCCGCAAACAGCGCGAACGCAGCGATCACGCGTATTCTTGATTTCAGATAAGCGATCATTCCACAATATATCCCATTCCGACCTTAGTTGCGATAAATCCCGTAAGCCCCGCCGCGTCCAGCTTCTTCCTCAGCCGCGCAACGTTTACAGTGAGGGTGTTCTCGTCAATGAAGCAGTCGGTTTCCCAAAGCCGGTTCATCAGCTTCTCCCGGCTGACCACCCTGCCCTTGTTCTCAAGCAATGTCTGTAAAATACGGTATTCGTTCTTGGTAAGGTCTATTCTGTTTTCGCCGACGGTGAGGGTCGCGTCCGCGGTGTTCAGATTCGCGCCGCGATGCTCTATCACTCCCACCTGCTGCGCAAAATCGTAGCTTCTACGCAGCAGCGCCTGTATTTTCGCCACCAGCACCGACATATCGAACGGCTTTGCAATAAAATCATCGCCGCCCATATTCATCGCCATGACTATATTCATATTGTCGCTCGCCGATGAGATAAACACGATCGGCACCCGGCTTGTCCGGCGTATTTCTCCGCACCAGTAAAATCCGTTGAAAAACGGGAGGGTTATGTCCAGCAGCACCAAATGCGGCTGATACTCCGTTATTTCCTCGGAAATATGGCGGAAATCCACGGCGCATTTCGTTTCAAGCTCCCATTCGGAAAGCCCCTTGCATACAGACCGGGCAATACCCTCATCGTCCTCCGCTATATAAATTCGGTACATGTTTACTCCTATCCAGTGATTTCTATGTCCAGTATATCACAATAGCGCTGATTTTTCAAGCCGGTGTTTCAATCCAGAAGTTTTCGCGCTGAACGCGTATCTTGTAACATCTGACAAAATCAGCCAGTTTACTCCTTGACAAATATGAAAAAGTATGTTAAAATGATAAGGTACTTGATATTAAGGTACTTAACAATTCATTAATATCGGAAGGTGCATGATAATGCAGGATATTGACGAACAACTTACAGGGCTTATCCACGACTGGTTCGCGCGGCTGAGAGGACAGATCTCCGCCGGAAACAGCGAATTTCTCGGAGGAAATCACACGCTTCTGGAACGGGAACGAATACTTCTCACCATAGGCAGAAACGGAGAGATCGTGCAGAAGCAGCTTTCAGAGATATTCTCCGTCAGCCCCCAGTCCATGTCCGAAGCCCTGTCAAAGCTGGAGCATGACGGCTACATAACCCGCATAAAAAACCAGCTTGACAAGCGAAAAACAATTGTATCCCTTACCCCGGCGGGCAGGGAGCACTCAGACAGGCTAGCGCAGAAAATGCGCAGTCAGTCGCACCGATTCTTAGAGCCTCTCAGCCCTGAGGAAAAGCAGATTCTCTACGATCTGCTGAAAAAACTCATTGAAAACCGGTGCTGAAATCTTTACCCACACCGCATAAGCGGCGGCGCTCTGCAAAGGAGGAAATTATATGGCATTTGAAAAGATAAACGAATTTGCTGCGGAAAAGCAGAAGCTCTGCAAGGAGCACGACACTATCTCCGACGATCTGTTCAAAGAATACGGCGTAAACCGCGGACTTCGTGATATTAACGGAAAGGGCGTCCTCACAGGACTTACCCGGATCTCAAAAATAGTTTCATTCAAGGACGTAAACGGAGAGCGCGTACCCTGCGACGGCGAACTGTGGTACAGAGGCTACAATATTCACACGCTGATAAAAAACCTCACCGGCTTCGGCTTTGAAAAGACCGCGTATCTGCTGATATTCGGAGAACTTCCCACCGACGCACAGCTTGAGGAATTCAACGAGGTGCTGAACGACTGCCGCACGCTCCCGTCCAACTTCACCCGCGACGTCATCATGAAAGCACCATCAAAGGATATCATGAACTCCATGACAAAGAGTATCCTTACTCTGTCCTCCTACGACGAAAACCTTTCCTCAAACGATATCGACAACTGCATACGGCAGTGCCTTCAGCTCACCGCCGTATTCCCTATGCTGGCGGTTTACGGATATCACGCCTACAACCACTACGACAACGACGGAAGTATGTACATACACCGCCCGAAGCCGGGACTTTCCACCGCAGAAAATTTCCTGCTGATGCTGCGCCCGGATATGCAGTACACAGAACTTGAAGCGAGGGTTCTCGACATTGTTCTCATGCTCCACATGGAACACGGCGGCGGAAATAACTCCACCTTTACCACCCGCGTCGTTACCTCGGCAGGCTCGGACACCTACTCCGCAATCGCTGCGGCTATGTCCTCGCTCAAAGGTCCGCGTCACGGCGGCGCAAATCTTAAGGTAATGCAGATGATGCAGGATATCCGCAGTCACGTCAGCGATCCCACCGACAAGGACGCGGTGCGGGATTATCTCGGCAAGCTGCTTGACGGAGAAGCTTTCGACCGCAAGGGGCTTATCTACGGCATGGGTCATGCGGTTTACTCCATTTCCGATCCGAGAGAAAGAGTTCTGAAAGCCTACGTCAAGAAGCTCGCAGAGGCAAAGGGCAAGGACAAGGACATGGCGCTGTACTCCAATATTGAGGAGATCGCTCCGCAGCTCATCGCGGAAAAGCGCCGCATCTACAAGGGCGTAAGCCCCAATGTGGATTTTTACAGCGGTTTTGTTTACGATATGCTGGGGATCCCGCTGGAGCTGTACACCCCGCTGTTCGCGATCGCGAGGGTCGTGGGCTGGTCTGCCCACAGGATCGAGGAGCTTGTCGGCATGAGCAAGATAATCCGCCCGGCTTACAAGAGCGTTATGGAAGAGATAGAATAACTCACCTGACTATAAAACAAAACCTGAGAGGAAGCATCTCCCCTCAGGTTTTCTTCTATACAAGCTGCTCCCGCAGCGACTGGAGTATCTTCCGCTCCCGCCGGGAAACCATAACCTGCGTCAGTCCCAGAAGCTGCGCGGTTTCGCACTGGGTTTTTCCCCGAAAGTACCGTTGGATTATTATGTCCCTGTCCTCTCCGGAAAGCCCGGATAAGCACTGCCGCAGCGCCAGCCGGTCTATCAGCACGTCCTCGCCGGAGCTTTGCGGTACCTGAAGCTCCTCGCCTTCTTCCCCGCCGGAATTGAGGGACACCGGCGGAATTCCCGCGCAGAGAGCCTCGGCTGCCTCCTCCTGAGTTACCCCAAGCGCCTCCGCAATATCCGAAATTCGCGGCTCGCCGTCAGCCGAGAGCTGCTCCCGCACCCGCGCCGCTTTTACCGAAAGCTCCTTTAAACTGCGGCTGATCTTCACGCTGCCCCCGTCCCGGAACATTCTCCGTATCTCCCCCAGAATTACCGGGACGGCATAGGTCGAAAAGCACAGCCCCCGCTCCGGCTCAAACCTGTCGCAGGCTTTCACCAGTCCCACGCAGCCGGCAGCGTACAGTTCCTCGTACTCTATTCCGCGCCCCCGGAATCTGTTCGCCAGCTTATGCACCAGCGGCAGATTGCTCTCTATGAATTCGTCCCGATCCACGTCAAGTCACCTGCTTCTCCGGCAGTTCCACCGGATTTACGGAGCTTTCCCGGAACCCGGGCGCTGTCCGGCAGCTCAGACGTTTCTCCATTGTTACGGTAGTCCCCTTACCCGGTGTGCTTTTCACATTAACAGAGTCCATAAAGCTGGACATGACCGAAAATCCCAGACCGGTGCGCTCCTCCTCCGGAGCGGTGGTGAACAGCGGCGTCATTGCCTGCTCAATGTCGGCGATACCCGCGCCCTTGTCCCGCACGCTTATGTAGATCACCCCGCCGGACAGCTGCCGCAGGATAAGCTCCACCGTACCCACGCAGCCGCGGTAGCCATGTACTATCGCGTTTGTGACTGCCTCGGAAACCGCAGTCTTGATCTCGCTTATCTCCTTTACCGTCGGGTCGCACTGCGCAGCAAACGCCGCAGTTACTGCCCTCGCATAGGACTCGTTCACCGACAGCGACGGAAAACTGAGGCGACACTCGTTAATTAGTTGCTTTTTCATTTGTATTCCCCTCCACAAGCAGCCCGGAAAGTCCGGATATCCGTATTACAGCCGCGATCTCCGGTCTTGCGTTTTTAATTATAATTTCACCGCCGTTGGCGTGAACAGCCCTCAATCTGCCGAGAATAAGCCCGATACCGGAACTATCCATGAATCCCACCTTTTCCATGTCGATTATCAGCAGCTCCGGCTGAGAATGCGCGATCGCCTCGTCCAGCTCCTGCCGCATTTCCCTCGCCGTATGGTGGTCTATATCCCCGGAAAGCGCCGCGGTTATCCGCCCGCCGTCGTTGTAAAGCTTCACCATTTGTACGTCCCCCTTTCGATGTGGCTTTATTGTAGCACATATTTGCCGAATATTCTGTCGGTATTCCTCCGTGTAATTTTGCTGTTTGCGGCAATTTCCGGCGAATGAAAAATATTCCGGACGAATACGGAATACAAATATACAAATTTATCCTTTACCGCCGTTATTATGTAAAACACAGCATCAAATTGCACAAATGCGCCGGGACAACATGTGCAATTACGACAAATTATTGTATAATTCATTGATTTCTGAGCAGGATTATAGTACAATATAACTATAAACCCAAAGGCTATATTGGATAAATTGTCCAATCAAGATAAAGGTGATATAAATTTGTATAAAGCTATTTTTTCCCGCAGGGAGCTGACAGACCTGCCGGAGTATTTTAACTGCGTCAGCGACCTGCTTGACAGCAGCGAGGTGCAGCAGCTCGGCGGATTTGCGCACCACAAGAGCACTACCCGTCTCCAACACAGCCTGAACGTATCCTACTACAACTACCTGATATGCAGAAAGCTTCATCTGGACGCGCGCTCCGCCGCCAGAGCGGGGCTTCTCCACGACCTGTTCCTTTACGACAGAAAGGAGCACGAGCGGGTGGACGGCGAGGGCTGGCACGGAGTTGGTCACCCGAAAATAGCGTTTTTCAACGCGGTGGAGCTGTTCCCGCTGAACGACCGGGAAACAGATATGATCGTGAACCATATGTTTCCCGTAACTCCTCATCTACCCAGATACCGGGAAACATGGATCATTCAGTTTGTGGATAAATTCTGCGCTCTGGGTGAGCTGTCACAGCTTGCGGCGCGTTCCGGAAAAAGAGGAATGCGGCTCGCAGGAGCGTTTTCCCTCGGACTTCTGGTGCGGCTCACCTTACGATTCTGAACCGCCGAAAAGTCCCTTAAAGAACTCAAATACCGCAAAGCGGATCTCTACCCTGCCCTCCGTCACGAAATCCTCCGGGAGCACGTCCTCCGGGCGATCCTCCTCGGTCAGAGGTCGGCAAGCCAGCGGGAGACACAGCGGAGGGAACATCACACACCACCAATTATGCCCCTCTCCGCTGCCGAGGGTTATCCGCAGCGCGTGATAGTCCCCCGCCGGGAGCGTCACGCTTTCATACTGCCGGGTGGTGAAATACATCTCGGTAAGCTCCGCTTTTGCACCATATTCTACCCCCTGCTGCGCAAGAAATTCGCAGCAGCTTTTTTCTATCTCCGGCAGAAGTTCCCGCACACGATCCTCAGCTTCCTCGACGCTTTCGCTGTCCGAGAGGAGCGTGCCGTATTCCTCCAGAATGTAGTCCCGCAGCTCCAGCTTTATCTGCTGATCGTACTCGCTGTCGCTGTTCGCCGGGATATGAAGCCGCAGCACCGACTGCGGTATCTCCTCGCACTCCCTCGCAAACGCGCCGAAGCTGCCCAGAAGCAGCGATAAAGACGTACCTGCCGCCATAATTATATCAAGCGCCCGTGTTGTCATAGTATTACCTCCATTGTCGTTATTTCCGCAGATATTTTT
>CAMAGG010000090.1 GCA_945833805.1 uncultured Clostridia bacterium | reverse complement strand
GCAAGCAAGCGGACGGCAAAGGCGATAGCCGGTAATTGTGCGGTGTTGCCTTAAAACTTGACGAAACCGCTTTATAACTGTATAATTAAGGAGACGCTGATTAAAACAAAATCGCCCCGTTCAAACGCGCATACTCGCGCGGCTGATTTTGTTACGCTTCGCTTTAATCAGCTTATCCTTAAATATAGCGGTGCCCTAGAGTCAAAATCATACGATCCCTTGTCCCGGCAGAATGGAGTACAGAATGAACCGCAAAACTGACCAACCCGTTAAAAAAATAACCCCGCTGCGGCTGCTGAAAGCCCTGTGGATATTTATTCCGCTGATCTTGGCGGCGGCAATGTATTTTCTGCTGCCAATGTTACCGGAATTCACCGAGTACGCAGTTTCACGGGGATTATTCAAAATATTCACCATTCCGGTTGGATTTATCACCTCGCTGCTGCCGTTTTCACTTACAGAATTACTGGTGGTGCTTGCCATTCCGGGTGTGATCGCCCTTGTGGTGATATTCATTGTAAGAATGAAAAAAAGCTCCCGCCGCCGCAGAACATTGCTTAAAGCCGGGCGCTTTCTGGCGGGCTTTGTTTCCTTTGCGCTTTTTATTTACATGACCGCCCACGGCGCGAATTACTACCGCCTGAGTGTAGAACAGCTCATGGAGCTGGACGCCTCGTCGAAATCCACCGAATTCCTGCTGAAGGTCTGCAAGGATCTTGCCGCCCATGCAGCAGAGGAGCGGGAACTTCTCGCCGAGGACGAAAACGGCTGCGTAAAGTTCGACGAGGATATATTCACGGAGCTTACCCGCACAAGTAACGGCTATGACGCGCTTGTGGAGAAATATCCGTTCCTCTGGACTTCGGTAAGCCGCCAGAAGCCGGTCATGCTTTCCTATTACTGGAGCTATACCGGTATTGCCGGAATGTATTTCCCGTTTTTCGCGGAGTGCAACGTGAATACCGAGCAGCCGGATTTCGTGATACCGTTTACCGCCAGCCATGAAAGCGCCCATTCCCGCGGAATAGCCTTTGAAAACGAATGCAACTTTCTTGCGTATCTTTCCTGCATTAACAGCGATTATCCCGAGTTCCGCTATTCCGGCTACATGAACGCGTTCAAGTATTGCTCAAACTCGCTTTATTCCTGCAAAAAGGAGCTTTGGGCGGAGGCGTATGAATGCACCACCGAGGGTATGCGCCGGGATTTTATCGCCGAAAATGAATATGTCGACCGCTTCAAGGGCGAGGTGCAGCAGACCTCCTCCGCGGTGAACGACGGATTTATCAAGGCGCAGGGCGTATCTGACGGGACGCAGAGCTACGGCAGAGTTACCGATCTGATACTTGCTCATTATGAAAAGCAGCAGTCCGGTGATGCTTCATGAGAGAAATAACCTATATCGTCCCGCAGTCCTTTGACGGAGCGCAGGCACAGGACTTCCTGAAATCTCTTGGCTTTTCACGGAGGTCGTTGGTGAAGCTGAAACAGAGCGGCGGACTTACCAGAAACGGCGGTATTCTGCGCACGGTGGACGCTATTCATTCCGGTGAGGAGATATGCGTTGCATTGCCGGAGGAAACCGGTGATATCCTCCCGAATACGGAGCTTTACGCAGATATCGTTTATGAGGATAAGGACGTTGTGGTGTTCAACAAGCCGCCATTCATGCCGGTCCACCCTTCAATAAGGCATTATAACGACACTCTCGCCAACCTGTTCGCGGCAAAATATCCGGAGCTTACATTCCGTCCGATAAATCGGCTCGACAGGAATACCAGCGGGCTTTGCGTCTGCGCCAAAAACCGGTTTGCAGCTTCGTCGCTTGCCGGAAGCATTGAAAAGGTATATTATGCAGTGACCGACGGAGCGCCGCCGGGGAATACCGTTGACCAGCCCATCGGCAGGATCAATGGCAGCATTATCAAGCGCTGCGTTACCCCGGAGGGTAAGCCGGCTGTGACCCACTTTGAGGTGATCAGAGGCACTTCCCGCCGGTCGCTGCTGCGGGTCACTCTTGAAACGGGGCGCACTCATCAGATACGGGTGCATATGGCTTATATCGGATTTCCGCTGTGCGGGGACGAGATGTATTCCGGGGACTGTTCAGAGATAAATCGACAGGCTCTGCACTGCGGCGAGGTGAGCTTCACACAGCCTGTCACCCTTGAAAGGATCAGCGTAACTGCGCCTATCCCGAAGGATATGGAAGATTTGCTAATGGAGGAGAAACTATGATAAAAGCTGTGATTTTTGATATGGACGGGCTTATTCTTGATACGGAGAAGCTGCTGGTGAAATACTGGTGTCAGGCGGCGAATGAAGCGGGATTTCCCATGCAGCGGGAACACGCACTGAATATCCGCAGCCTTGCCCGTAAGTTCGCTATACCGTATCTTCAGGGGCTGTTCGGAGAAGATTTCGACTATGTTAAGATACGCTCCCGGCGCATGGAGCTTATGGCTCAGCACCTTTCGGAGCATGGTCTGGAAACTAAACAGGGGATCACGCAGCTTCTGGACTATCTGGACGAAAAGAAAATACCCGCTGCGATAGCCACGGCGACTGATATCCAGCGCACCGAGGATTATCTGGGCAAGGTAGGGCTTCTGGGGAGGTTCAGCAGAATAGTTTGCGCCGCAATGGTGGAGAGCGGTAAGCCCAAGCCGGATATTTACCTGTACGCCGCGCAGCAGCTAGGGCTTCCTCCGGAGGAGTGCATGGCTCTTGAGGATTCGCCGAACGGCGTCAGGAGCGCTTCCTCAGCGGGGTGCGTGACGGTAATGGTTCCTGATCTCACGCAGCCGGACGAGGAGCTTATGGGGCTTATCTTTGCAAAGGCGGATACACTGGCGGACGTTCCGGAAATAATTGAGCGTACATAAGGTCACCTCTAAAAACCACCGGCTAATGCCTTAGCACCTCATCTGCTTGCATATTTTCCGCCATATTGCACATCTGAGGCACTATGGCTTTTAGAGGTGCCCATAAGTTTTGGCGGGGAATATCTCCCCGCCGTTTTCCTGTTATTGAGGCTCTGCGGATTTCTCCGCCGCCAGTCTGCATTTGGTTTTCCACTTTCCCTGCCAGTACCGTATCAGGCTCATGAGCGCGGTAAGCACCCACGTCAGACAGGTAGTAGTCCATACTGCCCACCAACCCATTGCCGGGATATGAACCAGAATGATCGCGAAGCCTATTCTTCCTGCGACCTCGGCAAAGCCGTTTATCATCGCGTACAACACATCTCCCGCGCCGTTCAGCAACCCGCGTGTGGTGTGTATAGTTCCCAGAGCGCAGTAGAAAAGACAGGACAGCTTGAGCGCCTTGCCGCCTATCGCTATCACCTCCGGCTCGTCAACGAACAGTCTCACGATCTGATCTCCAAGCAGCAGGAAAACTCCCATGACCGCCAGCGCAAAGCCTACGGTAACGAGCATACTCCGGTGATATCCCCGGACCACGCGCTTCTGAAGTCCCGCGCCTATATTCTGTCCGGCAAACGTTGAAACCGCCGCATTCATGGAAGCAAATGGCTGCTGTACGAGCTGCTCCACCCGCATTGTTGCGGTGTAAGCCGCCATTACCGTTTCGCCGAACCCGTTTGCAGTCCTCTGGAGGAATATCATCGAAACGGAGATCATAGCGTTCTGGAGAGCTATCGGCACTCCGGTCGTGATACATCTGAGGCAGGTTTTCGGCTCAATTTTCGCGTCCTCCCGGTTCAGCCGGAAATATGGATTTTTTCTGAAGCCGACAATAATGCTTCCCGCCGCGCTTACTCCCTGAGATATCACGGTCGCGTAAGCCGCGCCGATAACTCCGAAATCCAGTACCACCACGAACAGCAGGTCAAGCCCGACGTTCATCAGGCTTGCGACCACAAGGAATATCAGCGGAGTCCGGGAGTCGCCAAGCGACCGCATTACCGAGTTTATCCAGTTATAGGCGGCGACGCACAGCGTACCGGAGCAGGCGGCGCGCATATAATCTGACGCGTCCTGAAGCAGTTCCGCCGGGGTATTCATCATCTTCATAAGCTCGCCCGCAAGCGCCACCGAGATCACAGTTATCACTGCGCCGAATGCCATTATCACATAGGCGGAATTGGTGATGAGCTTCCGCACCTCCCGGTGCATTCCCGCGCCGAATCTCTGGGAAATCAGTATCCCGGCACCAATGGAAAGCCCAATGCAAAGCGTGCTGAAAAGATAGGTAAGCGAGCCGGTGGTACCTACCGCGGCGAGCTTGTCCGCTCCGAGATATCTTCCGACAATTATGGAATCAACGATATTATATAGCTGCTGGAATACATTTCCCGCAAAAAGAGGGAGCGTGAACAGAATAATGTGCTTAAGCTCGCTTCCCTCGGTCATTGTCATGGTATAGCTCATTGTTTTTCCTTTCAATAAAACAGCCCCGCTTTTCGGCGGGGTCGTTCTCTTTTCAATTAATTGCGCTCATTCAGACAGATACGACTTAACAAGCACCTGAAGAAGCTCGTCACGGTCGATGTGCCGGATAAGTCCGCGGGCATTGTTGAAGGTCGTGATGTATGTAGGATCCTCTGAAAGAATATATCCGACAAGCTGATTTATGGGGTTGTAGCCCTTCTGCTTCAGTGCGTCATAGACAGTAGTAAGGATTTCCTTCATTTCATTTTCTCTGTCGTCATGTACAGAAAAAGTCATTGTCTTGTCATGCATAGTATCAAATCCTCCCTAGTCCAAATATTTGAGCCAAAAATGGTTACAATTTGGTTACAGTATGATTATACACTTTTTCTCTGAAAATTACAACCCGATTTCATTCGTTTAGTCATTTTTACCACATAAAATCTATAATTGTCACAAAAATAAAAATACCGCTTTGTATGATCTCACAAAAATTTCCTGCAAAAAAAGGATAAAATATAAAATTTGCTAAAACGCTTGTATATTTGAATTTTTTATGCTATAATTATATTAATTAGTGCGGGCTGGTTTTTCCGCACAGCGTTTTATCAAAGCTATTATTTTTATATTTCAGGAGGAATCACAGATGGCAGCTGGAGATGGATTTAAGCAAGTGCCTTTCGGCTTTGACAAGAATGAAGTAAACACCTACATAAGCGATCTCCGCAAGAAGATGAGCGCTCTTGAAGCGGATATGCGCAAAAACGACGAAAAGACCCGCGCCGCGGAGAAGCTCGCAGAAGAAGCGGACAGCCGTATTCAGGCTGCGATAAAGGAAGGCTCCAAGAAAGCCGAGGAGCTGAGCGCACTTCTTGACGCCGAGAAGGAAACCACCGACAGGCAGCGTATAGAGATCAGAAATCTCAAGGATCGCATTGATTCCGAAAAGAAAAAGATGACCGATATGCTGAAAAACGGTAAGGGTGTTTCCGCTGAGGCGACCCGTGCGTTTAACGAGGTCATCGCAAAGGCGAACGAAGAAGCAGCCGAAATCATAGACAATGCAAAGAAGAAAGCAGAGGATATCATTGCAGCCGCAAAGCAGCAGCAAAACGATATCTCTGCCAGAACGACGGCGTTCCTTGAACAGTTCAGGGAACAGCTTGAGCTGATGAACACCGGATATAACGCAATAAACTCTTTCGCAGCGGAGCTTATCGGAACTGAGCCTGTTGCGGCAGTCACCCTGCCGGATATCCGGACCGTGACCGCTGCCGAGGAGGTTGTTCCGGAAACCGTGGAGGAGCCGGAAGCAGAGCCTGTGGCTGCGGAAACAGAGCCTGCTGAGGAAATGACCTTTGAGCCTGAGCAGCCTGAAACCGAGGAGCAACCCGAACCTGCTGCGGAGCCTGAGCCTGAAACGATCGAACCTCAGGAGGAATCTGCTCCCGAAGAAGAGGAAATCTCCGATGATCTGTTCAACGAGGACTGGAGCGGCAGCAAGATGGCTGACGAGGTTGCAGCGGCTGAGAAAATGTCGGATTCAGGCGCTGAGGCTGATATCCCACTGGTAAATCCGGACGCGGGAGCTAATATGTTCGGCGGCGATCTTTTCAGCATGGACGATAATTCCGATGATATGAACGGCTTTGAGATAGAGAAGCACGATGAGCCGGAGGAGGTCGTTGACAGCGTTAAGCCGCTTGATATGACTGAGCAGACGGAAGCGTCCTACGACAAGAATTTCGACAAGGATCTGCTGTCCCAGACAATGAATTCCAGTTCGCTTGGAAATGACGCGGACGAGGATCTGCTTGCAGCCGTAAAGGCGGCGGAGGAAGCGTTTGCAGTTCAGCCCAACGATGTTTCAGAAATAGACATGGACGAGCAGCCGGGAGCAGCCTCGGCGGAATCCGATGAGGACGAGCTGATGAAGGCGCTGCGTGAAGCGGAGGAAGCACTCAACAGCGTTAAGGAATCCGCTGACGCTTTCAGCAGCGAGCTTGAGGAAGAAGCTCCCGCCGCAGAGAATCCGTGGGCGGATCTCCAGAAGCAGCTAGAGGCAATGGAAAGCGCAAACGGCGCAGGGTCCGCCGTGACCTATGACGAGCCTGAGCCTGTCCAGCAGGAAGAACCGCAGGCGGCTCCGCCCTCTGCCGATGATTCCTCTATCTGGGATTTCAGCGGAAGTTCAGCAGGCAGCTCAGACGATGATGACATGAGCAGCGACTTTGGCGGATTTGGCGGATTTTAAGTGATAAGAACGGCGGCTCAGGCGGAACACGTCTGCCAGAGCCGCCGTACAATATTTTAAATTGAGGTAGAACAGGAAATATGACGATAGAGCTGAACACGAGCGAACTCAAGGAAAAGGCAAAGACGCTGCGCGCCGGAGACAAGGTGCTGCTGAGCGGAACCGTCTACACTTCCCGCGACGCGGCGCATAAGCGCATTAAGGCGTGTATCGAAAACGGCGAGCCTCTCCCTTATGAAATATCCGGTGCGGCAATATATTATGCCGGTCCCACTCAGGCAAAGGAGGGCATGGCGATAGGTTCCTGCGGACCTACCACCTCAAGCCGAATGGACGTTTATTCCCCGATGCTGCTGGACATGGGGCTTTCCGCAATGATAGGAAAGGGCGAACGCTCCGATGCGGTGTGCGAAGCCATAAAGCGCAACGGCGCAGTGTATTTCTGCGCGATCGGCGGCGCAGGCGCTCTTGCCTGCAAATGCATAACCGATTGCGAGGTAATTGCATTTGAGGATCTTGGCTGCGAAAGCGTGAAAAGGCTGCATTTTGAGAAATTTCCGCTGACAGTGGCGATAGACTGTGCAGGCGGGAATATCTTCAAAACTGGCAGAGAACTCTATTGCAGGAAATAAAAATAGCATTAGATGTAGTGTTTTTGCATAAACCGGGACTGTATTTTTCATGTAAAGTGCTTGACTTTGGCAATTTTTCTGTTTTTTCTTGACAAAATGAAAATCAGGTGCTATAATTATGCGTAGCAGAAGTGTTTTTTACAATTAAAGTAATTTCGGATTTTTCGTATGGCTGATTATTCACAGATGACTGACGAGCAGCTTGTTGGCTGTGTTCCCTCCGCAGAAAGCGGTGAGGCTGTCGCGGAGCTTGTTTCGCGGTATACCGGGCTGGTTCTTGCTCTTGCCGGGAAATACAGCGGCAGCGCCGATTATGAGGAGCTGGTCAGCGATGGGCTTGACGCCCTGCTCGCCGCCGCCCCGAAATATTCTCCGGACCGGGGCGCTTTCAGAAGCTTTGCGTCAGTGTGTATTTCCAACCGCATGAAGAATACAGTTCAGTGCGCCACCCGCCGGAACGAACGGTTTTCCGAGCTTGCGGACGAGGATATCCCGGACAGCGCCCCCACTCCGGAGGAGCTGGTCATTATTCAGGAAAGCGCCGCCGAGATCACTGGACGCATGAAAACGCTGCTTACCCCGATGGAGCTTGGCTGCATTGAAGGGGTAATTCTCGGTATGCCCTACTCCGAGATCGCCGAGAGGCTTTCCATCAGTGCAAAGTCGGTGGACAATGCCGTTACCAGAGCGCGCGCCAAGCTGAAGCTCGTTTTTCCTGAGCTTTGAGCGGTTTCAGGGCTTAAATATGACCCGGTAGCTTAATTTACCAGAGCGTTGTTTATCAAAGGTGTCGGTGGAAGTCCGACCCGAGGGCGAAAAATCTTTTTTTATGAGGTAAGGACTATGTACAACGACATCACTTTGAAGTGCAAGGAGTGCGGAGCTGACTTCGTGTTCACCGCTGGCGAACAGGAGTTCTATGCTGAAAAGGGCTTCACAAACCAGCCCCAGAGATGCAAGGCTTGCCGTGACGCAAAGAAGAACGCAGGCAAGAGCGGCAGAACCTTCTATGAGGCTACTTGCGCAATGTGCGGCGGTATTGCAAAGGTTCCTTTCGAGCCGAAGGAAGACAGACCTGTTTATTGCAGCGACTGCTTCGCAAAGCAGAGAGGCGAGTAATTCTCCCGCGCACAGAATTTGGTTGGTATTTTCTTACAAGGAACAAGCATTATCAGCAGATATTTCTTATACAGGGATTATTGATCAAACAATGAAGGACTGGTGCAGATCGCAGCAGTCCTTTTTGTTATAGCAAAAACTTTTGAGCGTATCATTCCGAAGCCGCCCTTGCCGAGAAACCTCCCAACGGTGTATCTGCCGTTGAAAATAGTTCCAACAGGGAGCGCGTCATATTCGGCTCTGATCCGGCTTTCGGCATATCCGCACCGACGGCAGACATATATCGCTTATTTATTGTAACATGGTATGAAAAACTGCATTATTTCCATTGCCGTCAGATAAACATAAAACCCCGGTATTTTGTGGATACCGGGGGTCAGATTCGCGGTAAATGCGCTCGGGTTATTTCTTGTCCTTTTTGTCCTTGATATGGAGCTTTTGCTTTATTATCTTTCCGCGCGTGGTGACTACCTCCACAAAGCTGTGGCTGGATTCAGCCGGCGGATCCTCCGGCTCATCGGGCTCGTCGCAAACATATTCCGGAGTGATATAGCTAACATCCCCGGCGTATTCAGAGGTTTTTTTCGGGAGCTGGCGTTTTTTCAGGCGGTTTTCGATGAAGTCTTTGAACAGCATATAAACCACCGCGCATACCGGAACTCCGAGGAACATTCCCAGAATGCCGAACAGACCTCCTCCGATGAGGATAGAAATAAGTATCCATACAGCGGGAAGTCCGGTGGAGTCGCCGAGGATCCACGGCGCAATAATGTTTCCGTCCACCGTCTGGAGTATCAGAATGAAAATAACGAACCACAGCGCCTGTATCGGATCATCTGAAAGCATAAGCAGCAGCGTGCAGGGTATCGCGCCGATGATCGGACCGACAAACGGAATGAGATTAAACACGAACATTATTGTGGAGATCAGCAGAGAGTAGGGCAGACCGAGAATGGTACAGCCTATGAAGCACAACATTGCGACAACGAACGCCTCGATGATCTTTCCCACGATAGAGCCGAGGAACTTCTTGCTTGCTTCCCGGCATATTCCGAGGAAACGCTGAGCCTTGTTCACTTTAAGAAATGCAAAGATCAGCTTCTTCGACTGGCCGATGAACATTTCCTTTCTGGCAAGCAGATAGATCGAGATGATAAGACCGATCAGTACGTTTTTCATCGTGTCAATTATCATCCAGACAGTGTTGGCTACATTTCCGGCAATGTTCATAAGCTCGGAGGAGTACTGCTTCCAGATATCGCTTACGAATTTGTTGAAGTCGTCCAGAGGGTTTCCGAGGAATTCCGCCAGAGTGGGGTTGTCCTCGAAAATGTCGTTCAGCCAGTCCTTCATAGTGGACACATAGGAGTCCATGTTGCTGAAGATGACAATAATGTTTTCAATGAGCTGGGGTATTACCATTATGACCACAAGAGCGAGAATTACTACTACCACCAGCATTGTAAGAGTCAGCGACATCGCTCTGGCGCGTCCGCGTTTCTTTTTGTCTTCGGACGAGGAAAGCTTCTTGAATAATTTGTTTTCAATGTTGGTCATCAGCGGATTGAGCAGATATGCGCAGAAAATTCCGATAATTATTGGAGTTGCCACTGCTCCCAGCACTGACAGCTTGCTCATTACGGAGTCAAAGTTGAATATCACCATTACTGCAATTGCGCTGACAATTACCGCGCAGGTAGCGTAAACTGCGATCGTAAGGTATTTCCTGTTCCAGTTTATGTTCATTGTCATGTCCCCCAAAGCTCTGACCTTCTGCTGTAACCAGATGCTTTCATATATATACCATCACTTATATTATACTACATTAGCTAAAAAAAATCAAGTATTGGTGGGCTGTTTTGATCCGTGCCTTTTACTGTATAATATTGCCATAAATTTGCGGAATAATTTCTGCGTCTGAGCACAAAATATCACTGCGGCGCAAAGCCGGCATATATTTTGGAGCAATGCTCCACAGGAGGAAATTATCATGTCCAATCAGAATAATCAGAACCAGAATCAGCAGAACAACCAGAACAACCAGAATCAGCAGAACCGTCAGAATCAGAACGGTCAGAACCGCCAGAACCAGAACGAGGGTCAGAACAACAGATAACCTCTTTCTGATATACCCCGGAGATCTTCTCCGGGGTATATTTTTGT
>CAMAGG010000089.1 GCA_945833805.1 uncultured Clostridia bacterium | reverse complement strand
AAATCTCGCTGAAAAGCGGAAAGAGAAAGCCTGTTAAATCGGCGGGAACATTCGTAGTCGAGGGTATGCACGAGCCGATTATTGACCCCGAAGAATGGGAGCTTGTACAGCGTTTGATAACCAGTAGGAAAAAGACTCGCAAGGTTGAGAAGAAGTACGACAATATCTTTTCGGGCTTAGTTAAATGCGCCGACTGTGGCTTTGCGCTGACCTATGTAAGAGCGCACCGAAATTGGAACAGCGAGAACATTTACGCAAACTACGACTATCAGTGCAACAACTACCGAATGGAGGGCAAGACCGCCTGCACACAGCACAGAATTACTGCTCTGAACCTTTACAATGCGGTTTTAGCTGACATTAAACGGTTATTATGATGAGAATGGCTTTTTAAGGAGTTCCGTTGAGTTGGGTCAACATCATTAGTCCAAAGAAGAAAAAGGCGCTGCTATCAACAGCGCCTTTGTATTGTATTATTATCCGGCATTCACCGCGACCGAAAGCTCTCCATTCTGCTCGTCAATGGTGATCCTGTCACCCTGATGAACCTTGTCGCCGAGTATCTCCTTTGCAACGAGGGTTTCAACATTCCGCTGAATGTATCTTTTGAGCGGACGCGCGCCGAAGCTGGGGTCAAAGCTGCTGTCAACAATGAGCTGCTTTGCGTTGTCGGTGATCTCAAGGGTGATCTGCTTGTCCTTGAGCCGCTTTTTGAGGGAAGCTGCCAGCAGGTCGATAATGCTGAATATCTCTTCCTTTCTGAGGGGCTTGTAGAATACTATCTCGTCCAGACGGTTGAGGAACTCCGGACGGAAGGACTGCTTAAGCAGCATATCCACTGACTTCTTCGCGTCCTCGGAAATCTCGCCGTTTTCGGTAATTCCCTCAAGAATGAACTGAGAGCCGAGGTTCGATGTCAGAATGATTATCGTGTTGCGGAAGTCCACAGTCCTGCCCTGACCGTCGGTTATCCTGCCGTCGTCAAGCACCTGCAAAAGCACGTTGAAAACGTCCGGGTGAGCCTTTTCCACCTCGTCGAACAGTACAACTGAATAGGGCTTGCGGCGCACTGCTTCGGTGAGCTGACCGCCCTCCTCATAGCCGACATATCCTGGAGGCGCGCCGATAAGCCTGGACACGCTGTATTTCTCCATATATTCGCTCATGTCAAGCCTTACAATGCTGTGCTCGTCGTCGAAAAGCGCCTCTGCAAGAGCCTTTGCAAGCTCCGTCTTGCCTACACCGGTAGGACCGAGGAACAGGAACGAGCCAAGCGGCTTCTTCGGGTCGTTTATTCCCGCGCGGGAGCGCATGATAGCTTCGGTAACTCTGTCCACCGCTTCGTCCTGACCGATGACCCGCTTATGCAGAGTATCGCTAAGCGCAAGTATCTTCTCGCGTTCGCCCTCAACAAGCTTTGTCACCGGGATACCAGTCCAGCGGGAAACTATCCTTGCGATCTCGTCCTCGGAAACCTTGTCCCTCAGCAGTGAATCGTTCTTCGCCTGCTCCGCAAGCTCCTCCTCTTTAGCAAGGTCAGCCTGCAATTTCGGCAGCTTGCCGTACTGCAATTCAGCTGCTTTGTTGAGGTTGTATTCCCGCTTCGCCTTTTCGATCTCGCCGTTGGTGTTCTCGATCTCCTTGCGCAGATCCTGTACACGGGTGATCGCGTTCTTTTCGTTCTCCCACTTTGCTTTCATCGCGTTGAACTTCTCGCGCTTCTCGGCAAGTTCTTTGCGTATTTCTTCAAGATGCTCCTGCGAAATCTTATCGGTTTCCTTTTTCAAAGCCGCTTCCTCGATCTCGTCCTGCATAATGGAACGGCTGATCTCGTCAAGCTCCTGCGGCATACTGTCCATTTCGGTGCGTATCATCGCGCAGGCTTCATCAATAAGATCTATTGCCTTATCCGGCAGGAAACGGTCTGTGATATACCTGTTGGAGAGAGTTGCCGCCGCGATTATAGCGTTGTCGTGGATCTGCACGCCATGGAATACCTCGTACCTCTCTTTCAGACCTCTCAGGATAGAGATAGTGTCCTCGACGCTCGGCTCGTCCGCAAGAACTGTCTGGAATCTACGCTCCAGAGCCGGGTCTTTCTCAATGTACTTGCTATACTCGTCCAGCGTGGTTGCACCGATGCAGTGCAGCTCGCCTCTTGCCAGCATAGGCTTTAAGAGGTTGCCCGCGTCCATAGCGCCGCCGTTCTTGCCCGCGCCGACAATGAGGTGTATCTCATCAATGAACAGCAGTATCTTGCCCTCGCTCTTCTTTACCTCGTTCAGGACTGCTTTCAGACGTTCCTCAAACTCGCCCTGATATTTTGCGCCCGCGATAAGCGCACCCATATCCAGCGAGAACAGCTTCCTGTCCTTCAGATTCGCGGGAACGTCCCCCCGGACGATTCTCAGAGCCAGACCCTCGACTATCGCGGTCTTGCCGACGCCGGGTTCGCCTATAAGGCAGGGGTTGTTCTTGGTTTTTCTGGAAAGAATGCGGATAACGCTTCTGATCTCGCTGTCACGTCCGATTACCGGGTCGAGCTTGTTCTGACGAGCCAGCTCCACCAGATCCTGACCGTATTTATTCAGCACATCATAGGTTTCCTCCGGCTCCTGGGAAGTTACCCTCGCGCTGCCGCGAATTTCGGAAATCGCCTTGAGCAGCTTATCCTTGCTTATGCCGAAACTCTTGAATATCCCCGCAACTCCGCTGGAGGGCTTCTCGGCAAGTGCAAGCAGCAGATGCTCCACCGAAACATACTCGTCCTTCATGCGCTCTGCCTGCGCTTCTGCCTCAACAAAAGCCTTGTCGAGGTCAGAGGAAACGAATATCTTCCCGGCTTCTCTGCCGCTTCCGGTGACTCTCGGCATACCCTCGATGAAATGCAGCGCAGCCTGCTCCACGCCGTTGGCGTCAATATTCATCTTGGTAAGCACCTGAGAAGTCAGACTTCCCTCCTGAGTGAGCAGCGCGTACAGCAGATGCTCCTGCTCCACGCAGTTGTTCTGATAGCTTATCGAAATATCCTGCGCCGACTGTACGGCTTCAAGAGATTTCTTGGTGTACTTGTTAGGATTCATAGCTGTTCCTCCTTTTTATGTCAGATAATTACTTGCTGATTTACTATTGCCGCAGCGTAGCTTTTCTCTGCCGCTGCCGCCGCGCGTTCCCTGTCCGGAAGCTGCGCGAAATACTGCTTCATTGCTTCGTCAAGCATAGCCATATAGTCCGCCACCGCCTGTCCCAGCGCTTCGTCCGGGATACCCTCCGGCGGCATATTGAGCGTTCTGGTGAACCTCCCCGGCTCTATCGCGAACAGAATGTCCTGCGATATCTTCCCGGCGATGTACTTCTGCTCAAGCTCCGTCCAACAGCGGAAAAATCCGCTGAGATCTGAATAAAGCTGGTCGCTCTGGGTACGCACGGTTATGCGAAGCTCCCCGGCTTGCTTATTCCCCGCGCCGAAAAGCTCCACCGAATACCGCAGCGTAGGCTTGTAGCGGTATTTCAGTGCGGTCTTGCAGGCGACTGTCGCCGCCGAGGGCTGCTCAGTCAGGTAGAATTCCCCGCCGACTGCGCTCAGTATCGCGGAGGTTATGCTTTTCAGCCGCATTTCGGGGGTCACGCAGCAGACACGCTCCGCCAGAAGCTGATTCACCATCGCCGAACGGCTAAGCCCGGAGCTTCTCGCCAGCCTGTCCACCGCTTCTACAACGTCATCGGACAGCACCAGACTGTATATGCTCTTTTCCGTAGCGCTCACCTCCTTGTGTTATTAATTTTACCACAGGATTATTAATTTGTCAAGAGTGATTAATAATATTTCTTGCAATTTTCACAAATCACGGGACACGCTGAATAAATCGAAGCGTATTAAATTCAGCCGCGTGAGTTCCCTCGTTTGAACGTGGCGAATTTGATTTTCAAACGCGGAATTAAAGATTACAGGCTGGTCTTTCTCACAGAATTATTCCGCTGATTTTGTAGGATATGCACAATTCTATCCCACTTCCGCGCACCACAGGCTGAATTAGTTACAAAAAATGCCTTCAAAATCTGTATTTCCGCCGAAAGTATTGACAAATCCGGGTATTTGTAGTATTATATTATAGAAGTTAGAATGTTCTAACTTCTATTTGCCGTCAATCAATTAGGCACGACTAATTCCTCCGGCAGTCTTTCTGGACAGGTCGGAGCATAATATATAGAGGAGGACACTATGGCAACTCTGAAAGACGCAAAGATCGGTCACACAGTCACCGTAAAGAAGATAAACGGCGAAGGCGCGCTGAAGCGCAGGATAATGGACATGGGCATTACGAAAGGAACGGACATCATGATACGCAGAGTGGCTCCCCTCGGCGACCCGCTGGAGGTCACGGTGCGGGGCTACGAGCTTTCACTGCGCAAGGCGGACGCTGAAATGATCGAGATATAATCATAATACGAGATTCGTAATCAAAAAGGGAGTGTAAAGCATGGATATCCGTATAGCCCTTGCCGGCAACCCTAACTGCGGCAAGACCACGCTTTTCAACGCGCTCACCGGCTCAAACCAGTATGTCGGGAACTGGCCGGGAGTTACAGTGGAGAAAAAAGAGGGAAAGCTCAAAGGACACAAGGACGTTATCGTCACCGACCTGCCGGGAATTTACTCGCTGTCGCCCTATACACCGGAGGAGATAGTTGCACGTAATTACCTCGTGGGAGAGCGTCCGGAGGCAATTCTGAACATAATCGACGGTACGAACCTTGAACGAAACCTGTATCTCACCACCCAGTTCTTAGAGCTTGGAATACCGGTTGTCGCCGCTATCAACATGATGGACGTTGTACGGAAGAACGGCGACAAGATCGACACCGAGCAGCTTTCAAAAAATCTCGGCTGCCCGGTGGTGGAGATTTCCGCACTGAAAAACACCGGCATTGACGAGGCGGTGGAAACCGCGATCAAAGCGGCGCAGGAAAACAAAGTCACCCCGCCCCGGCATAATTTCAGCGGCGCTGTGGAACACGCTATCGCGCACATTGAAGAAGCAGTCCTCCACGACCTTCCGGAGGATCAGCAGCGCTGGTACGCAATAAAGATCTTTGAGCGGGACGAAAAGGTTCTGGGACTGCTTAATCTCTCAGACAAGCTAAAAAGGCATATTGAAAACGACATCAAAGCCGCTGAAGAGGAAATGGACGACGACGCCGAGTCAATAATCACCAACGAGCGGTACAACTACATCTCCTCAATAATCAAGGGCTGCCTCGTGCGCAAAAACAACGGCGGACTTACCACCTCGGACAAGATAGACAGGATCGTTTCCAACCGATGGCTCGGACTGCCGATTTTCGCACTGATCATGTTCCTTGTGTATTACATATCAATGGTTACTGTCGGAAATGCCGCCAGCGAGTGGACTAATAACGGTCTGTTCGGCGATGGCTGGTATCTTCTGGGAATAGGCAGGGGAGAATATACCGAAGCCTGCGAGGACTACACCGCCGCCGAAACTGCGGTAAATGCGTTCGGAATGTCCGTTGACACCGATGAAAAGGACTTCAACGAGTATATGGAGGTAAACAGGCTCAAAAGCTTCACTCCCTCCTCAGACACCGCAGTTATCTCCGTCACCGACGAAGAAACGCTAACCGAGCAGGACGTGACGGTTTACTATGACGCGATCCCGCAGAATGCTCCGGATAACACTAATTACATGAGCTACACCGACGCGGTGGATTACTACAAGAAAAACGGCTTTGCCGAGCCTCAGCCCTCTAAATACGGCGTGTGGATCCCCGGGATCCCGGTGCTGATCGAAGCCGGATTGAACGCGCTGAACTGCGTTGACTGGCTGAAAGGGCTTATCCTTAACGGAATCGTAGCCGGCGTCGGCGGGGTTCTCGGATTTGTACCGCAGCTGCTGGTGCTGTTTTTAATGCTTGCCTTTTTGGAAAGCTGCGGTTATATGTCAAGAGTTGCATTCGTGCTTGACCGTATTTTCCGGAAATTCGGGCTGTCCGGAAAATCCTTTATTCCTATATTGATCGGCATCGGCTGCGGTGTTCCCGGAATAATGGCTTCCCGGACGATCGAAAATGAAAGCGACCGCCGTATGACGGTAATTACAACGACATTTATTCCCTGCGGAGCTAAAGTACCTTTCATCGCACTTATCGCCGGAGCAGTGTTCGGCGGCTCTCCGTGGGTTTCTACCGGAGCCTATCTGATCGGCATTGCGGCTATAATCATCTCCGGCATAATGCTGAAGAAAACCAAGCCCTTTGCCAGCGCCCCTGCGCCGTTCGTCATGGAGCTTCCCGCCTACCACATGCCGACCGCAAAGAGCGTTTTCGGCTCAATGTGGGAGCGCGGCTGGGAGTTCATCAAGAAAGCAGTAACTGTAATACTGCTGTCCTCGGTCATCGTTTGGTTCACTTCTAACTTCGGCTTTGTGGACGGAAGCTTCGCTATGCTGGACGAAGCGCAGATGGAGCATTCAATTCTCGCGGTTATCGGCAGCGCGATCTGCTGGATCTTCGCGCCGCTGGGCTGGGGCAACTGGCAGGCGGCGGTGGCTTCCCTCACCGGGCTTATCGCAAAGGAAAATATCGTCGGTACTCTCGGAGTGCTGTACGGCGGAAGCTCGGCAGTCGCCGGGGCTTTCACTCAGGTGAGCGCAATGTCCTTCCTGATATTCAATCTGCTCTGCGCGCCCTGCGTTGCGGCTATGAGCGCGATCAAAAAGGAAATGAACAGCGCAAAGTGGTTCTGGTTTGCGATAGGCTATGAGTGCAGCTTCGCCTATGCAATAGCGCTTATCGTCAACAATCTCGGTAATTTGTTCACCGGGAATGTTGACGGAGTTCTTGGAATTGCCGGAGTTGTCACTGCGTTCGCAGTTCTCGCCGTGATGATATTCATGCTGGTTAGACCCGCTAAATCCTCAAAGAAAATACATACTGTAAACAAATGATTAATAATTACTTATCGTAATGAGGTGTATCATGCTGGATTTTCTGTCCCAGAACTGGGGAAGCATTCTTGTGGCGCTGATAGTGCTTGGGCTGTGCGGACTGGCAGTCTGGCGGCTTCGCGTCCAGAAAAAAAAGGGCAATTGCGGCTGCGGCGGAAGCTGCGGATACTGCCCTAATGCCGGTACTTGTCACAACAAGAACGAGAATAAACCGTGATAAAGCATTAACCTAAAATCCCCTGAGGTCATATCTTCTCAGGGGATTTACTGTAATATTCTGCCTCAATATTACTATTTGTATAGTAATCTGTAATAAAAACGCCCCGCAGAAAGCGGGGCGAAATTTATCTGATCGCGAATTATTCCTCGGTTTCAGCGGACTCAGCAGTTTCCTCCATGAGTGCCTTGATGGAAAGGGAAACTCTGTTCTTCTCGGTGTCGATATCGATGATCTTAGCCTCGACCTCCTGACCAACGGTGAGAACGTTAGCAATGTTGGTAACTCTCTCTGTGGAGATCTGGGAAATGTGAATAAGACCGTCAACGCCGGGAATGATCTGAGCGAATGCGCCGAACTCGGTGATGCTTACGATAGTAGCCTTAACTACATCGCCGATCTGGTATTCCTCAACGAACTTTGTCCACGGATTTTCGTCAGGATCCTTAGCGGAGAGGGAAACTCTCTTCTTCTCCGGATCAAAGGACTTAACGATAACAGTTATCTTGTCGCCTTCCTTAACGATATCCTTGGGGTGACCGACTCTGTTCCATGTCAGCTCGCTGGTGCGAACCAGACCGTCAACCGGACCGATGTCAACGAATACGCCGTAGTCCTCAATGGAGCGAACCTCGCCCTCGAACTTCTGACCTACCTCGATGCTCTCCCAGAACTTAGCTCTCTCAGCGTCGCGAACCTCTCTGGTTGCCTGTCTGATAGAACCAACAACTCTGTTGCGCTGCTCGTTGATCTCGATAACCTTGAACTGAACTGTCTTCTTTACCAGATCCTCAAGCTTGCCGCTTCTGGGAACGCCGGTCTGAGAAGCAGGAATAAATACTCTTGTGCCGTTTGTTACAACGATAACGCCGCCCTTAACCGCCTGAGTAACTACACCCTCAAGAGTTTCGTTTGCTTCCTTACTTGCTGCGATCTTCTCCATGCCAAGCGCGGAGTCAACTCTCTTCTTGGAGAGGAAAACAACACCCTGAGAATCGTCAACCTTAGTTACGATAGCGTCGATAACATCGCCAACGCTTACAACATCGGAAACGGACGCATTGGGGTCGTTCGTAAGCTCTTCAAGGGGTATGTAACCCGTATGCTTTGTGCCCAGCTCAACAACAGCCTCGTTCGGCTTAACGCTTACGACTGTTGCCTTGACTTTAGCGCCGTTATATAATCTCTTGCTCTCGGACTGCTCGAACAGTGCAGCAAAGCTCTCCTCATTTTCATTGTTTGTGATGATCTCGCTCATTTTAAAATGAACCTCCTTTATTGTATAGGCCGGGGTGGAAGCCCCTGCCGTTATTCCGATAATACTATCGGAGTGCAGACCCTCTAAGATCTGCGGGGAAAGCTCTGAGGCACTCTCGATGAACACTGTGCGGCAATATCTCGAACAGATTTCAGCTAACTTTCCTGTGTTTGAGCTGTGCCTTCCTCCGACTACCAGCATAAGGTCAGCCCTCATTGCAAGCTCCTCTGCGTTCTTCTGACGCTCGGAGGTCGCATTGCAAATTGTATCATATATTTTCACGCAGCAATATTCTTCCCTGATTTTCTCTGAATATTCCAAAAATCTGCTGCGGTCGAAGGTTGTTTGTACAACGAGAACCGCGTTCCCGCCGGAAGCCCTGCATTCGTCAAGAACCCTGCGGACTTCGTCAAACTCCATGCACGCGTAAGCCTTGCAGCCTGCGTGACCGATAATGCCCTGAACCTCCGGGTGATCCCCGTTGCCGAGAATTATCACCGTGCTGTTTTCGGGCTGCTCTGAAACTATCTTGTGAATACGCTTTACAAACGGACAGGTCGCGTCCAACAGCTCTGAGCATACCTCCGCCGCTCTGTTCTCCGTATTCCTTCCGACCCCGTGGGAGCGGATTATCAGTGGTTTTCCCGCCGCCTGCTCTACGCTGTCGGCGATCCTTACCCCCCGCTTTTCAAGGGAGTCAGTGACGATCTTATTATGTATAAGCGGACCTAAAGTGTAAACCTCGCCGTATTCATCAGCTGTCTGCTCAGTGAGCTTTATTGCACGCTCAACTCCGAAACAGAAGCCAGCCTTGTCCGCGGTTTCAATCAACATCAGGCATACTCTCCTGAAGCTTCGCGATCTCGTCCATTATTGTAGCGCTGACCTGCTTCAGCATTTTTCTGTCGGAAATATCAACGTCAAAATGCTCTGCAGGGATCGTTTTTCCGATGGAAATATAAATATTTCTGCGAAATTTCTTGCGTCCGTACCGGATAAACACCGGGACTACCGGAACCTTAGCCTGCGCCGCAATAAGCGTGACGCCGCTCTTTGCGTGACCCAAAGTTCCGTCCTTTGAACGCGTTCCCTCCGGGAAGATAACGAAGATACGTCCCTCCTTGAGGCTTTCCAGCGCCCTGTCAATAGCGGAATTGTCCTTAGCGCCCCGTTTTACCGGAAATGCGCCGAGCCGCTTTATCAGCCAAGTGAACAGCGGATTGATCTCGAAAAGCTCCTGCTTCGCCATAAAGGTGTACTTACCCTTAAAGGTAATTCCCACCACAGGCGGATCGTTATTGGAAACGTGGTTGCTGGCGATTATATACCCGCCCTTTTCCTTGGGGATATTTTCACCGCCGATAACCACAATGTGGTATACTATAAGATAGAATAATCTTGCGCAGTTGCGGAGAAACGAGTAGAACATCTTACAGCTTCTCCTTTATGATATTGCAGACAAGCTCGCAGGACTGCTCAAAATCAAGCCCTGAGGTATCCGCAAGCACAGCGTCCTCCGCCTGCTTCAGCGGGGCGACAGCCCGGTGGGAATCGTCATAGTCCCGCTTGTTGAGGTCGGCTAAAACCTCCTCAAACGTGGTTTGAACGCCCTTTGCGCAAAGCTCGTCATAACGGCGCTTCGCCCGTATTTCCGGCGCGGCGGTGAGGAAGATCTTCACCTGAGCGTCCGGCAGTACGACAGTGCCGATATCTCGTCCGTCCATGATGACGTTGTTTTCAGCAGCGATCTTTCTCTGCATATCCAGCAGAGCTGCTCTAACCTCCGGCACAGCGGAAACAGCGGAAGCCGCCATGGATATCTCCGGCAGCCTTATCTCCTCTGAAACGTCCTCGCCGTTAAGATAAATATGCTGAATGCCGTTGCAAAGCCGAATTTCCGGTTTTATCTCCGGCAGGCGGGCTGCTATATCCGCCGGCGACGACATGTCCGCGCCGCTTCTGTGACAATACAGTCCGACCGCTCTGTAAAGCGCACCGGTATCAACGTAAATAAAGCCGAGCCTTTTCGCAACAGTTCTGGCAATACTGCTCTTCCCTGCGCCGACCGGTCCGTCAATAGCCGCTGAGATCAGCTTTTCCGGCATAAACATCACCTGAGCAAGCCACACACTGAGTGGCTGAAATGTGAAAAAATGTAAA
>CAMAGG010000088.1 GCA_945833805.1 uncultured Clostridia bacterium | reverse complement strand
GGGAGTTGTTGTCGCAGGATCCGAAATTGAAGATCGGATATATAAGCGGCAGAATAAATACCGATATCAGCATTGCTGCTATATAGTAGAAAAATGCGTAGACCAAGTAGAGGAGCTTATAAAAATCAAATGAAGCCAACGCTTTATCGGGTTTGTAATATATGCTGTTGACATCGGAGAAAAACACAAGTTTTACTGCTACAAGGCATATAGCAAATGTTACTATAAAAACGGCAAGACCTACAAGCTTTTTTTTGGTGAAATGCTCGGAATATACACTCCTCAGATCTTTCCGTGAGGCTTTAGGAGCTGCTAAATTAGATACAAAAGGATAACAAATTTCCAGAGCGATATAAGTCAGAACAACAGCAAGAAAATGCTCCTTGCAGAAATAGCCGAGATAGCAGATAACACCCTGAATGACGGCATAACACGTCCGTTGGGTTTTCTGCCACAGAATAAAAAAGTAGACAGAGAAAAGGAATAAAGGCCAGCACAGGTTTTCAGCCATGAACGTGCAGGACAGAAGCATATCCGGCCAGAAAGCCGTAAGCGCAATGACAATATACTTGGTTTTTCGCTTCAGACCGAGTTCGTTTGTGATGAGGTACATCGGAAAAACAGAGCTTATTATCAGTAAGCAGTTGAACAGCGACATGATCTTTATGCGCAGCACCGGGTCGCCAATTGAAAAGAACGGAGCCAGCCAAAGCGAATAAGCCACCTTCTGGAAATCCATTGTCAGACCGCGAACCAGAAGTCCCTGACCGTTATACAGACTTCTTGCCATATCATAATACAGCACCTCGTCCATATATACCGAAAGCGTCTTGTCAAAGTTCGTCAGGCAGTAGTGCAGCGCGACCGACGCAAAATAAACCAACAGCACAAAAATGATCTCCCGCTTTGTGCCGTCAATGCCGTTAAGCCTATTTCTTATTCTGTCAAAAAACGTCGTGGTTCCGACGTTCATTCCTTTACTTATCATTCCACACCAACACCCCATGTATTTTATGGTATCGCGATACCAGCCGCTCAGCCGTACCGCACAATATCAGTTCACCTGCCAAGAGAGCTTCTGTATTTCTCGGAATCCCAGTTGAGCAGAAAGCTGCACTCGCTGTCCGAAAGCACATCGCAGTCAAATCCATCTTCCCTGCTCTTCAGATAAAGCTTTGCTGTGAAGTCCAGAACCACGCCTATCTCAGCAGCTTTGGCGGCATTCGGCGCAGCAGCGTAGACATTATCCCCTGACACGATGACCTTCGGCATTCCGTACTGCTCAATATGCCGGCGCAGCTTCTCCCCGATATCATCGCCGCTGTCAAGTAAAAGAAATTTGTTTCCGCAGTACACGATGCAGTCCGGGGAATACCTGTAAGCCCATTGACCGCCGCTGATTTCAGACGCCTTTACCACATCGGGAGCCGTTATCCGGCAGACTGAAAGGGACGTGTCTGCACCGTACACTGCATTATATACACTCATCTGATCCGCAAATCCGGCGGTATCCATGTGAAGATACTCCATCACCCTTGTAACAGTATCATATTGCAGCCCAAGAGCCGCCTCTGAGCTGTCCGCGCTCACGATTAGCCCGTGATTTTTCAGGAAAACCACATCGGATACGCCCTGCTGTTTCATTGCCTTGTAATAGGTCTTTGCAAGCTTTATTCCGGGGGTCGCATAGTCCACAATTGATGCCTGCGGGAATAGCTTTTTCAGCTCCTCCATTCCCCCGGATTTTGAGGCAAGAACGCTCACCGCAAGTGGGTGAGTGTGTATGGTATACTTTTTTGTTATCGAGTGGAGAAAGGTTTCGATAGAGGGCTTTTTCCCCTCGCAGAGAGCCTTTTTCAGTATTTCCTGTTCCTCGGAATCGTCCACCTCCGAGCTGGAAAAAGTATCTCTGATAAGCTTATGATCCACCACCGAATATCCGCTGCCGGGAGTGACCTCTGTAAGATGATACCCAGACGCTTTGATGAGCATATACCTATCGTCCGTTTTTACGGAAGTATTCCCGCCGCCAGCCTGCACAAGCTCGGTAAAAGAGCCGGAGCATTTCGAGATGTGGGAAAGCTCCCTGCCGTATTCTATATTATCCATTATTTCCTCCTGAGACTATTCGCCCAAATAACGCTTCCACTTGTCGATATTGTAATATTTCGTGCACACCGCATCAGGAACAAGTCCGTTTTCCGCGAGATATCCTGCGTATTCTTCCAGCTTCTCCGGCTGGCCCTGAAGCTCCGGTGATACTACGCATATCTTGTAGTTGCATCTTTTTATCAATTCAACGCTTTTCTTATCCAGCGGCATTTTCGTGAAGCAGTCCACCCATATCCATTCGCACCGCCCAGCCATTTTCACAGCGGTGTCAAGTCCCTCAAACTCCGAAAAGCGCAGTGCGGTCTGAGTTACGCCTTTCTGCGAAAGAAGATATATCATCGGAAACGAGCTGTCCAGAAAGAAATAGGACGTTACGCCGTATTTCTTCATCAGTTCAAGAACCGTCTCTTCGATGCGTTCGCTTTTGATATTCAGTATCATAAGACCCTTGTTATAATGCTTAAGATACTCTTCAAAATGCTGCCCCGGTGTGAACGGGTTGTGTTCGATATAAATGCTGCCGTCTAAGTCGTCCCGCAGGTCAAGCTCCACTCCGCAGCCGTCCGGTACGTTCTCAAGCTCCTCGAACCTGTTTATCCTGTGGCAGATATACTGCATCAGCGCACACCCCTTTTCTTCAAAGCCTTGCTGAAATCAAGCGTTCTCTTGATGAATTTCCGCTTTGCGCCAAGTCCGGTGTTCCATTTGGAACTGCCGTGAATTCTTTTCGGAAACCGCACCGGAATGCGTATAAGCCGGCACTGGTTTTTTCCTGCAAGATACAGAGCATACAGATCCAGCGAGAAATCATAGGGCGGATCCTCCCAGCTTTCAAAAAAAATCCTGCTGAACAGATTAGGCTGTGCGTTGATATCCCACAGCCGCTGTCCGAGATACAGGCTTTCGTAAAAGCTCATTCCCACCGTGAAGAAAACATCGAAAACGCTGCGCCCCTTGCGGTTTCCCTTGACGAAAATCGTTTTATCGAAGTTGTTCTGTGCGATGATATCCGCGGCTTTTATCACGTCCGCTGGGTCGGTCTGCATATCCGCGTGAGTCCAGCCGATAAATTCACCCTCCGCCTGCTTTAAGCCGGATAAAATGCCAAAGCCGTATCCCTGATTTACCTCCACATTTACACATCTCGCAAAGGGATAGCCGGGGAGCAGCTCAGATAGCACCGCTTCTGAATTATCGGTTGAGCCGTTGTTTACAAGAATTACTTCTATGTCGCTTCTATCCTTTATCGACTGAGAAAATCTGTCCAGAATGAGCGGTATGTTTTCCTCCTCATTATAGCAGGGAACAACTATTGAAAATCTCATTTGCTGCTATCCTTTCCGCAAAAAACGAAGAATTTCTGACCGAGAAAGTTCATTATCGTGCTTGTGCCGGTCGCCGCAAGAAACGCGAATATTTTCCACCCCAGCCATGCTATCACCACGCTGTTCACAAGAGCGTTCGCAGCAGCGGAAACGGCATAGAGGATAATGTACTTCACTATCTCAGAGCCGTGGAATTCCGGACTGTTGAACGTCCAAAACTTATTGATGATAAATCCCACCACTGCGCCGGAGATATAAGAAACGGTCTTTGCCGCCCATGTTTCAGCTCCCAGAAACAGCAGAAGATTATATACGAGGAAATCCACCAGAACGGCACTTCCGCCACCCACCAGGAACTTCAGTATCTCCCGCAGGCTGAATTTGGATTTGAGTTTTATACTATATCCCCCCTGCCAAAATCGTCAGAAGCTCCGAAAAATCCGCCGCGCAATCACAGCCGCAGCGCGCCGCGCCAATAAGTACCGCGCCCATTCCGCAGGCTTTCGCGCCGCAGATGTCCTTTCCGTAGTCATCGCCCACCATTACCGAGCTTTCCGGCGCAGCCTCCAGCTTTTTCAGAATAGACAGAAACATTGATTTATCCGGTTTTTCCCTTCCACATTCCTCACTGGTAACTACCGCATCGGGAATTCCATCAAGCCCCAGCTTCACTATCTTTCTCATCTGAATGTTTGCGGTGAGGTCGGTACAGAATCCGATATTTATTCTCCGTGCTTTTAGGAACGAGAACACCTCGTTCACACCGTCATAAAGTTTCATTTGTCTCAGGAATGCGTCCCAGTAGACATTATACATCTCCAGAGCCGCCGAGGCTTCCCTTATCCCAGCAAGCTCGCAGATACGCTGAGCGTACAGCATACGGTTGTGGCAGGCAGCCGTGTTTTCCAGCTTTTCCTTGATATCCGTTTTTGCCTGCCGCAAAAGCCGCTGGAATTCCTCCGGCTCTGTCCGGCGGTATCTGCACATTGCCTGCGACATGGCTGAACTGCCAGCCTGATGGCAAGGCTCGTATTCGTATAAGGTATTGTCGATGTCAAAAACTACCGCTTGTATCATTGCCGCTCCCCCCTGTTGTCATTTCCCAGAAACTTCGTGCTTATAGCTTTAATGATAAACAGCTTCTGGATCCCGTCACAAATATCGCCGCAATTCAGCTTCTCTCCGGTGATATCATATCTGAACTCGATTATGTCCGAAGCGATAGCGTCAAAATCAACACTGACGGCTTCGGGGTTCTCGGAGGGTCTGTATTCCGTGATGTGGCAGCGGAAATCGTCTGAAAACCGGTAGTCGATAGTGATCCCGTGTTCCCGCAGCGCGTCGATTATCGGCTCGATATCTATTTTTGTATCGGTCTGAATAGTCATTCCTACCGACAGAGGTTCACTGACGTCAATGAAGTAGCTTATAATTATGTCGGCATATTTCCGCTGAGGTACTATGTATTTTTCCGAGTCCTCGTACCTCGCCTTTATCTGGTTCATCACATCTTCAGCAGTATGCCCCCTGTCGCCGGAGTCCCTCTCCACCTTCCACAGGCACCGCAATTCCTCATCAGCCTCCATATAGATACGCAGGTCGATGATATCCCGGAGTTGGGGCAGATAAAAGGTGTGCAGTCCGCTGACAGAAATGAAGCGTCTGGGGTGCACCACCTCGCTCGGTGTGAACTTGCCGGTCGAGTGGTCGTAATCCACCCTCCTTGTGTCCTGACCGTTTTTCAGCTTGTAGATATCCATTGCCTGACGGTATAGATAGTTGGCTTTGGGATCAAGGTGCGTGTAATGCTCCCAGTTTTTATCTCCTCGTTCCCATTTATGATCGCCGTCGCCCTCTATCCTGAGGAAGTCCTTGTTTCTGAAAATACTCGTAAGACTGTTTTGCAGTGTGGACTTTCCACAGCCGCTGTCGCCGCATATCCCTATCACAAAGGCTCTGTCGTGGAAGCGATAATACCCATTGCGGCTGATGTCAAACTTGAATATCATATATGCCATGAAAACGAGGGAAACATTGAGCAGGGTAAATCCGATATTTGTTATCATCCCGTCCTTTATTTTCATGAAGCCGCAGTCTGTTGTGAGAAAATACAGGTCGCATATTCCCTCTCTGCTGTGCATAAAAACTATGTATAAAATATAGAAGGAATTAAAGACCGTGCTGCATATAACACTGTCCCGGCGGTAATTCACACTGAGCAGAAAAACCGACATAAACGGCACGAACCACACATACCAGCCCGGCATTGGAACGCACAACGCCAGAAACGCCGCAAAAATTATTCCGCAGAAGCCGTATAGCAGATCCCTGCTGATTATGTTCAGACATATCACATAAAGGTATACTGCGGCTATTGCAAATATGCACAAGTAAAGCTGAATGCTGCCATAAGACAAATTCAGAGAAAGCAATGTACCCTGTTCTGAATTGAATATGACCCCGTTAATAAATCCTGAACCGTAAAACGGAACAAGCCCTGCTATCCCCACCACGCACATAATGAGAGAATATAAGAGTGCTCTGAGCCTGCCGTGCCGTTTCAGAATATAGATCAGCACCAGCGGCACCACAGCCGCGATATGTAGCTTTGCCAGCAGGGAAAGTCCGCACAGAACAGCGGATATGACGAAGCTTTTGGTATCATTCCGGTCTGTGAGGTAATACAGCGATACGAGAAGTATCGTCATGGGGATTATATCCAACTGCCCATGCATGAAAACCGAGTACAGTGTGACCGGAGAGAAAAGATACACGGCGCAGCACTTTCTGCCGCGCTTGGGGAACAATTTCATCAGATATACAAACGAAATAAGGTCAAAAACCAGCAGCGGAAGCTTGAACAGTATATTATGAATAAAAAGCGGTGCAGAGGGAAACAACCCGGAGAGAATTCCCCCGGCAGTCATAACGATAAGCATTACCGCAGGATAGGGAAACCGTATACTCATGCCGCTGTCATAATATTGCTGATAGGGGTCGGCAAAGCCGTTTTTCCAGCTCTCTATCCAGTCGCCGATAAATGGCTCAAACATTTCATTCTGATAGTCTGAAGAAAACAACCCCATTGCAACAATCTTCAATATAACAGCCGAAATAATCATTATAAGGAGCTTTTTATCCTTTTTTATCTCTTCTGTCATGTACGACCTCGCAAAAATTATTTTTCAGGAAGGAACAATTCTCCAGAGGTGAATTCGCTCCAGTATTTCAGCGTTTTTTCGTAGTTCTCATAATCCTCCGGAGTTCCCCAGCCTATGTATCTTGATATTTCAAATACCCGAACCTTAAGCCCGTCTTTTACACAGTAATGAATTACCTTGTCCACATAGAATTCATTGTTGACCCGGTCATCTGCCGCAATCATCTGTTCTGTGCAGGCGACAAAATCTGAACCTTTCTTGAACGCAAAGGAGGCGACGACCGCGTGATCGTTCATCGGATTACCTGAAATAGCTTTTTTCACGGAAACGTCTTTTACCACACCGTTTTCGTCCGCAATTACCCAGCCGTATGCGTTGGGAGCTTTCAGCACGCAGTCGTTGTGGCGGTATGTAAAAACAAGCACGTCCGAGCAGCCCATAAGCATGTCGAACAGCTCCTTATCCGCCGCCATTCCGTTGTCGCAGCCCCCGATAAACAGAGGCTGGTCGTTATTTATAAGGCTCTTTGCCAACAGGCAGGTACAAGCCTGCCCCTCGGTAAGATGATCGACTCCGATAAATTCAGCCTTCGGAAGGTACGCTTTTATTTCCTCCCGAACGTGCGAGGGTTCGTCAGTGCGGTCAACAAATATCAGCCTGTCAGGTTCTCCGGTGAGCTCGATAATATCGTCTACGGCGCAGACGACCATTGGCTTTTTCCTGCCGTCATACCGTGAGGAAGTGGGGATAAGCGGCTTGCTCACGGTATAGCCGGCGTCCGAAAAACGCTTTCCCGCCCCCGCCATAGGAATAAGAACATTCATTTCGAAAACCTCCGAGTACATTCAGTCCAGAACAGGTAATCCGCCATATCCTCCGGAGTTCCCCACTGACAGAAGTGTTTTACGTTTACCGGCACCCATACTTTCAGTCCGTCAGCCACCATGAAATTATACGGCAGGCTAGCATAATATTCGCCGTTAATAGCCTGATCGCTTTCGGTCAGCATTTTACAGTATTTTTTCAGCAATGCTCCGGTTCTAAAAAAATATGTTCCCGGAGAATGCCGGGTTTTCTGCTTGTCTTTTTCAAAGGAGAATTTCTCCCGGATTTCGATCAGGTTTTCCTCCTCATCTACCTTGCAGGAGGCATAGAGATTTTTATCTATCAGCAGGTGCGGATGAAAACCGGAATAACACGGCACACACCCGTCGCAGCCTCGCCCCGCAACATCTCGCTTGAAGCCC
This sequence comes from uncultured Clostridia bacterium, assembly GCA_945833805.1. GTDB lineage: Bacteria > Bacillota > Clostridia > Oscillospirales > Ruminococcaceae > CAG-115. The sequence goes on along the minus strand of CAMAGG010000088.1, from coordinate 2,765 downwards.
TGCCAGTCCCACTCCATGAAAAAATCGCAGTAGTTGATAATGCAAGACTCGTTATCGTCGATAAGGTCAGAAACTCGCAGAACGTCATAAACCGGGCCTTTCTTCACCCAGTCGCTTATTGCCGCTATCTCACAGCCGGGAGCGATAGAGTGCAGCCGCTCCTCCATGCCGTCGATAGTACGAAGATGCTCCTCACGGCAGACGAACAGAATATCCTTTTCGCCGGGGAACATTCCCTCTACGATCCACTGGATAATGGGTTTACCCTGAACGCTGATGAACGGCTTCAGCTCTTTATATCCCGCTGCGACAAACCGCGAGCCGTATCCCGTCATTGGAATAATAATTTTCATAGTACCACCACGCCCTTATGTTACCTTATTTTTTCTTACGCTGAGATATATCAGTATCGAGATCACAGCAATGAACGCTGCGGTGATCACTATCTCCATAACCACAGCCGCCGTACACAACGTGCTATCGTATGTCAGATAAACATCTCCGTATACTCCGTTCGTGCGGATAACGGCGTTGCCGTCCTCCGCTTCGACTATATCCAGCATGGTTTTCACTCCGCCGATCATCTGATAAGCTTTCAGATTCTTGTCAAATGCAAATGAAAGCTTGTAGCTTTCTGAACCCTTCGCCGTGAAGTGAAGCAGATCCATGTTGTCGTCAACAAGCTCCGTGAAGCCGCCGTTTTCGTCAACGCAAAGGCTGTTTACTCCGTCCAGTTCGATTAGGTCGTAGTTTTCGCTGTACTGACCGGTTCTCAGAACCCTTACATTTTCGAGGTTTTCAAACAGTTCAACTATATCAGATGTGTAGTCAACTCCATCGGAATACTTGATGTTGGTGTTCTCTACAAGAATAAATTTCACGCTGTTGGAAATAAGCTGAGCTTCCAGCTCCTGCGGACATTCGGTCAGGCTGTCAGAAAAATAACCGACCTTGCCGGCATTGGCATATACGGTGAAGATGTTTTTACTGTCATATATTTTGTCAAACTGCTGGAGGCGGTCTTCTGGAGCGGACATTTCATACGCGCATAACGAAAAGGCTTCGTTATATGCCATAAAGTTTCTGGACATATTTTCATAGTACATGAATGTTGGGCTCAGCGAATTGATATATTCACCGTCGCTAGCATAGTTATCTCTGAAAAGACATATCGTTCTGTAATTCTTTATGTCTATCCCGGAGCTTTCAATATGACCGTCAGCTATCTCCTTTTCCTCTTCAAAGGAATGCGTCTGGCTCTGGCTCTGACAAAACAGATCCAAGTTGGAGTCAACAATGAAATAGTTATTCAAAAATCCGGCTGCTGAGAAAACAATGCTTATCGTTAAAGCAATAATTCTAACTTTCTGCTTTTGTTTTGAGAGGATATAGGCCATAATAGCTGCGAGAAGCGGAACAATAATGAACAATACCTTATACAGATATCTGAATTTGTTTATAACCGGAATGCTGTTCAGTAAATATGCTGTAAATCCTCTGTTCATCACAAACAAAAAGAAAATAAAGCAGACAGCTATTCCTATGAATGTTTTTTTGTGATAATCCGAGGAACAGATATTCTTGTACATTCCCACTACCCCTGAAGATATCCTCTTGAGGACGCTCTCCTGCTCTTTTTCCAGTGATCTGCCAGATTTTATTTTGTATATCACTGCGGCTGCCAGACAGACAATCAGTGCAGCCATTATTCCGCCCATGTATTTCATGAGGCTGAGATAAGGCGCGCTTTCCATTGGTATGTTTCCGCAGATTGCATTGATTGCCGCCTTAGGAACAAAGGAATTGATCAGCAGATCAATTATCATTATGCCGAATGACAGAAATTCATTATCGTTTAATCCTCCAGAGGAATTGAGCAGAAGTCCAAAGAACGGAAGTGACAGTATAATGCCGACAGCAATATTGGACAGCATGACTTTTATATATTTCAGTTCCTTGAAAACAATCATTGTAACGCAGATCAGGCAGAATATAATATAGTGGTAGCAGGTATACTGCACATTTCCCATCAATAGATCAAAAGCGAGAATAACACCGCAGCCAAAATATTCGTATTTTGTTCCCTTGAGTTTGATAAAAGCCCACAGCAGCAGTGGAACAAACATATAGTTCACAAAAGCATAATACCAAATGGAGTTTTCAAAGAACACACTGCATGAAAAATAAGCCGCGATGGCAACGGCGGAAACGGCAGGACTGCACTTTATTTCCCGGCATAATGTATAAAAAAACAGATTGCCTAGCAGCGTCTGAATACATATGTAAACGGCGACAGTTGAGCAGCCTAGAGGAATGAAATTCGCCAGAACGTATGACAGCAGCATCAGAGGGTTTGAAACGCTGTAATATCCCGGTTCGCCGATTGCAAGCCCTTTTAACAGGTAAAAATTGTAAAAGGGCATTGTACCCGTTTCGAAAAGATCAGCATAAGTTTTTTCTATTACTGGGAACCATTGAGTTCTGTTATCATCTATCAGGAATGAATCACTCTGAAATCCTCCCCATGCAAGAACAATGATCACGGAAGTAACTGCTATGATCAGATATATCGCGGCACTTTTTGCCTTGTTCATCACCCAAACCCTCCAATGTTTATGTTCATATTATTTCTCATGATAATGATAACACAAAATGCAAAAAAAGTCAATAATATTTACTTTGAAGCGTCTGTTGACGGTAGTACTACATCAAGTAAAACAAAATGTCTATTATTATATTGACAATTATTATATAATGCTGTAAAA
>CAMAGG010000087.1 GCA_945833805.1 uncultured Clostridia bacterium | reverse complement strand
GATCGACGCGCTTAAGACGGTCTGCCAGAGCTTCGGTTTAGGAAACGACGGAAACGAATACAAGATAATCACTCAGGTATTTCTGTATAAATTCATAAACGACAAATTCGGCTGCGAAATAAGGAAAATAAGCCCGGAAACCGCTTCGTCGGAACGCTGGGAGGACGCTTATTCTGAAATGCCCGGCAGCCGCCGCTCAGAGCTGCTGTCAGGTTTGCCGCGGGAGATCCCGGTGCTCTTGCCGGAGCAGCTTATTCTTGACCTGTGGAGGCGGCGGGAATGCGCTGATTTTGATTTGATATTCGATAACACAATGACCGAAATCGCCGAAAACAACAAGGATATTTTCTACACAAGAACCGCGCAGGAAACCAAGATACCGCTGTTTGAAAGGCTGACCCATTATGTTACCGACGAGGCGCAGCGTGCTGATTTCGCCCGGGCGGTAACAGGAAAGCTTGTGAATTTCTCGTTCGAGGAAGCCTTTGATAAGAATTACGATTTTTTCGCGGATATTTTTGAGTATCTGATAAAGGATTACAACACCGCCGGCGGCGGAAGGTATGCGGAATATTACACCCCTCATTCCATTGCGTCCGTTATGGCGCGGCTGCTTACCGGTAATTCAGGGGAGCTGCATGATGTGGAATGCTACGACCCTTCCGCGGGAACAGGAACGCTGCTTATGGGACTGTGCCACCAGATCGGCGAAAAGAACTGCCGTATCTATTCGCAGGATATTTCACAGCGCAGCAATAAAATGCTGAAGCTGAATCTGATACTGAACGGGCTTGTTTCCTCGCTTGACAACGTAATTCAGGGGGATACCCTTGTTTCGCCGTATCACAGGAGCGACGACGGCAGGGAGCTTCGTAAATTCGATTTTGTGGTTTCAAACCCACCGTTCAAGATGGATTTCTCCGACACGAGAGAAAAGCTTGCGGCAATTCCAGAGCGCTTCTGGGCAGGAGTTCCGAAGATACCCGCAAAGAAAAAGGAGGGCATGGCGATATACACCTGTTTTCTCCAGCACGTTATAAATTCCCTCAAAACCGACGGAAAGGGCGCAGTGGTGATACCAACGGGATTTATTACGGCAAAGAGCGGCGTTGAGAACGTTATATTAAGGTATCTGACCGATAATCGGCTGGTGTACGGCTGTATTAGTATGCCGCCGAATTTATTCGCCACCACCGGAACAAATGTGTCGGTGCTGTTTCTGGATAAGTCCGGAAAATCTGACGGCGCGGTGCTTATCGACGCGACGGGAATGGGGGAGGAATACCGGGACAACGGCTTTCAGAAGCGCCGTCTGCGGGACGATGAAACAGACAGGATAGCAAACACGTTCCTGGGCCGTGAAAGCGTTGATGATTTTTCGGTAGTGGTGAACTATGATGAGATAAGGGCGAAGAATTACTCCTTGTCCGCCGGGCAGTATTTCGGCGTGAAAGCAGCGGATACGGGGCTTACTCCGGAGGAATTCAGCGCGGAAATGGAGGAGTGCTCCCGCAGGCTCCGGTCGTTGTTTGAGGAGGGAAACGCGCTCCAGAACGAGATCCTTCGGGGGCTTGAGGGGCTTGAACTCACGCGGGAAAGCGGGGGCTCGGAATGAAATTCTGCAAGCTTTCGGAATTATGCACGGAAATCATAGACTGCCCCCACTCTACTCCGGAGTGGAAAACTCATGGTATTCGTATAGTTCGGAATTTCAACCTCAACCGCGGTATTCTGGATTTCACGGACGAGTATTTCGTGGACGAGCAGACCTTTTCGGAACGCACCAAGCGCGCTGTTCCTCAGCCCGGAGATATAATTATCTCAAGAGAAGCTCCGGTGGGAGCGGCGGCGATAGTTCCGGAGGGTATGAAATGCTGTCTGGGGCAGCGGCTGGTGCTGCTGAGGGCTGACAGGAGGAGATGCAGTCCGGAGTATCTGCTGTTCGCGCTGCTTTCGGATATGGTTCAGACCCAGTTCCGACGCGCGGACGCCACCGGCTCGATAGTCAGCGGTATAGGAATTAAAGACTTAAAGGAAATACTTGTTCCGATTAACGAAATGCCGCTTGATAAAGAGCTTCGGCTGCTGACAAGCATAAATAAAAAGCTGTCGCTGAACGGCGAGCTGTGCAGTACCTTGCAGCGGCAGCTAAGCCTGATCTACGACCTGTGGTTTACGAGGTTTGATTTCCCGGACGGACAGGGCGGAACTTATCGCTCCTCCGGCGGGAAAATGGAATATAACAGCCTGCTGAAGCGAGAGATACCGGTGGGGTGGACTGCCGCAAATCTGCTTGATCTGGTATCGTGGAACGGCGGAAGTCAGCCGCCGAAATCCCAGCACATCTCGGAGTATAAGCCGGGCTATGTCCGCTTTATCCAGAACCGGGACTATTCCGACAGCAGCCACATGACGTTTATCCCGGAAAGCCGCTCAAATAAGCTGTGCGATGAATACGACATCATGCTTGACAAATACGGCGCGGCGGGAACTGCACGATTCGGGATAGCGGGAGCGTATAATGTTGCGCTCAGCCGCATTGACGTCCGTGGGGAGTATCTTCAGGAGTATATCCGCAGCTTTCTCAGCTCCGGGGCGGTGAATCAGTATCTTTCCGGCTCAAGCATGGCTTCCACAAGAGCCTCGCTGAACGAGGGAAATCTGTCGTTCATTGATCTGGCAGTGCCGCCTGGGGATATCCTGAAGAAATACGAGCGGCTTGCCAAGACATTTATCCGCCGGATAATATTATTGCGGGAAGAATGCAGGGAGCTTGCAGGGCTTCGGGACAGGCTTATTACTGCGGTAATAAGCGGTCAGGCTGAAATAACTGAATAAAAATGACCGCCGGAATGCTCTGGCGGTTTTGGTATTTACAGTCCTCGTTTTTTCAGACCGTTCACAAGCTGAACGTAGAACTCCCGCACATCAAAGCCGGGTATGTTCTCGCGGTTCAGGTCGATGACGTCCGCGTGGGTTATCCCGCGCTTTCCCTCCGGGTGAAGCACCGTGAAACTCTCTCCCCACGGCGCAGAGGTAAGCGCCACAAGCCCGTCGTTGTCGCCGTCGTATTTCTTGACGAGTGGGTATGAGAGATTGAGCGGGAATCGTCCGCTTTTTGAGCATCTCGCGTGGGAGCCTACGCTCTGATATAGAATTCCCGGCATATCGGGAACCTCCTCGTTGAACTGTTCGCAGCGGCTGTTCGTGAGGTCTTTTACCGCCGCAATAAAATCTGGTTCGGGATCGCCAAGCCTTTTGAATGCGGTGTTGTAGATGCTTTCAACGGTTTTTACGAAATTATCCGGCGCGTTGTTCAGCAGGTATTCCGCAAACAGGCAGCCGTGGTGCGGGGTGTTTATCGTGGTAAGGGAGGCGGTGTATTTGTCCGAGCCGAGCTTGGATATCGCATACCGCGCGTCAAGACCGCCCTTTGAATGGGCGATAATGTTCACCTTTTCGCAGCCGGTTTTCTGTACCAGCGTTTCAATGCGCTCCGCAAGCTCTTTTGCGCTGTTTTCGATCGACGCTGCTGACTGCTGCTCTCCGTAGAATATCTGAGCACCGTTCGCTTCCAGCTCCGCTGGGATCCTTCCCCAGTAATTCAGCAGGCGGCTGTCCCGGAAAAATACCCCGTGTACCAGCAGGACAGGGTATTTTGTGCGGCATAGCTGATCGTCCCGGCGGCTCTGATCAAGCAGGGCTTTTTCGGTTTCAAAGTCGCATTCCCTGTGGACTTTCCTGTAAATCAGACTGAGCACCACTAGGTTCGCGGGGGTTATCATTCCCATTGCAATGCCCCATGCGCGGTATTTTATTCCCAGACTTACCGAGGTGAAGTACACACGAATGATACCGTTCCAGAAAATCACAAGCTCAGCAAGGTATAGGACTATCCCCGCTGCGATCGCCGGTTCCGGTGGGATAGCACCCACAAGCACTGCCCACAAAGTTATACCGCCGATGATAAGGCTGGCAATTCCGGTCACGAAGAACGCCAGAATATGCTCTGAGCCGTCCCCAAGCATACGCAGGCGGAATGTGGGATATTTACGCAGCGACGGGTAGAAGCTGTATATCACAATATAAATCAGATAAATAGTGAGGAAGATGATTTGCAGCCAAAGCGGAGTTCCTGTGAAATAAAACAGAAGCGGACTCACGTTCCCGGCGATGATAAGAATATAATGAGCAAGCCGCACCGCCGCGTTCGTATGCTTGCCAAGCTTCCGGCGAACCTTATCGGCGATAAAAGCCGCAAGCCGCTCTACATTCTGAACAAAGGCGATAAGCCCTGCAATAATTCTCATGATCAGTTCTCCGTGAAATTCCAGACGGTGCGCAGCAGCCGCTTCCCGCTTTCGGTGCGGAAGATCCTGCCGTATGCGGTCTTTACCGCGTCAATTGAAGCGCCATCCTCATAGAGATTTACTATAAAATCCGCTTCAATAAGTATCTGAAGATCTCTGCCGTTAATGCTGTCGTAGGTGTGGTGATGCGCAATAATATAGCATATACGTTCGATGTCCTGCGGCGTGAATTCAAGCTCCGTCAGCAGCTTTTCCGCTTCGGCGGGGCCCAGTTTTTCCTGAAGCTTTCCGCCGCATTCGCCGTACTGCTCTTCGGCGGGCTTTATTCCGATATCGTGAACCAGCGCGGCGCATTCCAGCAGGAACTGCTCATGCTCCGGAAGAAATTCCCGCAGCCCGATATACCGCGCAAAGGAATGAACCTTGATAAAGTGCTGTATTCTTTTCGGGTCGCCGGTGAAATACCCGATCATTTTTTCAGTAAGCTTTTGTATCATAATAAGTCACACTCCTATTTCATAGCCGTATTCCGTAAGTCCCTCCGGGGCAAGACCGGGGATAACCTCGGTATGCTCTCCCTGTCCCCGGACAAAGCCGCATTTAATGTAGAACTGCTCCGCAGGCTTGTTGCAGTCCACCACGAACAGTCGAAGATATTTGCAGCCGCGCTCCCTTGCCATGTTTTTCGCAAGCTCCACGCAGCGCGCTCCCAGTCCCATGTGCTGATATGCCGGATCCACACCCAGCCGCATAAGCACCATTGCGGGGCTGCCCGGCTGCTGCCACGTTACATCGCCTGTATCAGTAAAGCTGTCCAGCGCGAAAGCCGCCGCGATTTTTTCCTCATCGCAGAGCAGCCAAAGCCGTTCGGCGGCAATATCTTCCGGGAACCATTCATATGGATAATGCTCATTCCACAGGTCAACGCCGTTTTTCAGCATTTCTATTACTATTTCAGCGTAGATCTCCCGCAGCTTCGGCAGGTCTGACGCAGTGGCTGTCCTCAGTTTCATTATAATTCCCCCAGTCCGATGAATATTGTACCATAATTCTCTGAATAATTCAACCATTTCAGGAGAAAATATCGTGGAAAATTACTGATGCAGAGGGTGATACAGAATATGTCAGAACACGTTTATACCGCTATTCCGCCTGAGCTTCCGCTGGACAAGTCGCTGAAAACAAATCTTGACCGTCTGAAAGCGATAACCGGCGGGTCGAGCGATGTGATAATAAAAACAGCGTCGCTGTGCGGAAGCGATATCGCGGTTATAACCTGCGAGGGAATGGCAAGCACCGACACGCTGGCGCAGCTTGTCTATGAAAAGCTGAACGATGTTGGCAATACCGAAAAACTGCCGCCGGAAAAGATAATGGAGCGGCTTTTCAAGGATTATCTCATTGCGGCGGAGCAGCTTGAAATAAAGAACATCGGCGACCTTACGCTTAAAATGCAGAGCGGCTTTGCGATAGTTCTTGTGGAGGGCTGCGACCTGGGTATAGCTATCGGAATACAGGGCTATGCCGCGAGAGGTGTTGACGAGCCCTCCGGTGAACTTAACGTCCGGGGCAGCAGAGAGGGCTTTGTGGAGGTTATCCGCAAGAACATGGCGCTTATCCGCCGCCGGATAAAATCCCCCACGCTGGTATTTGAGATGTCGGTCATCGGCGAGCGCAGCAACACGGATATCTGCCTGTGCTATCTCAGCGACAAGGTGTCGCCAAAGCTGCTGGAGGACGTGAAAAAGCGTCTCAAAAGCGTGAAGCTCAACACTATTCTAGAAAGCGGATATATCCAGCCGTTTTTTGAGGGAGAAGGCGGGTGGTTCTTCTCGGAATGCGGCACCTGCGAGCGTCCGGACAGCTTCGCCGCGAAGCTGTACGAGGGCAGGGTGGGAATTCTGGTGGACGGAACTCCGTTTGCGCTGACTGTGCCGTATCTCTTTATTGAGAATTTCCAGACGCTGGACGACTACACCCAAAAGCCCTTTTATGCGGCGTTTATCCGTTTGGTGCGGCTTGCGGCTTATTTTATCACGCTGTTCCTGCCGGGAGCGTATGTGGCGGTAGCCTCCTATAATCCGGAGATGCTTCCCTCGTCGCTGATACTGAACCTTGCCGCAGCCGAGCAGACCGCTCCCTATTCTCTTATGGCAGAATGTCTGCTGATACACTTCATGTATGAGATACTCCGGGAGGCGGGAATACGGCTGCCGCGCCCTATCGGACACGCGATAGGAGTTGTCGGGGGTATCGTCATCGGCGATATCACGGTGAACGCGGGGCTGGTGGGAGCGCCTATGGTGCTTATCGTTGCGCTGAGTGGTCTTTGCAGCTTTGTTGTTCCGGCTTTGTATGAGAGAACTGTGGTGCTGCGGTTTATCTATATCCTCGCCGGGGGTATCTTCGGACTGTACGGGCTGCTGCTCGCTGCCGGGGTCATTATTATCAAAATGTGTTCGCTGAACACCTACGGAGTGCCATATATGGCGCCGATTTCGCCGTTCTCTCCCCGCAGCTCAAGAGATATGCTGGTGAGAGCGGGCTGGCGCAGGCTTCAAAAGGGCGACTTTACTATTCAGGGGCTGAACGGCAGCAATATCCGCGCGGATTAAGGAGGGATTATGCAGGATAATTCACATAAAATAAGCGCCGCGCAGCTTTTCTGCATTCTGCTGCTGATGAGGATAACCGCGGAAATGGTGTACCCTTCCACCGCAGGATTTGGCGGAATGGGGCTTGCGGGAGTGCTGACTGCGGAGCTGATAAGGTTTCTGATCGCGCTGCCGGTGATAATTTATTCGTTCAAGGGTAGGGCTTTCTATGCGGCTATCTGGAGAAAAAACCGGTTCTGGGGCTGGGCTTCGGCGATAGGCGCGGCGCTTCTGCTCACGCTGTTTGTGATACGCACGATCATCTACACGGCGAAATTCGTGCAGAGAAATCTTCTGACACAGATGTCATCTCTGATGATCGCGCTGCTTCTGGCGGGCTTCGGGGCGTATGCAGCGGCAAAGGGCTGCGAAGCTCTGGCGAGGGCAGGAGTTCTGTTCATGGTCGCAGCGGGGGTGATAACGCTGCTGGTGATCGTCGCGGACATACCGTATATGGATTTCACGCGGGAGCTGCCGGAGTGGAGCACCGGGCTGTTTATTTCAGACGGAGCGGAGCGGCTTATCCGCAGCGGGGAGTATCTGGTGTTTGCGGCGCTGCTGCCTTATGTCAGGACTGACGGAAAGAACTCTGCAAAGACCCGCTCCGGAAAAGCGGTGCTGCTGTACGCGTTGACGGCTGCGGTATTGGGAGCGCTGTTCTGCGTATTCTTCGGAGTAACTCTGGGAGAGTATTACAGCATGACGAATTATCCGATCGCCGCTGCGGCTTCGCTGTCGGATATGATACTTTTCAAGCGGCTGGACGGAATTTCCTGCGCAGTGTGGGCGCTGTGCGCGGCATTCCGTGTAGGAATGATGATAGTTGCGGGGATCTCCATTGTCGGGGAATGTGCAAAATGCGAAGAAAGCCGACATAATACCAAAGCACAGCAAGGAAAGGAGAGCTGCGCATGAAAAGGCTGATATTGGCGGCAGTTACAGCTTTGGGAGCTATTCTGCTTACAGGCTGCGCGGCGACGGAGCTTGGCGACCGGGCGATAATTCAGGCGGCTGCGGTGGACTGGGACAACGGAGAGTACAACGTCAGCGCGCTGCTTTTTAGCTCCGGCGGGAGCAGCAGCGAGGGAATTGACGCCTCCGGAGAGAATGTAATAAAGGTCAGCGGAAACGGAAAGACCTTTGCGCAGGCGGTGGACGATATTTCGCTTAACGATGGCAAGGAGATCTACATGAGCGAAAACAAGCTGCTGATAATCGGCGGCGGCTTTGCACAAGCAGATCTCACCCCGGTGCTGGAAACCCTTACCCGTGATATGCGGTGCAGTCTTAATATGCTGGTTTGCTGCACGGAAGACCCTGAATTGCTGACGGACATGCACTTCACCGAGGGGATAACCTCTGCGGATAAGCCGGTGAGCATGATCGAGAACGCATACCGCGCCGGAAGCTCGCCGAGGGCTTACCTCATTGATCTGCTGAACGACGCTGCGGCGGGAAGAAGCACACTTATCCCGATGTTTCAGAGGGCTTGGAACGGCTATGGAACGACCACGGACGAGGAAGGAGAAACTGCGGCGCTGAGCGGTTCGCGGTATCTTTACTGCGGCAGGCTCACACAGCAGCTCGACAGCGCGGAAACCGCCGGAGCAATGCTTCTGGAGGGACTTTCGGACAGGGCGCTGCTCACCTTTGAGCATGGCGGCAGGGAGCATAGCTGCGAGGCCTATTCCGTCCGGGTGAAGCATCTGGACACAGGAGAAATCAGTCTTTCTGCAAAGCTGCGCCGCAGGAACGGTGAAACGCTCCCGGAGGAACTGAAAACCGCGGCTATGGGGGAGCTTGACAGAATGATAAGAATTGCTCTGGAGGTCAGACAAGCTGCCACGGCGGACTATTAACAGTTCGCCGTGTGCTGTATTTGCGGCTGTTAAGCCATTTGTGGCACTGCGTTGGCGATTATTAACAAAACACTGTTGAAAAAAACTTTGGGATTTGTTAATTTTTTTTCTGAAAACACTTGACTTTTTCGCGAAAACATGATAAATTATATTTAGCACTCAAGGGGGCAGAGTGCTAAAGATATGAGGAAGGTGGTCAGCTTGGATACCAGAGCTATGAAAATACTTGCGGCGATAGTCGATGAGTATATCAGAACAGGCGAGCCGGTAGGCTCAAAGGCGCTTGCCGAAAAAGCGGATATTCAGGTGTCCTCTGCCACGATCAGAAATACTATGGCGGCGCTGGAGCAGGAGGGTTATCTCGATCACCCGCACACCTCCGCCGGAAGAGTTCCCACCTACAAGGGGTATCGGTTCTACATCGACAATCTGATGAATCCCGTTCCGCTGGATCAGTCGGATATGGATCAGATCGACGGGCTGCTTGAAAATGCGGTGGAGGACAGCAGCTGTCCTCCGGAGGAAGCGATAATCCAGAATGCTTCTTCGGCTCTCGCCGAGATCACCAAATGTGCCACATTCTCAGCCAACCATGTGTCGCAGTTCTCGGTGATAACAAAGGTTGACGTTATCCCCACCGGGCGGCGTATGTATGTCCTGCTGATGATCACCAGCAGCGGCGCGATAAAGAACCGCATCTGCCGCATGGAATTCGACCTGACGAACGAGCAGATGGCGTTCTTCACGGACTTCGTCAGCAAGAATCTTCAGGGCGTAAATCTTGCAGAGATGACCGATGAATACATCAACAAGCTCACCGAAGCGCTGGGCGCGTATATGATCACGCTTTCGCCGCTTCTGGACGCAGTATATGAGCTTTCAAACGACCTCATGCAGGACAGCGTGGAGGTTCAGGGACAGACAAACCTTCTGGAATGTCAGGAGTTCCCGGTAATGGACGTTATGAAGTTCCTCGAAAACAAAAACGAGCTTTCGGCGCTGCTGGACAGCACGTTTTCGGGAATCAACATAAAATTCGGCGGCGAGGAAAGCACCGACACCTTTGCGATCAGCAATTCCACCTTTGTCAGCGGAACGTACTATAAGGACGGAAAGCCGGCAGGTACGCTGGGAGTCATCGGACCGATGCGGCTGGACTACCGCAGGATAATACCCTATATCGAATATTTCAGCAACAAAATAACAAGGCTGCTGTCTGAGGAATCTGTTCAGCCGCCGCAGATAGAAAGCGAGGTCAAGGACAATGGAGATGGAGAACAGCGATAGCGTAAATCTGGAGGAAGCTGCTCAGACAGAAGCTCCCGCAGAGCCGGCAGAAGCCGCAGAAGCGGAAGTAGTTGAAGAACAGCCGGACGCAGACGAAAAGCTTGCGGCGGAGCTGGCACAGGTAAAGGATCAGCTTCTCCGGACAATGGCTGAGTACGACAACCACAGAAAGCGCACCGCAAAGGAAAAGCTGGAGCTTCGCGCGGATATAATTTCCAACGTGGTTTCGGATTTTTTGCCGGTCATGGATAATCTCGAAAGAGCGCTGGCAGCGGAATGTACTGACAGCAATTACAAACAGGGTGTTCAGATGATCTACGACAGCTTTATGGCAACTCTCACAAAGCTGGGCGTGACTGAGATCGAGAGCGACGGCGCGGAATTTGATCCCCAGCTGCATCAGGCAGTTCAGCGGGTCGATGAAGAGGGCGTCGAGAGCGGCAAGGTCGCAAAAACCTTTGCAAAGGGATACAAGATCAACGACAAGGTTATCCGTTTTGCAATGGTGGCAGTAGCAAACTAAGCGCATACATCATTAAGATTTTACGCATATAATATGCAGACAAAAGAATGGAGGAATTCATTATGGGAAAGATCATAGGTATTGACTTAGGTACGACAAATTCCTGCGTATCTGTTATCGAGGGCGGCGAGCC
>CAMAGG010000086.1 GCA_945833805.1 uncultured Clostridia bacterium | reverse complement strand
CAGCGCAGACTGCCTTGCGGTCTTTGTACGGCACGAACTTGCAGCTGTTGCGAATTTGGTGTACTATGCAGAGCTGATTTTTCGTCTTCGGGAAAACCGAGTTTATCGCATCACAAAGCCCCGTGAGATTATCGTGGCAGGCAATGAAAATGTCCTTCACGCCGCGGTTTTTGAGGTCTGCACATACGCTTGCATAGAAGCTTGCAGACTCGTTTTCTGATATCCAAGTGCCGAGAATTTCCTTCTGGCCTTCCATGTTTATACCCAAAACCGAGTACACGCATTTCGTAACGATTTTGTTGTCCTTGCGCGAATTGAACACGATTCCATCGAAGAAAACCACCGGATAAATTGCTTCAAGCGGACGGTTCTGCCATTCGTTGACTTCGGGCAAGATTTTGTCGGTTATCCCCGAAACCAGACCCTGTGTTATCTCTGCTCCATAGATTTGCTTTAACACATCTTCTATGTCACGCTGGGATATACCTTTCGCATACATCTGCATGATTTTCTGTTCGATTTCGTCGGTTCTTGTCTGTCGCTTTTCGATGACTTTTGGCTCAAACTCGCCGTTTCTGTCGCGCGGAACAGCTATCTCACACTCGCCATAGTCGCTGATTATCGTCTTTTTGCCGTAGCCATTTCTGCTGTTACCAGAGTTGTTCCCGGCAACTGAGTTCTTTTCATAGCCGAGATGTTCGTCCATTTCAGCCTCAAGCATTTGCTCAATCGTACCGGCGAAAAGCCGTTTCAGCTTTGCCTGAATATCCCCGGTTGTCTGGCAGTCTGCAATCAGCAGCTATACCAGTTCCATCTCTTTTTCATCTAATCCGTGTGTTCTTTTCATGCGCAATACCTCACTTTCTTGTGGGTATTATTGGCATTTACACGGTTCGGTATACAGCCTCACTCTGAACGGTTTTATCCTCAACTCTGCACCAATACTCGTCAAAATGAACATCAAGAAGCCAATGCATAGCTTCCACAGACCACTCCATTCTTGCGTGATGAAGAAGCTCATCAGGTGTCAGCGAACAGTTTGAAATATAATAATGCCACTCACTTGTCTTACCTTTCTTGCTTTCGACTTCAGTGTGAATCGCACCAATACAAGTGAGCTTTTCCCAATCATTTCTTTGATATAGCCAGAGTATGTCGTTTGTCACAAAAGCTGTTATCTTTTCAATTCTGCCATGCCCTTTTTCTGTCACGGATACGCTTTACATTGAATTACGGAGCTTTACGTCTTTCTTTCCATCAAGCGAGATGGTCAGCACTTCCGCTTTTTCGGGCATGAACGAATACACCCAATTTGCAAAGCTTTGATTGAGCGATTCCGGTTTTACCATTTTCATCAGGGATAGAAGCCAGAAATAGCAAGGCACATGATTGATTCCGAATTTCTCCATCAAAAATTCGCTTACTCTGTTCATTTGTCGCCCATTGATGTATCTGACTTACATTTTTCAATCCGCAGATACTCCCCAATATTGCTATCGTTATCGCTTCCGATACGCTACAAAAATACCCTTCATATTCCCCTGTTGTTTCTACTTCCTCGTAATATTCTGTGATTCCGTTCTTTTTCATATTTCTATTATATCATATTTCTTTTATTTTGTAAAATTGATTTCCGTGAGCTAATTGTCAAGTAAAAAAACTCAAAGCGGAACGAAACTAACAACGAATTGGGACGAAAAGCGAAGTTTAGTTCCATGTCCGAGCGTGATTTATTACATCATCTTCCTTAAATACATTAAAACTGCCTTTTCCGATACAGTTGTTTCGCCCGTCATTTTCGTTTCTGTGATGTCAAACAGCATACAGCCGCAGTTTCCCTTGAATGTCTGGAAACAGATTATCCTACAAAATAGCAAAAACCTCTCGAAATCAGTGCTTCTATTTATCGTATTGACAAATAAAGAAAAAAACTGTAAACAATGAATAAATCCAAAACCGCATTATCAAATAATGAAAGAGGTACATTATGAAGAAACGAATTCTGACAATACTTATGGGCATGTCAATGCTTCTGACCGCCTGCTCAAAGGAAGGTGCACCAAGCAGTGAAAGCTCTGAAACAAGCACCTCCGAAACCGAAATTCAGGCTCCCATCAAAAGCGCAAAGGTCACAATTGAGGGCAAAAAATTCATGGTGGACGGGAAGGAACTGTGGATAAACGGCGTGAATACCCCGTGGCAGAAGTGGAATGATTTCTGCGGAAACATGGACGAGCAGTCCTGGGAGGAAACCTTTGCGCTTCTCAAAAAGGACAATATCAACTGCACCCGTATCTGGGGAGACGCTGATTAAAACAAAATCGCCCCGTTCAAACGCGCATACTCACTCGGCTGATTTTGTTACGCTTCGCTTTAATCAGCTTATCCCTGTATAAACTGCAACGGGACAGGGGTCGTTCGGGTGAACGATGAGGGAATGGTCGAGTCGGTGAATGAAAGCCACTGGACTGATCTGGACAAGCTGTTTGCGCTGGCAGAGAAGTACGAGGTTTATGTTATGCCGACCCTGCTGTCCTTTGACCATTTCAAGGACGGAAACACCGGAAAGGACAACTGGCGCACAATGGTGTCAACCAAGGAGAGCAGCGACGATTACGCCCAAAAATACTGCGCCGAATTTGCAAAGCGCTATGCGGAATATGACTGGATATTCGGCATTGACCTCATGAACGAGCCGGACTGGGTTTATGAAAATGCGGAATGCGGTCAGATCTCATGGGTTAACCTGACCTATTTCTTCGGCAAATGCTCCGAGGCAATTCACGAAAACAGCGATATGCTGGTGACCGTAGGGCTTGGCATTGCAAAATACACTTCCGATAAATACAACGGCAACATGATCTCCGACCAGCGCCTTATTGAAGCGGCAGGCAGCGACAAGGCGGCCCTGGATTTTTGCAGCACGCATTTCTATATGTGGGCGAAGCCGTGGTTTGGATTTCCGTTTACTGTAACTCCCGAGGAATATGGACTGGGCACGGATAAGCACTGCCTTATCGGTGAAACCTCCAATGATGACGAAAAGGAAAGCGGCATGAGCTGTACGGAGAAGTATAAATCCCTATACGAAAATGGTTGGAACGGGCTTATGGTGTGGATGGAATACCACACCGACGGCAGCAGCGGCTGTGACGAACTGTGATACAGATACGACCTTACAAGTGCGGCAACAAACGCAATGAACGAGCTTATTCCGGAGAAGATCCACCCGCTGGGTTACACAGATAATCCTGCTGACGCGGCATAATTTCTTTATACTAACCACTGTTGTAAAAAAGAGAATGACAGCCGCCCAAAATGCCGTTGTGGATCTATTCTCGACAACAGCTGGAAACCTCTCCCCAAAGCCCCCATAAATCCTACGCATAACAAATACGCACTATATGAATAGATCCAGCCATAAGATTCTTATTTACGGTACTTTCCACATGTAAAAAAGGCAGGCTGTCATCGCCTGCCCATAAATCAGAATTTCCACTGAATCTCCAGCCTGTCCTCCCACATCAGCACCTTTGAGATGAACTGCCCCGCTATCTGCCGTTTGACCTCCGTCGGCATTTCCGGGAACTCCTCAAGCAGCGGTATCACCGTTTCGTAGCTCTGCCGCGGTTTGTCGCCGCCCAGCTTGTCCAGCTCCTGCTGAACGCTTTCCCGCTCGGCGATGAGCCGCTCCAGCTTTTCCTCAAGCACCTTTCCTATCGCGGCGGTGGTTTCCGCTATCTTGTCAACAAGATTGTCTATCTGCGTGTTCAGCGTTTCAAGCTGCATTTTCAGCTTGTTGGCTTTCGGAGATGCCTGCGGCTTTCCGGTCGGGTGTAATTCCCGTATCTCGGCGAATTTCTTCTGCAATTCAGAATAAACCGCCTGCTCCGCCGCTGCTATTTCCGGTTTTCCGGCGATACCCTCGCAGATATGGTGATTAGCCTTTCCGGAGCAGTAGAAAAAACTGCCGGACATGACCCTCATCGCATATCCGCACCTGCCGCATTTCAGCAGCCCGGTGAGCCATGAATATGTACCGCTCTTTCCCTTTTTGAGCTGTGTGTTTCCGTCCAGCTTATGCTGTATGTCCAGCCACAATTCCGAGGGAATTACACCCTCATGAATCCCTATCGACAGCACATGGTCGTGAACATCTGTGTACTTCCGCTCGTTTGCTTCCCGCTTTCCGTACAGAAAACACCCATGCTCCCCGGTGAAATCCTCCGCCGGATTTGAGATCCTTGCGCCCTTTTCCTTGAAGTAGCGGTATACCTCCATGTCCGCGCAGACGTACACCGGGCTGCGCAGCAGGCGGCTGAGCTTGCTGCTGTCCCAGAGAGTTCCCGCAGGCGACGGCACGCCCTGCTCGTTCAGCGTTCTGACGATATCTCCGAGGGAACAGCCGCTCTCCCGATACGCGCTGAATATGTACTCCACCGTGGTCATATTGCTGTTCGGAACAAGCACAGAGGTCTTTATCCCGTCCAGCTTCGTGGGAATTTTGTCGAAGCCGAAAACCGGCACTCCGCCGAGGTACAGCCCCTTTTCGCCCCGGGCGTAATAATTGTCCTTTACGCGCAGCAGGATATTCTCACGCTCCAACTCAGCAAACACCATGATTATACCGAGCATGGCACGTCCTATCGCAGTGGAAGTGTCGAAAGTTTCGACAGTGGACGCGAACTCCACACTGTACTTCTTGAAAACCTCCATGAGGTTGGAGAAGTCGTTCAAGGAGCGTGATATTCTGTCCAGCTTGTAGACAATGAGCTTGCTTATTTCGCCGGATTTGATGTCTTTCAGAAGCTGCTGAAACTGCGGGCGGTCGAGGTTCTTGCCGCTCCAGCCCTTGTCGAAATACACACGGTATTCACCGTCACAGCAGCGTTTGCAGGCTTCTATCTGGGTTTCTATCGAGATACTGTCCTTTTTGTCGATACTCTGCCGGGCGTATATCGCGATCATTAAACGTCCCTCCCATAATCAGGCGGATTTTCCGTCCCGGCTGTTTATGTAGCGGAGAAGCTCCTCGTACACCCGCCGCGCCGCGTCAAGGCGAAGCTGTTCTTTCTGGGTTTCCGGGGCTGTGGTGGTTATTTTGTATGTCATAACTATGTTCCTTTCCAAGTGTTTTTTTCCTTGCTATAATATATTAGCTTCAGCGGAAAATATTACAGCTTGTACGAATAAAAAAGGCTGAAAATACTCCGCAGTTATTGTCAATAAATGCGGAGTTTGTTTTGGAGCAAAATCATGCTATGACATTCCTGCCGTAAAAATGCAGTATAGACAGAAAAATCCCGCCTTGCGTTTGCAGGACGGGAAAACTGTTGATCAATATCAATAGCAGTTTATTCTGAGTGCGTCAAAAACTGCGTTATCGTTCATGCTTGGTATTCTGCCCTCAGTGAATGTCCTGCGGATCTGTACTTGGGTAATTGTCATGATGTTTTGTACTTTCTGTGTTGAAATGAAATATCCGGGTATTTTTGCCCTGTAAAAAATTAAGCAAAAGAAAGAAACCTTACAAATCGCAGTGCCTGCGTATTGAGCTCCTCGCAGGAAGCCGCGATCTCCTGTGCGGATGCGCTGGTCTGCTGAACAACGTCGGATATCTCCGAAATGCCGTTGGTGATCTGCCCTATCGACTTCGACTGATACTCCGCGGCGGCGGAAATATCGCCTATCATCTGCTTTGTGCGCCCGAATATCTCCACCACAGCTCCCATTGACTCCGCATTCTTTTCCGCGATCTCAGAGCCCCCGGACACAGCCGATACCGCTGCTGCTATAAGCTGCGATGTCGTGCGGACTGCCTCTGCGGATTTGGCGGCAAGATTTCTTACCTCGTCGGCTACCACTGCGAAGCCCTTTCCTGCATCCGCTGCCCTTGCCGCTTCTATCGCAGCGTTGAGAGCCAGAATGTTCGTCTGGAACGCGATATCGTCTATCGTCTTGTTAATCCGCTCGATCTCTCCAGACTGCTTGGAAATATTCTCCATTGCAGACATCATCTGATTCATGTACATGTGCTGTTCATCCAGCACCGCAGAACCGCTGTCCGCAAGCTCCATTGCGCCACGGGACTTGTCTGCGGTCTCATTTACTTTAGTGGATATATCGTTCAGTGAAGCGGAAAGCTCCTCTATCGCCGCCGCTTGACGTACAGTACCCGACGCCAGAATATCCGATTCCTTTGCGGAAGCCGACGCGTCGGCATTTACATTATCAGATTTAACGTTGATCTTGGAAATTATATCCTTCACCTGCGCGGAGATCAGCTCAATGAAATCGCCGCTGTAAACCGCCTCTGTATGCTCGGTAAAGTTCCCGGCAGCCATAGCCCCCAGCACCCGCGACAGGTCCTCAATGTACCCGTGCAGAGTGTCGCGCATGCTCTCCACCTGCAAAAGCAGCTCGCCGACCTCGTCCTTTCCGTGCTTGACGTCGGTGATCTGACAGCTAAGGTTGCCCTTGTTCATCTCCTTTGCCATTTCGCCTATGTGAACGACTGGAGTGAGTATCTTGCGCCTTATGATCTTCATGCAAACTATTGCCGACGCGGCAGTGATAACGATAGTCAGCGCAATACCCACAACGCTCATCACCAGCATTTTCTGGTCAAGCATACCATCGATAACGCTGGTCTCGTAAACGCCGAAATATGCGCCGATTATATTTCCGCCGTTGTCTGTTATAGGCTCATAGCATACCACATAGTTACTGCCGCCTATCGCCACTCTGCCCAAATAGGTCTGACCAGCCTTCAATACCCGGTCAGCGATCTCCGCGGACATTTCCGATCCCTCGATACGGTTTCCGTCGTCGCCGACAATGGTGGTCGCATACCTTATATTGTTCTTGAAAACAGTGAACTGACCTCCGGTCTTCTCGCGTATAGGGTCAAGGTAATCATAAGCACGAAGGTCATAGCCGACAATAATCGAACCCGCTCCATCTATCTTTGTCTTATAGCAGTAGTACATTCTCTCGCTGTCGGAATTAAGCCCGTCACTCACGGAAGAAAGGCTGGCGTCCTGCGGGAAATCCTCCGTTGCATAAAAACACGTGCCGTCCTCACTGTAAAATGCCGCGAAGGAGCTTTCGTCCGAAGGATATGTCCTGAATATTCTGTCCGCCGCATCGCTGTCATTGGATTTCAGAGTCTCAACAAGCGAAGGGTCTGAGCTTATGATGTTTTGGAGATACTGCGCTTCGATATCAAGCGTAGACAGGTCGCTTTTCATTATTTTGACGAACGAGCCTGCCTCTTCCTGTAAAATACCCTCGGTCATAGTGCTGAGCCGAAACAATCAGAAAAAATGTAATGATTACAGCCGTGGACAGGATAACAGCTAGAATGCTTTTGCCTATCTTGGACATAATGTTCCTTCTTCCTTTTGTTTATCATATCAAAGGGGGAAAGGATCCGCCGTTTATTGGCAAAACGGCAGTATACCTCTAATTCACATTTTACGACTTTTTTGTCCACTAGTCAAGCATAAAATACATACTATGACAACACAATGACAACATTTGTGAAAATGAAACATTGCATGGCACAAAATTTCATATTTGCGTAGCGCATAATGACTACATCACCGTCCATCAAGCCATAAAGGTTGACGGCAAACGACGACAGGATATTGAGATTTATTTCAATGGTATCGGGCAAATCTCGCCTGACGCAGAAAAAAGCCCGAAATAACCGAGTGAACGGTCATTTCGGACTTTGGCGCGATTTTATATCCCTAATATGCTCCCGCTTCCGGAGGAGCTTTTATTGTCTGTTATCAGATAAACGCGTAGTTGGACTTACCGTTCTTCTTAACGGAGTACATTGCGTCGTCAGCCTTACCGATGATGTATTCAACACGAGTGTTGTAATCGTCCTTTATCATCGAGATACCGATTGAAACGCTGACCATCAGACGCTCGCCGTCGCAGTCAAAACCTTCCTCAAGTCTGGAAATGATATCCTGAGCAACCCTTTTCGGATCATTGATCTCAGCATTACGAACGCAGGCAATGAACTCGTCGCCACCGTAGCGTCCCGCAAATCCAAACTCGCCGACAACTCCCTTTATCGTGCTGGCTACGAATTTCAGCACCTGATCGCCTGTCGCATGGCTGTACTGGTCGTTATAGTGCTTGAAGTCGTCCACATCGATGAACAGAACCGCCAACTCGGACTTTCTTGCCTCGGAAAGGTTGATCTCGTTGTCGATCTGGCTTTCGATAGTTTCTCTGTTATAAAGCTCAGTAAGAGCGTCAAAGCTTGCGCGTTCAGTGAGCTGCTTCTCACTCTTCTTGGCGCGGTCGATATCCAGAATAACTCCGACGATCTTGAGCGGATTGCCCTCTGTATCGTGCAGGGTCGCGGTTCTGATAAGCACCCAGATAAAGTCGCCGTAGATATTCTTCATACGGTACTCATTGTGCTTGAACTCCTCGCCTCTGCCGAGCTTCTCAAGGTCAGCCTTGTAGCGCTCGGAGTCTTCCTCATGCAGCTTTGCCTTGAGCAGGAAGCTGTCGCCGAAGTGGTCTGACGGCGCACGGTAGCTGAACTTCTTATTGAAGTTGTTGGAGAAGAATACCTCATTAGTCTTGAAGTTCCACTCGAAGATGATGTTGTCAGACATCTCGGTAATGGTCCTGTATCTGTCCTCACTTACCACGATCTCGTCAAGCAGGTTGTTGAAGGCACGGGACATCTGCCCGTACTCGTTGTTGCTGACTGCGGTGGGTATTCTTGCCTCGTGATCGCCGCGGCGAACCTTGACAAGGGTCTCCTCAATGGTCTTGAGGGGCTTGGTGACAAGGATAGATACCACGATAGAACCAGCGACAGCAACAAGGGAAATAAGAACTACTGCGAGAATAATATTGTTTGAAGCAGGGAGTGAGAAGCTGTTTGCGTTGCCGGAAACAGCACAGCTCGCGATGGCGATAAGCCCGTTTTCACCGCCGACCTTGACCATTGCGGCATACCACTTTTCACCTGTGGAAGAGTTCACCGGAACATACTCGATGATGTCCGATATCTGACCGTCCTGAAGATTGTCGATAGCGCTCTGGAAAACATCGGACGGATACTCATAATAAAGGTTTACCTTGAAGTTGTCTACTATATTGTAGTTGTGGTTGGGGGAAGAATCCGCAACTGTAACGGAGCCATTATAGAAAACGCTTCCACCGGTCGCATTGTACAGGAAGCTCTTGCCGGCAAGCTTGTAGTTTACAAGCAGAGTAACACTGCCCTGTGTTTCCTTGATAAACATGGTGGGGTTGGTTCCGCCGCCGGTCGCCTCAGGATTAACTATGTTGTTGTAGAAAAGCGCGCCGTCAGCGTAGTTGTTGTAGGCGCTGAAATTATCAATGATCTGACCGGTTTTTCCGGAGCTTCCGCAGAATATGCTTCCGTCGGAGGTCACAAGCGCGATCGACTCGATATCAGGATTCTGCTGCGCAAACTGGGTGATGAAATTTCCCGCCGCGTTAGTACTCTTTTTGGAGGATATAGCCTCCTGCACATCAGCGTTGTTCAAGATAGTGTTCACCTGAGTGTTCACCGTGTTTATGTACGCTTGAAGCGTATAACGCTCGTTGTCAACAACTTCAGTAATAGTCTGGCAGAACTGCTTGTCGCCGTCGGAACTCAGCATATTGCTCACAAATACCGAATAAATCACCATCGGCAGAATGGCGAAAAGCATTGCGCTGATCATCAGCATTGTTCTGATTTTCATTTATACTCCCCGTTTCTGTTTCTGCATCAGCAGAGTATTTTAAGTCAATGTTATTTAGTATTAGTATATCACAAAAAAATCGTTCTGTAAACACATACACAATAATTATTTCACCGAAAAACGCATTTTTATTAAACCTGCACAAATAACCAAAAAATATTTTGGTCACAATATGAAAACCCCAGTTTGTCCTCAGATTTTAAAAAAACTATTGCTTATATTCCGGATTTGTGATATAATTATATTAATAATGCAGTGTGCATACGGCGGGAGGGATAGTAATGAATATTTTAAAGGCAAACCGCTACCGGATAGTTGACAACAGCGCGTTCGATATGCCGCTTCCTCTGAAATTCACGGTCTGGAAGGCGGAAGCCCCGGTCTGCGAATATCTTGTATCCGAGGAGGAGCAGATCACATATACGATACTCACAAAATACAAGGAACTGATGATAACCACAATTCATCGCCCCCTTGACATAACCGATATTTACTACCTGTTTTCCTGCCGGGTATTTCAGGACAAAACGCCCTATACATATCCCATTCTGGAACGAATGGGGCTTGAGAAATACAGTGTCCTGAGCATTCTCCGCCGTACCCACGGCATCACGCCCTATGACGACTACTGGCTCTGCTTCGGCGGGGAGAATCTCACCTACGATCAGGCTGCCGCGGATTATGAGGAATGCCTTATCGCTCCGGAGTCCCAGCCCGTCCCGTTGGTGTCCTACCCCTCAGGGACGCTGCTGGGCACCGAAAAGAAGCAGCCTACCGCCGATGTGGACGAAATACTGCACCAGCAGAAGGTGGACGTTGCCGAAATCGTTGCCCAGAACAGCAAGCCAGTCACGATCGCGCCGGATCAGTCCTACGAGCCGGAGCGCGAGCTTGAAAACAACAAAATGTCCGAGGACGAGATAGAAGCTCTTCTGCGCTCCTGCGGAATAACAGACGATAACACTTCGGAAGAGCTTCCGTCCTCAGAGAACACCGAGCCTGTTTCCGGCGGCAAGATGTCCCAGGAAGATATCGAGAAACTGCTTGCCGCAAACGCT
>CAMAGG010000085.1 GCA_945833805.1 uncultured Clostridia bacterium | reverse complement strand
AAGACTTTTTGGGGCTTCGCCCCTCTCCCCCATTGCCCGACAAATTACAATTTATTGCTAAATGCATATCCTCAGCAATTCAGTCTGCGCCAATTTCACTAATTCAAAAGGCTGAAATCGCCGTTGTACACACAAGTCAAAAACAGGGTGCTGTTAAAAACAGCACCCTGTATCGGTATTTCTTATCAGTTTTTCAAGCTCTGAAGCGGAGCGGGGATTCTTCCGCCGCGGCTGATGAACTTGCTCGGAGAGAATTTGCTTACCGGCATTATCGGCGCGCTGCCGAACAGACCGCCGAATTCCACCATGTCGCCCTCTTTCATGCCGATAGCGGGAATTACACGGACGGCGGTGGTCTTGCTGTTTACCATGCCGATAGCCGCTTCGTCTGCGATAATAGCAGAGATAACGTCAGCAGGAGTGTCGCCTGGAATTGCTATCATATCCAGACCTACGGAGCATACCGCGGTCATTGCCTCCAGCTTTTCAAGGGACAGGCTTCCCTTTACCGCCGCGTCTATCATGCCTGCGTCCTCGGAAACCGGGATAAACGCGCCGGAAAGTCCGCCGACATGGGACGAAGCCATAACGCCGCCTTTCTTTACCGCGTCATTGAGCATTGCAAGGCAGGCGGTAGTTCCGTGGCAGCCGCAGCTCTCCAGACCGATCTCCTCAAGAATATGCGCAACCGAATCTCCCACCGCCGGAGTCGGAGCAAGGGAGAGGTCAACTATACCAAAAGGAACTCCAAGCCTGCGGGAAGCCTCAGTTCCGACGAGCTGACCCATTCGGGTGATCTTGAACGCGGTCTTTTTGATAACGTCCGCAATTTCGCTGATGTTCGCGTCCGGGCACTTTCTGAGCGCCGCGCGGACTACGCCGGGGCCGGAAACGCCCACGTTGATCTCGCAGTCATACTCGCCCACGCCGTGGAATGCACCCGCCATGAACGGATTGTCCTCCACTGCGTTACAGAATACAACTATCTTCGCCGCGCCGAAATAGCTGTTGTCCTTTGTCGCTCTAGCTGCGTCAAGGATAATTTTTCCCATCATCGCGACAGCGTCCATGTTTATTCCCGCTCTGGTAGAGCCGATGTTTACGGAGGAGCAGACGTTGCTCGTTACCGCAAGAGCCTCCGGGATCGACTCGATAAGCTCCTTGTCGCCGGCGGAAAATCCCTTGTGTACCAGCGCGGAATAACCGCCTATGTAGTTCACTCCCGTGCCGTCAGCAGCTTTTTGGAGCGCTTTTGCGAACTTCACCGGGCTGCCCTTGCAGGCTGCGGACACTATTGCGATAGGAGTTACCGAGATACGCTTGTTTACGATCGGGATTCCATACTGCTTTTCGATGTCCTCGCCGGTCTTTACAAGGTTCTCAGCCTTGCGCATGATCTTGTCGTATACCTTGTCGCAGGCTTTGTCTATATCACTGTCGATACAGTCCAGCAGGGAGATACCCATAGTAATTGTACGGATATCAAGGTTCTCCTCCTGTATCATCTTTATCGTTTCTAAAATGTCACCTGAATTTAGCATTTATCGGCATTCTCCTTAAATTATATTCTGTGCATCGCGTTGAAGATATCCTCGTGCATTACATGAACCTGAAGCCCCATATCGTTTCCTGCCTTTGTAAGCTTGTCAGCGAAGTCGATATAGTCGATGTTAAGCCCGGAGATCTCTATCATCATGGTCATCGCAAACAGATCCTGCATAATGGTCTGGGTAACGTCCATTACGTTCGCATTGCATTCAGCGCAGATACCGCTCACCTTTGCCAGAATTCCTACCGTGTCCTTACCGATTACAGCAACAACTGCTCTCATTGTATCCTCCTGTTCTGCGGTCAATATGTATAAAAATATGCACCGCAAGCCTTTATTTTTTATCTTTCTTATCTATTATACTAAAAAAATCTGAAAAAGTAAATGTATTCATAGACAAATTTGAAATTTTGTGATAAAATAATAAAAAAAGCTTTTGAAAAGATAATATTATGGTTATTTTTTCAGCAGAACAAAAGAGGGAAAATAATGGAAAACAAGATACTCCGCACAATACCTGCGGATATTCATAATCACTCAACGCTTTCTCCGGACGGCTTCGACCCGCCGATGAGCATGGCGGAACGAGCCTGCGGGCTGGGTATTAAGCACTTCGCGCTTACCGACCACATCGAAACCGAAAAGTTCGACAGCTGGGATTACGCCGGGGCTGTGGAAAAGTCCTACGGGACGTTCCTTGAAATAAAGGAGCGCTTTGCCGGAAAAATGGAGGTCTACTACGGAGTGGAATTAGGTCAGCCGCTGTTCGACCTGCCGCTTGCCGAGAGGCTTCTTGCTGAACACGACTACGATTTCGTGTTAGGCTCTACCCACCGCACAAGGACATACCCATATCTGAACCAGATCCCTGACAGCGAGGAGGACAGGCGGCGCTGCCTTGACGAGTATTTCGAGGAGGAACTGCGGCTCGCAGAATGGGGGAAATTCTGCTCCCTGTCGCACCTGACGTTTCCGCTCCGCTTCATCAGTGGTGACTTCGGCGGTCACGAGGTAGATATGAGCCGTTACAGCGCGATAATCGACAAGATACTTGAAACCATAATCAGCCGGGATATCGCTCTGGAGGTCAATTCCTCCGGTATTCGCAAGGGGCTTCACGTCACGATGCCCTCTGTGGAATACATAAAACGCTACTACGACAAGGGCGGGCGCATGGTGACTGTCGGTTCGGACGCGCACCGTGTTTCCGATGTCGGCGCGGATATTCCACAGGTATTAGAAATGCTGAAGGATATAGGCTTCGGCGAGATATGCGTTTTCAGGCAAAAACAACCGATATTCATTTCGATACAGGAGGAAAAGCTATGAATAATGTAAATAAAAAGCTCCTTGACCTGCTGAAGCAGAACGCAAGGCTGTCCAATGCGGAGCTGGCGGCAATGCTTGGCATTTCCGAGCAGGAGGTAACTGCTGGGATAAAGCAGCTTGAGCAGGAGGGTATAATTATCGGCTACGCAGCCATAGTAAACGAGGAGAAAGCGGACGACAACGCGGTAACTGCGATAATCGAACTTAAAGTGACCCCGTTCAAGGACAGGGGCTTCGATGACCTCGCCCACACTATCATGCAGTATGACGAGGTGGACACGGTATTCCTGCTGTCCGGCGCGAACGACCTGTCGATAACCATTACCGGCACCAGCCTGCGCAAGGTGGCTCTGTTCGTGTCCGAGCGTCTGGCGGTGCTGGACGGTGTGCTTTCCACCACCACTCACTTTGTCCTCAGAAGATACAAGGAAAAAAGTCATGTTTTCAACGAGGAACACTCCGATGAAAGGAGTCTGGTTTCCCCGTGATAGACTATGAGAAGGTTATCCCACAGAAAATACGGGATATTCAGCCCTCCGGCATACGAAAATTCTTCGACATCGCTCAGCAGGTGGAGGGAGTTATCTCCCTGTCCGTAGGCGAGCCGGATTTCAAGACCCCGTGGGCTGCGAGAAAAGAAGCGATAAACGTTCTTGAAAAGGGCAGGACAGCATACACTGCAAATGCCGGTCTTATCCAGCTCAGAAAAGAAATTTCGCTGTATCTGAAAAATTTCATTCGCACCGAATACGACCCGGAGGGCGAGATAATCGTCACCGTCGGCGGCTCAGAGGCGCTCGACCTTGCAATGAGGGCGCTGGTACAGCCGGGGGACGAGGTTCTTGTACCGGAGCCGAGCTTCGTGTG
This sequence comes from uncultured Clostridia bacterium, assembly GCA_945833805.1. Classification (GTDB taxonomy): domain Bacteria; phylum Bacillota; class Clostridia; order Oscillospirales; family Ruminococcaceae; genus CAG-115. Next base: position 7,143 of record CAMAGG010000085.1, on the reverse strand, counting down.
CTATTCCCCGATAGTCACCGTCTGCGGCGGCACTCCCGTGCCTATCGTCATGACGGAGGAGGACAAGTTCAAGCTGAGGGCAGACTCCCTCAAGGCGGCGATAACTCCCCGGACAAAGGCGCTCATTCTTCCGTTCCCGAACAATCCCACCGGCTCTATAATGCGCCGTGAGGAGCTTGAGAAAATAGCGGAAGTACTGCGGGGAACGGATATAATGGTCATCTCGGACGAGATATACTCCGAAATGACCTACGGCGGCGAAAAGCACGTTTCAATCGCGAGCTTAGAGGGAATGCAGGAGCGGACGATAGTCGTCAACGGATTCTCCAAGACCTACGCAATGACCGGCTGGCGGCTTGGCTACTGCGCAGGCCCCCGCCCAGTGATAAAGCAGATGCTGAAGCTGCACCAGTACTGCATAATGAGCAGCCCCACGGTCAGCCAGTACGCAGCTATAACCGCCCTTACCAAGTGCCGCGAAGATGTGGACAGAATGCTGGAGGAATACGATATGCGCCGCAGGCTGGTGGTAAAGGGCTTCAATGACATGGGGCTTACCTGCTTTGAGCCGGAGGGTGCGTTCTATGTGTTCCCCTGCATAAAGTCCACCGGAATGAAGAGCAGTGAATTCTGCGAAAAGCTGATTTACAGCAAAAAGGTGGCAGTAGTCCCCGGCAGCGCGTTCGGCGAAAGCGGCGAGGGTTATGTCAGGGTATCCTACGCATATTCCGTGCATCACATCACCACTGCGCTTGAGCGCATACGGGAATTCGTGGAGGAGCTTAAAAAGTGAGTACACTAAAAGCCCTTGCCTTTGCTAAGCTCAATCTCTGGCTGGACATAACCGGAAGGCGGGAGGACGGCTATCACCTGCTTGAAACAGTGATGCAGAGCATTTCGCTTGCGGACGTGGTTTCTGTGGAAATAAGCGGCGGCAGCGGGATTTCGATTTCCTGCGGCAGGGAGGACGTCCCGACAGACCGCCGGAACACCGCTTACCGCGCCGCGGAACTGTTTTTACAGGCGGCGGGTAAGTCCGCGCAGGTGGATATCTCAATCAAAAAGCATATCCCCAGCGGCGCGGGAATGGGCGGCGGAAGCGCGGACGCGGCGGCGGTACTACGGCTGCTGAACAGCGGCTTCGGATTCCCCCTCGGCGAAAATGCGCTGCTGGATATAGCGGCGCAGGTGGGCGCGGACGTTCCTTTCTGCCTTGTGGGAGGAACAAAGCTCTGCCGGGGTATCGGCGAGCAGCTTTCGGAATTCCCGGAGGTCAGAGGCATGACGTTCCTTGTGGTAAAGCCGGAATTCAGTTGCCCCACCGGGGAAGCCTACAAACGGTATGACGAATCCCCGGTGAGAGCTTGCGGCGGTCTGGAGGAATTCCGGCAAAGCGCTGCCGGGAATTTCTTTGGCGCAATGTACAATGTATTTCAGACGCTCTATGCGGACGACAGAACAGACAGGCTGTGCGGCAAGCTACGGGAATGCGGCGCGCAGGGCGCGATACTCACCGGCAGCGGCTCGGCGGTGTTCGGGGTATTTTCCGACAGGACGCAGGCGGAGCAGGCGGCGGCAGAGTTTCCGGACTGCTTCACGGCGGTATGTTCCCCGGAGCAGGAGGGCGTTTCCATTACAGTAAGGGAGGTACTATGATAAAGGTTCAGAACAACATCGGCACTATCACCATTTCGCAGGACTATTTCACATCCCTCATCGGCAGCACTGTTACCGGCTGCTTCGGCGTGGTGCAGATGAATATAAGCAATGCGCGGCAGACGCTCATGGCGGCTCTGCCCTTCATGAAAAAGAAAAGCTTTGAGCGCGGCATAAGCGTCCGCGCAGGGCGGGATAAGCTGGTGGTAGACCTGCACATTACGGTGCTTTACGGTGTGAATGTCGGCACTGTGGTGAAGAGCATAATCAACAAGGTGAAGTATGTCATGGAGGAAAGCACCGGCATTTCCGTTGAACGGGTGAATGTCTATGTGGACGAAATAAGGACTTGATCCTAACATAAATACAAAACAGGAAGGGATATAGTATAAAATGACGCTAACAGGAAAGCTGTTCCGGGACGCTGTGATCTCCGGCGCAAACAATATTTCCAACAACAGGCTTGCAGTAGACGAACTTAATGTATTCCCCGTTCCGGACGGCGATACCGGTACAAATATGTCCATGACCATCGGCAACGCTCTGCCGGAGCTTAAAGCCGCCGGGGACGCAATATCCGCCGGGGAAGCGGCGAAGGTCACCGCCTCCGCTATGCTGAGGGGCGCACGGGGCAACTCCGGAGTTATTCTGTCGCTTATCTTCCGTGGTCTTTCAAAGGGTCTTGCCGGAAAGAACGAGGCTGACGCGAAAATGCTGTCCGACGCATTCAAGCTGGGCGTGGACGCTGCTTACAAATCGGTAATGAAGCCCACCGAGGGTACTATCCTCACCGTGGCACGGGAAGCCTACGAGAACACCGCCGAGCTTGCCACGGAGGGCGGCGACGCGGCTGAATTCCTCAGAGCCTACATCGCCGAGGGCGAAAAGAGCCTTGAAAAGACCCCGGAGCTTCTCCCCGCGCTGAAAAAGGCGGGGGTAGTTGACGCCGGCGGCAAGGGACTGCTGGTAATTCTGTCAGGTATGCTGGAGGTAATTTCCGGCGGTGAAATGATACGCTCCGACAGCGAAACAAAGCCGGCTGCTCCGGCGGCGGTGGCTGCGGCGGGAGCAGTTCAGGAAGATATACACTTCGCCTACTGCACCGAGTTCATCGTCAACAAGAAGCAGGACGCAAAGGACGCGACCGCGCTCCGGGCATTCCTTGAAACCATCGGCGACTGCGTTGTGGTAGTTGACGACGATGATATCATCAAGGTCCACGTTCACTCCAACCACCCCGGAAAGGCTATCGAAGAGGGTCTGAAATTCGGCGAGCTGACCAAGATGAAGATAGAGAATATGCGGGAGCAGCACAACAACATTATCAAGGCTGACGAAGCTGTGCAGCAGAACAGGAAAGCCCCCGTTCCCCCGGAGAAGGACTTCGGCTTTGTGGCAGTGGCAGCCGGCGCAGGTGTTGAGTCGCTGTTCCGGGATCTGGGTGCAGACAGCATAGTACGCGGCGGTCAGACCATGAACCCCTCCACCGAGGATATCCTTGAAGCAGTCGGACAGACCCCGGCGCATAACGTTTTCGTCCTGCCGAACAACAAGAATATAATCATGGCTGCGGAGCAGGCGGTAGCCCTCGCGGACAGGAACGTATGCGTTATCCAGTCCAAGACTATCCCGCAGGGAATTTCCGCGCTTATGTCCTTTGACCCCGGCGCAGATTTTGTCACAAACCGCGGCGCGATGACCGACGCCCTCGCAAGAGTGCAGAGCGGACAGATCACCTTTGCGGTAAGGGACAGCGAATACGATGGTCATAAGATAAAGCAGGGCGAGATACTTGCAATGGACAACGGCAAGATCGTGTTCACTGAAAAGGACGTTTCAAAGGCTCTGGTGAAGCTCACAAAGCGGCTTGTCAGCAGCTCCAGCAGCTTCATCACTGTGATCTACGGCTCGGACGTCACCGACGAGGCGGCGAACGCGGCTTATGAACAGCTTCGGGCGAAGATCAGCGACAATATCGACATAAATCTCGTGAACGGCGGTCAGCCGGTGTATTACTACATCATTTCTGTTGAATAATGGAGATAACCTATCTGAAAGGCGTAGGCCCAAAACGGGCGGAATTGTACAAAAAACTTGGGGTGGAAACGGTGGAGCAGCTTGTGGAGCTGTTCCCACGGGACTATGTGGATTTCACCTCCCCGAAGCCGATAGCGGAGGTGCAGACCGGAGAGGTGTGCGCCTTTCGCGCATTTGTGAAGCGAAAGACCGAGCCCTTCAGCGAGTACGCAAGAATGGCGCTGTACAAGGCGGAGCTTACCGACGGCACGGATAATATTACTGCGGTATTCTTCAACGCAAAATACACCTTTGCAAAACTTGAGGAGGATCACGAATACCTGTTCTATGGGAAGATCTCCGGCGACCTGGTGCGAAAGCAGGTAGGATCGCCGCTGTTCGTCCCGGTTTCGGAGCATGGGCTTATGCCGAAATACCCCCTCACCGCAGGGCTTACCAACAACATGGTATCCGCCAACGTGAAAACCGCGCTGGAACTGGTGAAAATCGGGGAAACCCTCCCGGAATGGCTCACAGAGCGGTTCAGGCTGCTGTCAAGGGCGCAGGCGGTGCGGCAGATACACTTCCCGAAAATCCGGGATGAATACACTGCGGCGCGGCGCAGACTGGTGTTTGAGGAGTTCGTGACGCTGCGGCTGGGGCTTGCCATGATGAAATACCGAGGGCGGGAACGTTCCGGCGCGGTCATGAAAAATACCGATATCTCAGAGCTTTGGAAAGCGCTCCCCTTTACTCCAACGAATGCGCAGCTCCGCGCCGTTTCCGACTGTATCCGGGATATGCAGCGGGAGTTCCCGATGAACCGTCTCATTCAGGGCGATGTGGGCAGCGGAAAGACCCTTGTTGCGGCGGCAGCGGCTTATTTCTGCTACAAAAACGGCTTCGGCACAATGGTAATGGCTCCCACTGAAGTACTGGCGCAGCAGCACTACAAGACCTTCTCAGATCTGCTCAGTCCGCTGGGAGTACGAGTGGAGCTGCTTTCCGGCAGCCTTACTGCAAAGGAGAGAGCGGACGCCCGCCGCCGGGCGCAGGAGGGTGAAATCGACCTGCTCATCGGCACTCAGGCGCTTATCCAGAAAACCTCCGCAATGAGCAATGCCGGGCTTGTCGTTGTGGACGAGCAGCACCGCTTCGGTGTTGCACAGCGGTGCGCGCTGGCGGAAAAGGGCATTAATCCGCATATCCTCGCCATGTCAGCCACACCTATCCCCCGCACTTTGGCGCTCATCATCTACGGCGACCTTGACGTGTCGGTGCTGAACGAAATGCCAAAGGGAAGAATTCCGATAAAGACCTACGCGGTGGACAGCAGCTTCCGGCAGCGGGTGTATAACTTCATCAAGAAGCACATCGCCGCGGGCAGGCAGGCTTATATCGTCTGCCCTCTGGTGGAGTCAGACGAGGGCAAAAGCGACAAGGCGAGCGCGATAGAATACTATAACACACTGGTGAACGGCGAATTCCGCGACATTCCCGCAGGACTTCTGTACGGCAAATTAAAGCAGTCGGAAAAGGAGCGGGTAATGGAGGAATTCAAGGCGAACCGTCTGAAACTGCTGGTTTCCACGACAGTCATTGAAGTGGGAATTGATGTCCCCAACGCAGTGGTGATGCTCATTGAAAACGCGGAGCAGTTCGGCTTGTCGCAGCTTCATCAGCTAAGGGGCAGAGTCGGCAGAGGCAGCGAGCAGAGCTACTGTATACTTATGACCGACAGCAAAAGCGAGTACACAAAGGCGCGGACAGACGCTATGGTACGCACCACAGACGGCTTTAAGCTTGCGCAGGAGGATCTCCAGCTTCGTGGACCGGGCAATTTCTTTGGCAGGGAGCAGCATGGACTGCCGCCGCTCAAGGTAGCGGATATTGCGGACGACGCAGCGGTACTGGAGCAGGTGGACGCGCTTGCAGACGAAATACTCCGGTCGGACAGAAAACTCGAAAATCCGGAAAACGAGCTGCTTCGTAAAAACGTTGAGCGGCTGTTTGGCAAAAACAGTGAATATTCGTGGAACTAAAAGGAGAACGGAATGTCACAGAAGGAACTGACAATGGAGCGGTGGAGATATCCCCGCTTTTTCACTGAAAATATCTCGGAAACGGCGGCTGTTCTTGACCCTGAGGACTCTAAACACGTTTCTCAGGTTCTGAGAATGAAGCCGGGAGATATCGCGGTTATCTGCGACGGAAAGGGCATGGATCATCTCGGCAGGCTGGAAAGCGCCACCGGAGAGTGCGTGTTTGAGATCCTCGAAAAAACGCCCAATCAGGCTGAGCCGAGCGTACATCTGCGGCTGTTTCAGGCTATTCCGAAGGGCGATAAAATGGATTTCATCGTGCAGAAAGCAGTGGAGTGCGGAGCCTGCGAAATAATCCCGTTTATCTCAAAGCGCTGTGTTTCCCGCCCGGACAGGAAACAGCTTGCCAAAAAAACCGAGCGCTGGCAGAGGATAGCATACGAAGCGGCAAAGCAGTGCGGGCGCGGAATTATCCCGAAAGTTGGCGAAACGGTGGAATTTTCCTCTCTCCCCGGCATGATATCACCGGGAAATACGGGAATACTGTTCTATGAGTGCGCGCAGACCCCGCTGCGGGAGGCAATGCAGGAGTTCAGCGTAAATATCGACATCGTAATCGGAAGCGAGGGCGGTTTTGAACCTTCCGAGGCGGAAATGCTCATTCAGGCGGGGCTTGCCTCTGTGTCCCTCGGAAAGCGAATCCTGCGGTGTGAAACCGCGCCGATCGCGGCGATTTCGGTTTTGATGAATATGACAGGAAATATGTAATTTTTTTGGCACTAATGACTAAAATTTCTGCTGACACTTGAAAAAAAACTGAAATGGGTATATACTATACTTTACAGGAAGCGAAAATATGCCGCAGAAGCATTTGCCGATGCGGAACCAAGTTCAAACTTTATGGAGGTATTTACATGAAGGGATTAGGAATTGCTCTGGTCGGAATTCTCGCCATTGCAGGCGGTATTGCGGCTGCTACAATTATCACAAAGAAGAAGCTTGAAAAGGAAAACGACGAGGATTATTACGACGACTGGGACGAGGAATGGGACGACGACGGCGCTGATTTCGATTTCGACGAGGACGCCGACATAACCGAACCTACCGAGGACGAGCCGGAGGACAAGCCCTCCGCTCCCGCTGAAACAGCGAAAACGGTGAGTGAAATGGTCGAGGAGGTCAACGAGCCTGCTCCCGATGAGAAGCTCTGATCTGCTGCATTTTAAACAGGAGTGCGGTGATGCGTTGGCATTGCCGCATTTTGTTGTCCGGAGGGATAATATGAGGAAAATCGCGGCAGGGCTTGTACTGCTGTTATACCAATAACCATTTAAATTCAGGAAATCTTTGCAAAGATCCAGCACCGCTCTCGTAGTCAAAGAAACTTGAGCGTTTTCCGCGCAGCGGATAATGCGTACATACAGTACGC
>CAMAGG010000084.1 GCA_945833805.1 uncultured Clostridia bacterium | reverse complement strand
TATATGCACCACTACAACTTCCCGGCATACTCTGTCGGTGAAACCAAGGCAAGCCGCGGCCCCGGCAGACGTGAGATCGGTCACGGTGCGCTGGCTGAGCGTGCGCTGCTCCCGGTTATCCCCAGCGTTGAGGAATTCCCCTATGCTATCCGTCTGGTTTCCGAGGTGCTGTCCTCCAACGGTTCCACCTCTCAGGGCTCTGTATGCGGCTCTACACTGGCGCTGATGGACGCCGGCGTTCCGATAAAGAAGCCGGTCGCTGGTATCTCCTGCGGTCTTATCACCGAGGGCGACAGATGGGATACAATGGTAGATATCCAGGGCGTTGAGGACTTCTTCGGCGATATGGACTTCAAGGTAGCAGGTACTCACGATGGTATCACTGCTATCCAGATGGATCTTAAGATCGACGGACTTACTCCGGAGATCATCAAGAATGCATTCGAAAAGACCCACAAGGCTCGTAACTATATTCTTGACGAGATCATGCTCAAGGCTATTCCTGAGCCGCGCAAGACTGTCGGTAAGTACGCTCCCAAGATGATCCACACCAAAGTGCCGGTTGACAAGATCAGCGAGGTTATCGGAAAGGGCGGCAAGGTTATCCAGAAGCTTTGCGCTGACTTTGAGGTCAAGATCGACATTGACGACGACGGCAATGTATTCATCTGCGGACTTGATCTTGAAAAGGCAAATGCATGCGTTCAGGTTATTTCCACTATCGTTAATCCTCCGGAGATCGGCGCTATCTACAAGGGCAAGGTCGTTCGCATCATGAACTTCGGCGCGTTTGTTGAGATCGCTCCCGGCAAGGACGGAATGGTTCACATCTCAAAGCTTGACAACCACCGGGTTGAAAAGGTTGAGGACGTTGTTTCCGTCGGCGACGAGATAATCGTAAAGGTAATGGAGATCGACCAGCAGGGCAGAATCAACCTCTCCCGCAAGGACGCTCTCGCGGATATTGAGGCTAAGAGAAAGGCTCAGAACGGCTGATTAATTTACTGCATACGAGAGGGAAGTGCGAGCTTCCCTCTTTTGTTTTCTTTGGGGGGATTATTCCACTGCGAGCATAACATAAGACCAATCGGAATTTATCAGTGAAGAATAGCAACAGCGAGTTGCTTGACAGAAAGATAATAGAATGTTATACTTTACTTATGGAGGTGAAATCGATGGATACAAAAGATGTTATTTTAGAACTCCGCACAAAAAGTGGATTATCGCAGGAAGAACTTGCACAAAAATTAATGGTTACAAGACAGGCTGTATCACGCTGGGAAAATGGCGAAACAATCCCTAATATAGATACATTAAAGCTGTTATCCAAGGTATTTGATGTTTCAATTAATACACTCTTAGGTCAACCGAGACAGCTGGTATGTCAGTGCTGTGGTATGCCGCTCGATGATTCTACAATTAGTAAAGAGCCGAATGGCGATTTCAATGAAGAATACTGTAAGTGGTGCTACGCTGATGGAGAATTCAAGTATACCAGCAAAGAACAACTGATTGATTTTTGTGTGGAGCATATGGCAAATGAGAATTGGCCCGCAGAACAGGTTAGGGCGCATATGGAAGCACTGGTACCGAAACTTAATCATTGGAAATAGAAAACATCGAAAATTTTCCGCTCCCTCCGGGGCGGTTTTTTTATTACAGTATAAAAATTCACAAAAGACCTTGAATTTGAAGACGTTATGTGATATAATATATCATGTGGGAATTTGGTTACATTTCCCCAGACAACTCTATTTTCAGAAATGAGGATCATTCAATGTCATCAAGTGTTATTGTCGGAACCCAGTGGGGCGACGAGGGCAAGGGAAAAATCATAGACATCATGGCAGAAAAGGCTGATGTCGTTGTGCGCTCCAGCGGCGGCAACAATGCAGGTCATACAGTTGTTCACGGCAACGAAGTGTACAAGCTTCACCTGCTTCCGTCGGGTATTCTCTACCCCGAAACTCTTTGCCTTATCGGCAGCGGTGTAGTGGTTGACCCGGCTGTGCTTCTTGAGGAAATTACAAATATGAACAAGCGCGGCGTTACCTGCGATAATCTGCGCATAGACGCAAGAGCGGATATCATTATGCCGTGGCACAGACTTCTTGACAGGCTCTCTGAGGAATTTAAGGCAAAGCAGACCGGAGTGAACATCGGTACAACCGGCAGAGGTATCGGCCCCTGCTACACCGACAAGGCAGAGCGTATCGGTATCCGTATGTACGACCTTGTTCACCCAGAGGTTCTGAAGAAGAAGATCAAGGAAACCGGCGAGCTGAAGAACCTTATCATAACTAAGGTGTACGGCGGCGAAGCCTGCGACCTTGACGCGATATATGAGGAATACAAGGCTTACGGCGAGAAGCTTGCCAAGTACATGGCGGATGCTTCCGTTATCGCTTTCGAGGCTTATCAGGCGGGCAAGAAGGTGCTGTTTGAGGGAGCTCAGGCAACATTGCTTGACATCGACTTCGGTACTTATCCTTTTGTTACCTCTTCACACCCGATCGCCGGCGGCGCTTGCGTTGGTACAGGAATCGGTCCGAAGCTGATAGACGAAGTTATCGGCGTTGGAAAGAGCTACACCACCAGAGTTGGCAACGGTCCTTTTCCCACCGAGCTGTTTGACGAAACCGGCGACCTTATCCGGGAGCGCGGCGGCGAGTATGGAACTACCACGGGACGTCCCCGCAGAACCGGCTGGTTTGACGCAGTTATCATGCGCCACGCAGTCCGCGTAAACGGTCTTACTTCCCTTGCAATAAACAAGTTCGATACTCTGGCGGGAATTCCGGTGCTCAAGGTCTGCACCGCATACAAGACCACTGACGGCGAGATCCTCAAGGACTTCCCGGTAACTCTGGAGGAGCTTGCAAAGTGCAGCCCTATCTACGAGGAGATCGAGGGCTATGAGGGCGACCTGTCCGGCTGCCGCAGCTTTGAGGAGCTGCCGGAAAAGGCGCAGGCTTATGTAAAGCGCCTTGAGGAGCTTTGCGGCTGCCCGATCAAAATTCTCGGCATTGGCCCCGGCAGAGATCAGATCATCGTAAGGTAATTCATGAAGATACTGTTTATCGGCGATGTTGTGGGCAAGGCAAGCTGCGAAGCGCTCCAGAGCGGACTTCACAGCATTAAGCATAAGCTCGGCGCGGAGATAGTCATTGTAAACGGAGAAAATTCCGCGGAGGGCAACGGCATTAACCCCGCCTCCGCAGGAATGATATTTGACGCGGGCGCGGATGTTATCACCACCGGCAACCACTGCTTCCGGCAGAAAACCATGGAGGACGAGTGGGAACGCTGCGGGCAGGTCATACGTCCTGCGAATTACGGCGAAAGCGTAATCGGCAGAGGTATCTGCGAGCTTGACCGGGGCGCGTATTCCATTGCGGTGATAAATCTTATGGGAACCACATTCATGCAGCCGCTGGAAAATCCGTTTCACTGCATTGACAGAATTCTTGAAAGCTGCACCGCGAGAATAAAGATCGTGGACTTCCACGCCGAGGCTACCTCGGAGAAGCGGGCGATGGGATATTACCTCGCCGGGCGGGTTTCGGCGGTGCTGGGAACTCATACCCATGTGACTACCGCAGACGAGCAGATAATTGACGGGACAGGATACATTACTGATGTGGGAATGACCGGACCGAAGGAGTCTATCCTCGGCGTGGAAAAGGACATCATCATCGAGCGGTTCCTGACCTACTACCCGAAGCGGCACAGGTTCGCTGAGGGGGAGATCGAGCTGAACGGCGTACTGCTGGATATAGACGTAAAAACCGGCAAGTGCGGTTCAATAGAGAGATACAGACAAATCATTATGTGAGCAGGACAAAATACTCCGAAAGGGCTGCCCGCAGGGGCAGTAAAATGGTGACAAAATGGAAATTGTAAAGGTATCGGCACATTCAGTGCCAAAGTCGGTTGCGGGTGCAATTGCTGCGGTTATCCGCGAAAACGGCGAGGTAGAGGTTCAGGCAGTAGGCGCGGGCGCGGCAAATCAGGCGGTGAAGTCTATTGCCATTGCAAGAAGCTACATGGCGTTGGTGGGAGTTGACCTCATCTGCATTCCGGCATTCACCACCGTTGAAATTGACGGCGACGAAAGAACCGCTATGAAATTCATTGTAGAGCCGAGGTAATTACCGGCTTTCAATTCTAGACAGTAAAGCACCGGATCAACACGCATTTTTGCTTTGCAATGGCGCACATTTGCTGCGCGTTATTGCCCTGCGCGCTTGTCCGGTGCTTTTTTTGAGGTATTATGGATATAATCAATTATTTTGAAAGCGAAGATAAGTTACATTGGCTTTCTGAGATAAAAAGATCGGATTGGGGTGCGGCAAAATTCCTTGCGGAGCTGCTGGAAAAGGGCAGCTTTATGGAAACGCTCTGCGAGCCGGAAAACGACGGCAGGCTGTACCTGATGACCGAGGGCGGCAGACTTGCATCGTTCCTGACCCTCACCCGGCAGGACTATATCCGGGACATGACAAAGATTCCGTGGATCGGATTTGTTTACACCTTTCCGGAATACAGGGGGCAGGGCTGCTGCCGCAGACTGATGGACTATGCCGCGGAAGAAGCTGCGAAGCTTGGATATAAAGAGCTGTTCGTTGCCACCGACCATATTGGATTATACGAGCGAATGGGGTATGAATATATCGGAAGTACTCCGGACGTATGGGGCGAGGACAGCCGGGTGTACTGCAAAGCGATAATTCCGCGCAGGGGAGTAGTTTCATGAAGAAAATAATGTTTATAGCCACCGGGGGAACGATCGCAAGCGAGCCGACCAACAGCGGTTTAATGCCGGAGCTTTCGGCGGATACGCTGCTGGCGGGAATTGAAGTCCCGGACGTGGAAATACGCGCGGTGCAGCCGTTTTCCCTTGACAGCACAAATCTTGCGCCGGAGCATTGGGTGCAGCTTGCCGTGATGATACGGGATAACTGGTCGGAGTACGACGGCTTCGTTATCGCCCACGGTACGGATACAATGGCTTATGGCGCGGCGGCGCTTTACTGTCTTATCCAGAATCCCGACAAGCCAATAATCCTCACCGGATCGCAGCTTCCGATGAACGCTCCCGGAACAGACGCGGTTCGAAATCTGACCAACGCTTTCCGGTGCGCAGAGCAGGGCAGGGCAGGCGTGTGGGTGTGCTTCTGCGGCAGGGTTATTGCCGGGAATGCCGCCCGAAAGGTGCATACAACTGATTTTGACGCGTTCCGGGGATTTACGGCGGAGGACGAGCAGCCCGCGGAGGAATTCTGCCGGAACGAGGAGCGGCAGGAGGGCGGCACGGTATTCTACAACCGTCTGGACAGTAATGCGGCGGTGCTGAAGCTGACACCGGGTATTTCCGCAGAAATGGTGCATGATTACGGAACTCATGTGAACGCGCTCATCATCGAGGGCTTCGGCATGGGTGGAATTCCTGATTACGGCAGCGGGGAGCTGTTCCATACGCTGGAAACGCTGACCGCCTGCGGGGTGCGTGTGATAATGACCACGCAGGTTTTCTCCGGCGGCTGCGACCTGACGGTTTACGAGGTAGGGCAGTCCGCGCTGAAAGCAGGGCTTATCCCGGCGGTGGGAATGACTACGGAATACGCGGTAATGCGCGCGATGTGGGCGCTGGCATATTCGTTCAGCACCGAGGATTTCAGACAGTTGTTCTCATCAAATCATTAACGAAGAACCAAAGGAGGATATGATGAAGCAAGAGCTGAAAAAGCTGAAACCGATAAATTTTATAATGCTGACGATCGCCGGATTTATCAACGCGTTCGGAATAACGGTGTTTCTCATGCCGGTAAACCTGTACGACAGCGGAATTTCCGGTACGTCAATGCTTCTCGCATATCTGACGCCGGAATATCTGACGCTTTCGATTTTCCTGATAGTTCTTAACGTTCCTCTGTTCCTGTATGGCTTGAAGCGTCAGGGGCTTGCGTTTACGATCTACGCGACCTATGCGGTGGGAATGTATTCCCTCGGTTCGTGGCTGATAACAGATATTCTGCCGCTGGACGTTTCTCTTGCGTCGCCGCTGGCGGAGAATGATTTAGTCCTCTGTTCTCTGTTCGGCGGTGTTATCTCCGGTGTTGGCAGCGGTCTTGCGGTACGGTTCGGCGGCGCGATGGACGGAATCTAGGTTCTGGCGGTCATCTTCTCAAAAAAGCTTGGAATGACGGTGGGTACGTTTGTCATGATCTATAATGTGATATTGTACGTTACCTGCGGATTTATTTTCTCAAGCTGGGTGCTGCCACTCTATTCCATAATCGCGTATTATGCGGCACTGAAAACGCTGGATTACATTGTCGAGGGCATAAGCCGATCGAAAGCCGCTTTTATTGTAACGATAAAGCCTGAGGAGGTAGTCGCCGCGCTGTCCGAATCCTTTGGCAGCGGAATAACCGAGATCCCCGCAAAGGGCGGCTATTCCGGCACTGAGCGCACGGTTCTGTATTTTGTCGTGAACCGCTTTCAAATAGGAAAAATGCGGGGGATAGTCCACGAAATAGACCCGTCGGCATACATAACGATCAACGAAGTTGCTGATATTTTCAGCGCAAATCATGATAGTGAAAAGGAGAAACAGAATGCTTGAGGAATTAAAGGACAGGGTTTACCGGGCGAATATGAGGCTGCCGGAGCACGGTCTTGTGACCTTCACATGGGGTAATGTATCCGGAATCGACCGGGAAAAGGGCCTTGTGGTGATAAAGCCTTCCGGGGTGGAATACTCCGAGATGAAGCCGGAAGACATGGTAGTGGTGTCCCTTGCGACCGGGGAGCGGGTGGAGGGTGAGCTGAACCCAAGCTCCGATACTCCGACACATCTGGTGCTGTACCGGGCATTTCCTGAGATCGGGGGAGTAGTTCATACCCACAGCCGTTGGGCGACTGTCTATGCCCAGTCCGGCAGGGGAATTCCGCCCCTCGGAACTACCCACGGCGACTATTTCTACGGCGAGATACCCTGCACCCGGAAAATGACCCCGGAGGAGATCGCAGGGGAATACGAAAAGGAAACAGGAAACGTGATCGTAGAAGCATTTTCCGGGAAGTCCGCAGCAGATATCCCGGCGGTGCTTGTTCACAGCCACGGCCCGTTCACATGGGGGACTGACCCGGACAACGCAGTCCACAACGCAGTGGTTCTGGAGGAACTGGCATTTATGGCATGGCATAATCAGATGATGGATCCGGGAATATCCCCCATGCAGCAGGAGCTTCTGGATAAGCATTATCTCAGAAAGCACGGCGCGAACGCTTACTACGGGCAGCCGGGCGGCGCAAAATGACCTCCGGCGGTCAATCTGACAAAAAAAGCGCGCGTATTCCGCTTAAATTCATCAAAGTTCATTTGTTTTCATAGGTTGACAAAACCGATTAATTGTGCTATCATATTAAAGTGATTGCGTAATGCGTCACGAATACAGATATTTACATTGGAAAGGAAAAAACTGGCATGAAACTTAAGAGAATTGCAGCAATGCTGCTTGCAGGCGTTATGACAGTTGGTCTTTGCTCCTGCTCGTCTTCAAACGGCGCGTCCTCGGACGCTTCTGAGGCTGCTTCCGGCAGCAGCTCCGATACCGCAGAGGGCGGCGACTGGGCTTACATTGCTAACAAGGGTACATTTATTGCAGGCATCACACTGTTTGAGCCGATGAATTACTATGACGAGAACGGCGAGCTTACCGGCTTCGAAACCGAGTTCACCAAGGCTGTCTGCGAGAAGCTCGGCGTTGAGGCTAAGTTCCAGGAGATCGAGTGGGAGCAGAAGGAGCTTGAGCTTAACTCCAAGAACATCGACGCTATATGGAACGGTCTGACCGTTACCGAGGACCGCAAGGAGAACATGGCATTCTCCACTCCTTATGTAAGAAACAAGCAGGTCGTTGTTATCAAGGCAGACAATGCAGAAAAGTATAAGGATATCAAGAGCATGGCAGGCGCAACCTGCGCGGCTGAGAGCGGTTCTGCAGGTCAGACTGCAATAGAGCTGAGCGACGTTCTTTCTCAGAACGAGTTTATTGCCTCCTCCGCACAGAAGGACGTTCTTCTCGAGGTAAAGGCAGGCACTGTTGAGATCGGCGTTATCGACTATGTTATGGCTAAGGCTTCCGTTGGCGAAGGCACTGACTATTCCGACCTTATGATCGTTGACAGTGTAGAGCTTCAGCCGGAGGAATATGCGATAGGTCTGCGCAAGGGTGACACAGAGACCCTCGAAAAGATCAACGCAGCGATTGACGAGCTGGTTGCAGACGGCACACTCAAGAAAATTGCTGAAAAGTACGATCTGGCTGACGTATACGCATTCAACTAAAAAAAACAAAGGGTGGGACGATTTCGCCCCACCTTATTTCTAAGGAAACGCTGATTATAGATATGAGGTCATAAAATGTCATTTCTTGAAGTAACTGCGCAGCTCTCAAAGGGCTTTCTGACAACTCTTCAGATTTTCGGCATCACGCTGGCGGGAGCGCTTCCGCTGGGTCTGCTGATAACCTTTGGGTCAATGTCGAAGATCAAACCGATAAAATGGATCTTTAAGGTTTTCGTCTGGATAATTCGCGGAACACCGCTGATGCTCCAGATAATCCTTGTGTTTTATGGCCCCGGGCTGATTGGCTGGGATATCAAGATCGACCGTCTTCTTGCGGTTATCGTAGCGTTTATCATCAATTACGCGTGCTATTTCTCGGAGATCTACCGCGGAGGAATAGAGAGTATACCGAAGGGTCAGTACGAGGCCGGGCAGGTTCTTGGAATGACAAAGAGCCAGATATTTTTCAAGGTAGTGTTGTTTCAGGTGGTGAAGCGTATCGTTCCGCCTATGGGAAACGAGATCATCACGCTGGTCAAGGACACCTCCCTCGCAAGAGTTATTTCGGTCATTGAGCTTGTAAAGTCCGCGCAGGATATAATTTCTCAGAAATCGCTGATATGGCCTCTGTTTTATGTCGGAGCGTTCTATCTGCTGTTCTCCGGATTGCTTACGATCCTGCTGAATTATGCGGAGAAAAAGCTGAACTATTATCAGGGCTGACGGAGGTGTGCAGATGGCATTTTTAGAGGTAAACGGAATTTTCAAGCGCTTCGGGAAAACTGAAGTCCTCAAGGGCATTGATTTCACAATGGACAAGGGCGAGGTGCTGGCGATAATAGGCTCCTCCGGCAGTGGAAAGACGACTCTGCTGCGCTGCATGAACTTCCTGGAAACCCCGGACGCCGGACGGATAGTGCTGAACGGCGAGGAGCTTTTTAATGCCGACGGAAAGTATTCCGACCGTGAAATCCGCGAAAAGCGGCTGCATTTCGGACTGGTATTTCAGTCTTTCAACCTTTTCCCGCAGTACACAGTGCTGAGAAATGTATGCCTTGCTCCGGAGCTTATGAAGATCAACCAGAGCGAAAAGAAGCTCTCCCGGGCAGAAAAGACGCAGATCCGCAAGGAGATCGAGGAAAATGCGCGGCAGATACTGGCTTCTGTGGGACTTTCCGACAAGCTTATGAATTACCCCTGCGAGCTTTCCGGCGGTCAGCAGCAGCGCGTCGCTATCGCAAGAGCGCTTGCCATGGAGCCTGTGATACTGTGCTTTGACGAGCCGACCTCCGCCCTTGACCCGGAGCTTACCGGAGAAGTGCTGAAGGTTATCAGGGAGCTTAAAACAACCGACCGCACCATGATCATTGTCACGCATGAAATGGGCTTTGCCCGGAGCGCGGCGGACAAGGTGATCTTCATGGCGGACGGAATTATCGAGGAATATGGAACTCCGGAGGAGGTTTTCGGAAATCCCAAGAGTGAAAAGACAGTTTCGTTCCTTGAGAAATCACTTGAGAATATCACTTGATAGGGATTGCAATATTTTATATCAAATCCTGCAAAATTAACCTCAGTTCAGCCTGTACAGCAGAAAAAATTCGTTCAGGCTGAATTTTATTTTTTCTTGCATTTCAGTAAAAACCAATAATTTTGTGCATAGTATACTAAAACACAGTCGAACATTGAAACTATTTGTGTATATGTGTGATTGACAAAAAAGCGGTTTTCGGCTAAAATATAAATGTAATCAAGAAACAACGGTGTTTCGGAGAACGGGATAATTGTCTGTTCACGAGGCGCCATTTTTGTTTTTTGGCTGAAATTTACACATAATCTCAAGGAGGAAAAGGGACATGGCAGAGCATTTTAACGTAGTAGAGCAGTTCGGCATTGACGTTTTCAACGAGGAAACGATGAAGCAGAGGCTTCCGAAGAACGTTTTCAAAGCGCTGAAAAAGACGATAGCCGAGGGCAAGGAGCTTGACAGCAGCATTGCTGATGTAGTTGCAAGCGCAATGAAGGACTGGGCTGTTGAAAAGGGCGCAACTCATTTCACACACTGGTTCCAGCCGATGACCGGCATTACCGCTGAAAAGCATGACTGTTTCATTTCTCCCGCCGGCGACGGTACTGTTATCATGGAATTCTCAGGCAAGGAGCTTATCAAGGGCGAGCCTGACGCTTCCAGCTTCCCGTCCGGCGGTCTGAGAGCTACATTCGAGGCGAGAGGTTACACCGCATGGGATCCTACCTCTTACGCATTCGTAAAGGACGGCTCTCTTTATATCCCTACAGCATTCTATTCCTACTCCGGAGAAGCACTGGACAAGAAAACTCCTCTGCTTCGCTCAATGGATGTAGTTTCCGATCAGGCGCTGAGAATTCTCAGACTTTTCGGCAACACCACTACAAAGAGAGTTGTTGCGACAGTAGGCGCAGAGCAGGAATACTTCCTTGTTGACAAGAAAACCTACGACAAGAGAAAAGACCTCATCTTCACCGGAAGGACGCTGTTTGGCGCTCCCGCTCCCAAGGGTCAGGAGCTTGAGGATCACTATTTCGGTTCTATCAAGCAGAGAGTTTCC
>CAMAGG010000083.1 GCA_945833805.1 uncultured Clostridia bacterium | reverse complement strand
TGGGCGCTGGACGCGGATATGTACGTCATAATCAACGATCACTGGGACGGCGGCTGGTGGGGTATGTTCGGCTCAGCCGATCAGGAGACCCGCGACAAGGCTATGGAAATGTACAAGGCAATGTGGACGCAGATCGGCGAGCATTTTGCCGACCGCTCATACAAGCTCATTTTCGAGTCCGCAAACGAGGAGCTTGGCGACCGTCTCAACGACAAGGAGATAACCGGTTCAAAGGGCGTTCTTACCGAAAACGAGTGCTACGAAACCGCCAATCTCATCAACAGCGAATTCGTGAAGCTTATACGCTCCCTCGGCGGCAATAACTCCGACAGATTCCTGCTTATCGCCGGATACAACACCGATATCACAAAGACCTGCGACGACCGCTTTGTTATGCCGGAGGACACCGCAGACAGCAAGCTTCTTCTCTCGGTGCATTACTACACTCCGTGGGATTACTGCGGCACAGACGGCGTAAATCAGTGGGGCTCCCCCAGCGATATTAAGGAGCAGAACGATCTGTTTGAAAAGCTCAGCAAGTTCTCTCAGCAGGGCTACGGTGTTGTTATCGGCGAATACGCAGTAATGAAGAAAGACGGCGGTATCAAAGAGGACACAGACAAGTTCTACGCTAACCTCATGGATAACTGCGATGTTTACGACTTCTGCCCTGTTCTCTGGGATTGCAGCAATTTCTACAAGCGCATAACAAACACCCTGTCCAATGAAGCTCTGGCAAAATTGTTTGCTGAACGCGCACTCTCCAGCGAAGAGGGCAAGTCAGTTGAGGAAATCAAGTCCGCGGCACAGACCCGTCTTGAGGAAACCTACACCTTTGCTATGGAGGAGTCGGTCGCAGATGTAGAGCTTCTGCCGTCCGAGGATTCCGCGATCGCGTGGATAATGTTCCAGAGCAGCGACTATACGAAATCTTACAGCGTTGGCGACAACTACGATCCCACCAACAAGACAAAGGGAATAAAGGAGCAGAATGCGCTGATCACCGGCGAGGGTACATACACGGTAAGTCTTGATTTCACCGGCGCAGGCACTGCAAAGGGCGTTGCTTTCTCGGCGCTGGGTATCTCAAACGGCGAGGATCTTTTCCCCGGATATACCGTAACAATTGACGAAATACTGATCAATGGCGAGCTGTATGAGCTTCAGGGACGCGAATTCACCACCTCTGACGACGGTCACTGCACCAGAGTGAACCTCTATAACGGCTGGGTGAGCAGTATTCCCAAGGAAGCAAGAACTTCGGACGGTGATTTCACCGACTGCTCGGCGCAGATATTGCAGCTTGGCGACAAAGAATATGTTGATACGATATCCGTTAAATTTACATTCAATGCGCCGTAATTAACCGAAAACAGCTTGAGGCACGTCCTAATAGACGTGCCTCATTTTTATATGCTTTTCAGATATTCAGTGAACCGCTTTACACTCTCCGGGAAATATGCGTTTTTCTTATGTACAAGCACGATCTCCGAGGTTATAGGGCAGTCGGTTATCTCAACGCAGTCCGCAAGCTCCGGGTGTACTAATCCCGCGGCAGAAGCAGGAACTAGCGACATCCCCACAGATCGCTCCGCAAGATACACCGCAGTCCGCGCGTCGTCGCATATACAGGCGCAGTGCGGCTCAAGCGACTGCTTCTCGAACTCCTCCCTGATAATTGCTTCCCATCTGCGGTATAATATCATTGGCTTTTCCGCAAGTTCACGCATGGTAACTGTTCCGGAAAGTAAACCACGCCGGCAGACAGCAAGCATTTTTTCTGTTCCAAGCCCGTAAACTTCAAATTCATTCTCGGTGAATGGAGTACGCACCAGCGCCGCATGGACTATATCAGCGCGAAGCTTTTCGATAAGCGAATATGTGTCGCTCTCGAATATTTCAAACTGAACGCCGCTGTTCTCGGAAAGAAAATCGGAGATCCACTCCCCCGCCCGTGTGCAGATAACTGAAGAAACCACGCCCAGCCGGACTGTGTTTCTTTCCGCCCGGGAGCAGGCTTCAATATCCTGCCGCATTACCGTTTCCATTCGCAGCAGCGTCTGAGCCCGATCGTACAGCAGCTTCCCGCTTTCGGTCAGAGTTATATGCTTCTGTCCGCGCTCAAAAAGCTGGCAGCCAAGCTCCTGCTCGATAAGCTTCATCTGGGTGCTGAGCGGCGGCTGCGACATGAACAGCTTTTTGGCGGCGGCGCTTATCGTGCCCTCTTCGGCAACAGTGACGAAATACCTGAGTTGTTTCAGATCCATTGCTTCTCCTATACTGTCAGAATATTAATTCTATACGAAAAAGATATGGTATTTTTGTCTGATATATCTTTAAAATATCCGTAAAATATGATATACTATTCTAGGAAAAATGTCAAGCATAAAAACGGAAAGGCAGGTAATTTTTTTGTTCAAGCTGCTTGTACACATCAAAAAATATAAAAAGGAATGCGTTCTGGGGCCGCTGTTCAAGCTTCTGGAGGCGCTGCTGGAGCTGTTTGTCCCACTGGTGATCGCGTCAATAATAGACGACGGAATTGCAAACGGTGACAAAGGTTATGTTGTTGGAATGGTGCTTTTGCTGATTGGTCTGGGAGTAGTCGGGCTGGCATTCTCAATTACTGCGCAGTATTTTGCGGCAAAGGCGGCGGTGGGCTTTTCCACTGGAGTAAAGCATGAACTTTTTAAGCACATTGAAAGCCTCTCCTACTCCGAAATAGACAACATCGGCACCTCTACTCTCATCACACGAATGACAAGCGATATGAACCAGATACAGTCCGGCGTGAATTTGACGCTCCGCCTGCTGCTGCGCTCGCCGTTTGTTGTGTTCGGCGCAATGATCATGGCTTTTACTGTAAACGTGCAGGCTGCGCTGGTTTTCGTGGCAGCTATCCCGGTATTGTCGGTGGTTGTATTCGGAATAATGCTGTGGTGCATTCCGCTCTACAAAAAGGTCCAGCAGAGGCTGGACAAGGTGCTTGGAATAACAAGAGAGAACCTCACCGGTGTGCGCGTGATACGCGCTTTCTGCAAGGAAAAGGAAGAAATCGAGGAATTCACCCGCAGCAACGAGGAGCTTACCGCAGGTCAGAAATTTGTCGGAAGGATCTCCGCGCTGATGAATCCCCTGACCTACATCATAATCAATCTCGCGGTCATCTGGCTTATCCAGACCGGCGCAGTTCAGGTAAACGACGGCATTCTTTCTCAGGGAGATGTCGTTGCGCTTTACAACTATATGTCCCAGATATTGGTTGAGCTTATCAAGCTTGCGAACCTAATTATAAGCCTTACAAAGTGCGTTGCCTGCGGAAACCGCGTGCAGGCGCTGTTTGAAATAAAGACCTCCCAGAAAATATCCGATGATACCTCTATTGTCGGCGATCCTGACCTTGCAGTAGAGTTCCGCGGCGTGGCGCTGAAGTATAAAAATGCCGGAGATAATTCTCTTACAGGAATGGATTTCTCGGTCAAACGCGGTGAAACTATTGGAATAATCGGCGGAACAGGCTCCGGAAAGACCTCGCTTGTGAACATGATCCCCAGGTTCTATGACGCCACCGAGGGAGAAGTGCTGATCGGCGGAAGGAACGTGAACAGCTTCCCGCTTGATGAGCTTCGGAAGAAAATAGGCATTGTTCCGCAGAGAGCGGTGCTTTTTAAAGGCACTATCCGCGAAAACATGAAGTGGGGTAAGAACGACGCCACGGACGAGGAGATAATGGCGGCTGCAAAAACTGCGCAGGCGGCTGATGTAATAGACGATAAGGGCGGTCTGGATTATGAGATCGAGCAGGGCGGCAGAAATCTTTCCGGCGGTCAGCGGCAGCGATTCACCATTGCGAGGGCGCTGGTAAAAAATCCGGAGATCCTTATTCTGGACGACAGCGCTTCCGCTCTGGATTTCGCAACCGACGCGGCACTCAGAAAAGCTATCCGGGAAATGGACAGCGATCCCACAGTATTCATTGTGTCCCAGAGGACTTCTTCGATTCAGCACGCCGACAAGATCATCGTACTGGACGACGGCAAAATAGCCGGGATAGGAAAGCACGAGGAGCTGCTTGAAACCTGCCAGGTATACAACGAGATTTACAGCTCACAGTTCAAAAAGGAGGCGGTTTGAATGGCAAAAAAGGCTTCTGTTGGAAAAACCGCCGCTCAGAAAGGAACTCTTAAAAAGGTACTGAAATATGTCGGCAGGCACGGCTTTTTAATGGCTCTGTCCGTTATCCTTGCGGCAGCTTCGGTAGCGCTCACTCTGTATGCTCCTATTCTCATCGGCGACGCGATCGACCTCATTATGGGCAGGAACAACGTTGATTTTGAGGGGATCGCAAATATCCTTATCAAAACCGCGATCGTGGTGGGAATTACTGCGGTTATGCAGTGGCTGATGAATACAATAAACAACCGCATAACCTATCATGTTGTGCGGGACATCCGAAACGAAGCGTTCCGGAAAATAGAGATACTTCCGTTGAAATACCTCGACGCGCACCCCTCCGGAGAGATCGTGAACAGGGTCATTGCAGACGCAGACCAGTTTGCGGAGGGTCTGCTTATGGGCTTTACACAGCTTTTCACCGGAGTTGTGACTATACTCGGCACGCTTGTGTTCCTGTTTTCGATCAGCTGGCAGATAGCCCTTGTGGTGGTGGTTGTAACTCCGCTGTCGCTGTTTATTGCGAAATTTATTGCGGTACGTACCTATCGAATGTTCCACTTACAGTCCGAAACAAGAGGTCAGCAGACCGCGTTCATTGACGAGATGATCGGAAATCAGAAGGTGGTTCAGGCATTCTCCCATGAGGACGAAGCGCTTGAGAAATTTGAAGAGATCAACAACAGACTTGCTGACTGCTCGCTGAAAGCGATATTCTTTTCCTCACTCACAAATCCCTCCACCCGCTTTGTAAACAGTGTTGTATACGCGGGAGTTGCGCTTTCCGGCGCGCTTATCTGCATTGCGACAGCCGGCTCGGCAGCGCCGTTCACCATTGGTCAGCTTTCCTGCTGTCTGTCCTATTCTAACCAGTATACAAAGCCGTTCAACGAGATCTCCGGTGTTATCACTGAGCTTCAGAACTCGCTTGCCTGCGCTTCAAGGATATTTGAGCTGATCGAGGAGGAACCTCAGGTCAGCGAACCTGAGAATGCCGTTACACTCAGTAACGTTAAAGGCAGAGTGGAACTGAACGACGTATCCTTCTCATATACTCCGGACAGAAAGCTAATTGAGGGGCTTGACCTTTCGGTAAATCCCGGTCAGCGAATTGCGATAGTCGGCCCGACAGGCTGCGGAAAAACCACGATCATCAACCTGCTCATGCGGTTCTATGATGTAAACGGCGGCTCGGTCAGCGTTGAGGGAAATGATATCCGTGAGATCACCCGGAACAGTCTGCGGCAAAGCTACGGCATGGTATTGCAGGAAACATGGCTCAAATCCGGAACGATACGGGAAAATATTATCATGGGCAAGCCGGACGCAACAGATGAGGAGATCATCGCCGCTTCAAAGGCTTCTCACGCGCACAGTTTCATTATGCGGCTGCCGCAGGGCTACGACACTGTGATTACCGAGGACGGCGGAAGCCTTTCTCAGGGTCAGAAGCAGCTTTTGTGCATTGCCAGAGTAATGCTGTGCCTGCCGCCAATGCCCATTCTGGACGAAGCTACCTCCTCGATCGATACCCGCACTGAGATCAAGATTCAGGAGGCTTTCGCCCGCATGATGAGAGGCAGGACGAGCTTCATCGTGGCTCACCGGCTGTCAACTATCCGGGAGGCAGACGTGATCCTTGTAATGAAAGACGGTCACATAATCGAACAGGGCAATCACGAGGAGTTGCTGAAAAAGAACGGATTTTACGCAAAACTGTACAACAGTCAGTTTGCAGTATAAACAACAAAACCGGGCGACAGTCATAAGCTGCCGCCCGGTTGGTTTTTGTGGAATACCAGGGATTGTTCTTGTCAAGCCAAATTGTGTTTCGCTGCAATTTTAGTATTGTTACGTTTTTCAGGATTATTCGTGTTTACACAGTTATTTTTTCAGACCCGGGGGAAATACTAAAAAAACACCGCTATGAATTTCACAGCGGTGCTTTGTCTGAATAATAATCTGATCAAGCCTTGCCAACAGAACCGAACAGTTCCATTTTCTCCTTAACCTTAGCCTTGATAGCTTCAAAACCAGGAGCGAGAAGCTTTCTGGGATCAAATCCCTTACCCTGAAGATCCTTACCTTCTTCAATGTATTTTCTTGTAGCTTCCTGGAATACAAGCTGGCACTCGGTGTTTACATTGATTTTTGCAACGCCAAGAGAAATTGCCTTCTTGATCTGGTCGTCAGGAATACCTGTACCACCGTGAAGAACGAGAGGCATATCTCCAACCTCTTCCTTGATCTTTGCAAGTGTGTCAAAGGAAAGACCAGCCCAGTTTTCAGGATACTTGCCGTGAATATTACCAATGCCGGCAGCCAGCATTGTCACACCCAGATCAGCAACCATCTTGCACTCCTTAGGATCTGCGCATTCGCCCATGCCAACAACTCCGTCTTCTTCGCCGCCGATAGCACCAACCTCTGCCTCAAGAGAAATACCAAGTACATCGCAGGTATTTACCAGAGCGGTTGTCTTAGCAATGTTCTCCTCAATAGGATAATGGGAACCATCAAACATGATGGAGGAGAAGCCAGCATTTATGCAAGCCTTTGCGCCTTCAAAAGTGCCGTGGTCGAGGTGCAGAGCAACCGGAACAGTGATATGCAGGTTTTCGATCATTCCCTTTACCATGCCAACAATAGTAGAATAACCGCACATGTACTTGCCTGCTCCCTCAGATACGCCGAGAATAACAGGTGATTTGCATTCCTCTGCGGTGAGAAGGATTGCCTTTGTCCATTCAAGGTTGTTGATGTTGAACTGACCAACAGCATACTTGCCGTCGCGAGCCTTGTTCAGCATTTCTTTTGCAGAAACTAACATTCTTTTGATCTCCTTTGAATAAATAATAGGATATAAAAATCCATTCAATTTATTATAACGCATTTTTCTGAAAAAAGCAATATATTTTCTGAAAATTTTTACTGCTTCTTTATGAAAGATCCGTTATTGAATCAGACAAACTTTCTTCGTCATCGCTGATATACTGGAAACTCTCGTCTGACGTTAAGTTTTCATATGAGCTGAATTCTTCTTCCCGACGCATCTGATAGTAGCTGTCAAGTATTGGAATAACTACACATACCGCAACAGTAAGTACCGCTGCAATTATGATAACGATAATTTTCTGCTTCCTTGTCCATTTATGGGTAGGAACAGCGTCTTCCCTGACCTCAAACTGACGTTTTTTCCCTGATGTAACAGAACGTATAACATAAGCTTTTAACTTATCGTCTGCACAGATTTTAACGCAGATATCCTTGTAGCTTCTGTCAAGAGCGTCAACCAGCTCCTCTGACAAATCACCAATCACGGAATTGATATATTTTACGCTTTCCCCTGTCACAGAAGCTATCTGCTCAGGCTCAAGGTCATTCTCCCAGTGAAGATGTATAACAGACCGCACAATGAAAGGCTTCTGAAGAATGCACTCCAGAAGCTTTTGTTTTTTCTGATCCAATTCAACTCCAGTGAGAGTAACGGCAGAATCATTGCTGTCAGCTTCCCTGCAAAGAGGATATTCATTAATGATAAGCGGAAACAGCTCGGTTTCTTCGGGATATTCGTTATTATTGATGGTCATGCGGACAAAGATCTCTTTTGCGGACTTGAAATCCTTTGTTGAAATCAACGCCAGTGCATAAATATCATCACCGAAATCATCTATGAGTTTTCTTATTTCCATTATTTATGTGTTGTGATCGCTTACATGGAACTGCTTGAGATTTCCAATTTTTTTGCTGCGCTCGATCATGATTTTTTCGATGTCCTCAACGGTGACTCCCCGCTCAGCCATCATTACGATCATGTGATAAAGCAGGTCGTTTATCTCGTTGGCAAGCTCTTCCTTATCGTTGTTCTTTGCAGCGATCACCATTTCGGTGCATTCCTCGCCGCACTTCTTCAGTATCTTGTCAATTCCCTTATCGAACAGATAACAGGTATATGAACCCTCCTGCGGGTTTGCTCTCCTGTCAACCACTACGTCATACATATCCTTGAATGCGTCCATCATTGCTTGTATCTCCTTATAAATTTAATGCTTTTCTGAAGAATTCCCGCCAGCCGTCAGCGGAGCTTTCCTCTGCCCTATAATCCTCCTGGGAAAGATCATAATAGTACTTCCCTGTCCCGATGTGCAGAGAAATCCTGTCTAGCGGATAACCCTCGACCTTTTTATAGTGAGGTTTGTCTGTCAGTAGGAAAGGATTGCCGGAAAGATTATCGTCCATACTTTCAAAAACTGTTCCGTCTGCCAATATGAGGCAAACTGCATTTCTGTACCTTGCAGTCAGCCGCCCGAATTTCTTCACAAGGCCTCTGTAATATTCCGTCATTTCATCATCGGTAAGTGATTTGCCATTTACACGGCGGACATTCACTCCCGGCTGAATTTTCTCAGGAACATTATCAAAGTACAAACCGCTGTCGCAGGAAAATACCGGAATATCATAGAATTCGTGATAAGCTTTCGCCTTCAACCGCGCGTTATCAAGCGGGTCTTTACCGCACTCGTTCACACTCGGAGGCTTTATCGGCATATCACAAAGACCTAAAATCCTGATACCAAGCGGCTCGACCGCACAGCGCATAGACTTTAGCTTTGCAGGATTTCCAGTACCGTAAAGCAGCGTTATCTGCTCCATTACTTGATCCTGTTAAAGAAACATGTTCGGTTTCCGGTATGGCAGGCAGCTCCTGTCTGGATAACCTTTATCAGCAGCGTATCGTCATCACAGTCGCTGTATATTTCAACGACCTTCTGGAAATGCCCGGATGTCGCGCCTTTATTCCACAGTTCCTGCCGTGAACGGCTCCAGAACCATGTGTACCCTGTTTCCAGAGTTTTCTGAAGGCTTTCTTCGTTCATATAAGCGAGCATAAGAACCTCGCCGTTTTCTGCATCGGTGATTATAGCCGGAATCAATCCGGATTTCTTAAAATATTTTTTTACGTCCATTTTTTCTCCTGATTTCAACGGTTCTGAAATTCATTTGCCTTGTCAAGCAGCGCCATGTGGATATCCGGAAAGCTCCACTTATCCTTGTCCTCAGGCGGAGTATCAAGATAATAAACCGAAGAAAGCTCCGAATGAGGAAACGGTCCCATTTCGTCTATGTAAGCGCAATAGAGCAGTCCATATATTATGTCTGTATCATCTGACTGAGAATATGCAGTGATATATTCGATCTTCGCTGTTTTTACTCCCAGCATATCAGAAAGAATCCGACGGGCTGTATCTCTTGGTTTCTCATCGTTATTCTTTTTCAGTTCGGGAAGTTCGAGAGTAGCGCTGTTTCTTCGTTTTACAAAGACAATTTTTCCATTACGAAATGCTGCAACAGTAACATGATCTACTCTGATAACATTATTGACCTGATCTTCGCTGCAATCACTGATATAGTTTATTTCCATAAGTTCTCCCATAAATTTCCACGGAAATGAAGTGTAAAAGAAACCATTTATAGTATATCACATTATATAGAAAAATGCAAGTGTCAATCCCACCAGAAATACCATACAGAATACTTTTAGAGGGTGTCAGCCAGAACCTCCACGGTCTGAACTCCCTGGTCAACAATATCCGGGCATTCGTTCCAGCCGCCGAAGGGCACCCACGCAAAAATCTCCCACGGTTTTTCAGTAGGGATCTTTGCAAGGATCAGTTCCATTGATTTTTTAGTTGAGAAGTCTAAAAACCCGGACAGCTTGTTCATACCAGAGCCGCTTTCTCCTCATAAGCGGAACGGATTAACTCCGATGATTTCCCGGCTGGGAAATACTCGCATTAACAGCCGAGAAAATCAATGATTTTCTGTGCGTTCTCGCTGGGTTTCTTTGAGAATAATCCCATTATTTACTCCCGAAAGTTCTGACGGGTATGTTATGTTCTCTTAAGTGAGCCTTTACCTCATCAACTGTAAGCTCTTTGAAGTGGAACAGTGAAGCCGCCAATGCCGCAGAGCTGTTTGTTTTCTCAAAAACCTCGGAGAAATGATTGATCGCGCCGCATCCGCCGCTTGCAATGACCGGTATCTTCACACGGCTGCACACAAAATTCAGCATGTCAATATCAAATCCGCCGCGAACTCCGTCGGTGTCGATAGAGTTCAAGCAGATCTCTCCCGCGCCGCGTTCCTCGATTTCCTTTACCCAATCGCCGAGGTCGAGGTTCATGTCAACTCTGCCGCCGTTGATAAATACGCTGTAACCGCCTTTATCATTGCGCTTAGCGTCAATTCCCACAACTACGCACTGACTTCCGAATATCTCTGCTGCGTCGCTGATCAGCTTGGGGTTCTTTACCGCCTGAGAGTTTACAGAAACCTTGTCCGCGCCGGCTCTAAGTGTATCCCGGAAGTCCTGAACAGAACCAATTCCGCCGCCGACACACAGCGGAACGAAAACCTGCTGCGCGGTGCGCTTTACCACGTCCAGCATTACTCCCCTGCCCTCGTAGGATGCAGTTATATCGTAAAACACGATTTCGTCAGCGCCCTGACGGTTGTAATCTATCGCAAGCTCTACCGGGTCGCCTACGTCCTTTATTCCTTCAAAATTCACGCCCTTAACGACCTTACCGTTCCTCACGTCAAGGCACGGGATAATTCTCTTTGCAAGCATAGAAACCTCCTTACTCTGCAACGCGGACAGCCTGAGCCAGATCAAGGCTGCCGGAATAGATGGATTTACCGCAGATAGCGCCGTAAATTCCGTTTTTCTTCAAAGTTCTGATGTTGTTTATAGTCTTTATCTCGCCGCTTGCAATAACGTCTCCGCCGAGGGGCGCAAGCGTTTCCTGAAGCTTTTTTGTCTTATAATGGTTCGG
>CAMAGG010000082.1 GCA_945833805.1 uncultured Clostridia bacterium | reverse complement strand
TCGCTGTCGGCGGCGGTTCCGCAATGGACGCTGGTAAGATCATGTGGGTTCTCTATGAGCACCCCGAAGCAGACTTCATGGATATGGCAATGAGATTCATTGATATCCGCAAGAGAGTTTACACCTTCCCGCACATGGGCGACAAGGCTTACTTTATTGCAGTTCCTACCTCCGCTGGTACAGGTTCTGAGGTTACTCCTTTCGCAGTTATCACCGATCAGAACACCGGCGTTAAGTACCCGCTGGCTGACTATGAGCTGATGCCTAAGATGGCTATTGTTGACGCTGACATGATGATGTCCGGTCCTAAGGGTCTTACCTCTGCTTCCGGTATCGACGCAGTTACACATGACCTTGAGGCTTACGCTTCTGTAATGGCAACTCCTTACACAGACGGTCTTGCTCTCAAGTCACTTCAACTCATTTTCGACAACCTGCCTGCCGCATACGACAGCGCTGCTCCTGACAAGCCCAACGATCCTGTTGCCCGCGAGAACATGGCTAATGCAGCTACAATGGCTGGTATGGCTTTCGCAAACGCATTCCTCGGCGTATGCCACTCCATGGCTCACAAGCTGGGTGCGTTCCACCACCTGCCCCACGGTATTGCAAACGCTCTGCTGATCGATGAGGTTATCCGCTTCAACTGCGCAGAGGCTCCTGCAAAGATGGGTACTTTCTCTCAGTATGATCATCCCAAGACACTCCGCCGCTATGCTGAGGTCGCTGAATATCTCGGAATCACCGGCAAGACCGATGAGGACAAGGTTGAGGGTCTTATCGCAAAGATCGACGCTCTCAAGGAGAGAATCGGCATCAAGAAGACTATCAAGGACTACGGAATTGACGAAAAGGACTTCCTCGACAGACTGGATGCAATGGTTGAGCAGGCGTTCGATGACCAGTGCACCGGCGCTAACCCGAGATATCCGCTGTTCAAGGAGATCAAGCAGATGTATCTCAACGCTTACTACGGTACAAACGTTAAGGTTTGATCCTTGACCGCAATCCCGAACTGATCAACGCAGCCGGGCATGGAGCATATAGCCCGTGCCCGGCATTTTGTTTATTAAACTAACAGGAGGATAAAGCTATGTCCAAAACCATTTTAGCAGAAAGATCCAGCAAGGTGATCTACCGCGAGGGCGATACTCTCGTAAAGGAATTTGCTGAGGGCTATGCGAAGCCTGACGTACTGAACGAGGCTCTCAATCAGGCGAGAGTTGAAAATATCGGCATCAACGTCCCTAAGGTTCTTGAAGTAAAAACCATCGACGGCAAGTGGGCGATCGTTTCTGAGTTCATCGAGGGCAAGACCCTTGCACAGCTCATGGAAGAAAATCCTGCAAAGAAGGACGAGTACATGGAGATGTTCGTTGACCTTCAGATTCAGATCCATGCTGCTAAATGCCCGATGCTCAACAAGCTCAAGGATAAAATGAACCGCAAGATCAGCGAAACTGACCTCGACGCCACCACCCGTTATGAGCTTCATACCCGTCTGGAGTCAATGCCGAAGCACAACAAGGTTTGCCACGGCGACTTCAACCCATCCAACATTATCGTTAAGGACGACGGAACGGCTTACATAATCGACTGGGCACACGTTACACAGGGCAATGCTTCTGCTGACGTAGCAAGAACCTATCTACTGTTCTACCTCAACAACGACAAGGAGGGCGCTGAAAAGTACCTCGACTTGTTCAGCAAGAAGAGCGATACAGCGAAGCAGTATATTCAGAAATGGCTTCCTATCGTTGCAGCTTCCCAGTCTGTAAAGGGCAAGGAAAAGGAGCGCGAGTTCCTGCTGTCTTGGGTAAATGTTGTAGATTACGAGTAATTTTTCTCAATTGCATAAAAATGCTGCGGCGGGTGTTCCCTGCCGCAGTATATTTTTATACAAAAATGCGGTTCAGGATCTTTCTGAACCGCATTATGTAATTATGGAAATTACTTGAACAACTTAGCAAACTTAAGTGCAAACTGAACATTGCCGAATACATAAAGGCTTCCGTTTTCAACAGCTTCCTGAACGGAGATCTTGCCGTCGGCAATAGCCAGCGCAACATCAACAGGAACAGCAGCTTCAATATCCTTTTCAATATAGTCATAGGGAGCGACAGTAACTGCGCCGTCCTTGATCTCAATGTACATGTGAGCCTCAAAAGCGCCATATAGCTTGATATCAACAGCAGCCTTTCCTTCAGCTGCGATTTTCTTTGCTGCGGTCTTGTCGATTCTCTTATTTATCTTAGCAACAACATCGTCAACGGTAATGGTTTTGGGCTTTCTGGGAGCTCTCTTCTTGGGAGCTTCGGCAGCAGGAGCTTCAGCTTTCTTGGCGGGAGCTTTCTTTGCAGCGGGCTTTGCTGCGGCAGGCTTCTCAGCCTTCTTGGGGGCAGCTTTCTTTGCAGCGGCCTTGGGATCTGCTTTAACCTCTGTCGGCTTTACTTCTGCCACGGGTGTGGCAACCAAAGCTTTTTCTGTGGTCTTGACTGCTTCTGCTGTCTGGACAGCCTTAGTCTTGGGTGTAGCGTTTGCGTTCTTCTTAGGTCTAGCCATAATCAAAAATTCCTTTCAAAAATCCTATGGTACGACAAACACAGCATACCACTTTATGTTTATATAATAACATATTTAATTCAATTTTGCAACAGTTTTTTTCAAAAAAATCAAAAAAAATAGACAAAAAAGAGTATTTATTGAAAAATATCCCCCTGCAAAAAGAACAGGGGGAAATATTATCACTCGATATCTGCGTGATGCTCCTGAAGCGACTTCACACCAAAGTGGGTTTTTTCTTTTATTGCGCGGATACCCTCGGCGCTTGCCTTTGCAGCCGCCATTGTAGTGATATAGGGAACTCTGTGCTTGATTGCAGCCTTTCTGATATAGCTGTCGTCATTCACGCTGGTCTTTCCGGCTGGAGTGTTGATTATAAGCTGAATTGCGCCGTTCGCGATCTGGTCAGCGATATTAGGTCTGCCCTCGTACAGCTTGAAGATACGCTCAACAGGAATTCCTGCGTCCTTTATCATCTCATAGCTCTTTCCGGTGGCAATTATCTTGAATCCAAGACTGTTGAATGCCTTTGCAACATCAATCAGCTCAGGCTTGTCGCGGTCGCATACGCTCAGCAGCACGGTACCCTCGGAGGGAAGCTTTGTGCGGGTAGCCTCCTGAGCCTTGTAATAAGCCTCGCCGAAGGAAGGCGAAATTCCGAGAACTTCTCCGGTGGAGCGCATTTCCGGGCCGAGTACCGGGTCTACCTCCGGGAACATATTGAACGGGAACACTGCTTCCTTGACGCCATAGTGGTGGATCTTTCTGTCCCGAAGCTCCGGTACGGGGCTGGGGTTGCCGGTGATAGATGATGTGATGATCTGGGTCGCGATCTGCACCATGTTTATGCTGCAAACCTTTGAAACCAGCGGAACTGTTCTTGACGCGCGGGGATTTGCTTCAAGGACATAGACTGTATCGCCCTCGATAGCGTACTGCATATTCATCAGACCGCAGACGTTCATCTCCACAGCGATCTTTCTGGTGTACTCCTTGATCGTTTCAACCTGCTTTTCGGTGAGGTTCTTGGACGGAAGAATGCAAGCCGAGTCGCCGGAGTGTACACCTGCAAGTTCGATATGCTCCATAACGGCGGGAACAAAGCAGTTCTTTCCGTCGGAAATAGCGTCAGCCTCGCACTCGGTCGCGTGGTTCAGGAAACGGTCGATGAGAATAGGTCTGTCGGGAGTTACGCCTACCGCAGCCGCCATATAAACTCTCATCATATCATCATCATGGACGATCTCCATTCCTCTTCCGCCGAGAACGTAGGACGGACGAACCATTACCGGATAGCCAATTCTGTTTGCTATCTCAAGCGCCTCGTCAACATTGGTAGCCATTCCGGATTCCGGCATGGGAATGCCGAGTTTCTCCATCATTGCACGGAAGTGATCTCTGTCCTCTGCAAGGTCGATGGTTTCAGGGCTTGTTCCGAGTATATTCACGCCGTACTTCTTGAGGTCGCCGGCAAGATTGAGCGGCGTTTGACCGCCGAACTGAGCGATAACTCCGACAGGCTTTTCCTTTTCGTGAATGCTGAGAACGTCCTCAAGAGTAAGCGGCTCGAAATACAGCTTGTCCGAGGTGTCGTAGTCGGTGGAAACAGTTTCGGGGTTGCAGTTTACAATAATGGACTCAAAGCCGAGCTTTTTCAGCGCCAGAGCCGCATGAACGCAGCAATAGTCGAACTCGATACCCTGCCCTATTCTGTTGGGACCGCCGCCGAGTATCATTATCTTCGGCTTGTCGCTTACCGGGCTTTCGTCCTTCTCGAGATGATAGGTGGAGTAATAATAAGCTGCATTCTCCGTGCCGCTTACATGGATACCCTCCCATGCCTCTCGAATGCCATAGGAAAGACGCGCGTTGCGGACTTCTTCCTCATTTACGCTGAGAAGCTGGCTCAGATATCTGTCGCTGAATCCGTCAAGCTTCGCCTGATACAGCACATCCTTTGAGGGAACGCTGCCCTTCATCTCAAGCAGCTTGTTCTCTTCGTCCACAAGCTCTTTCATCTGCTGTAAGAACCAGTGCTTTATCTTTGTCAGGTCGTATATCTCATCAATAGTCGCACCCTTGCGCAGCGCCTCGTAAATTATAAACTGGCGCTCGCTTGTGGGGAATCGCAGCTTAGCAAGAAGATCTTCCTTTGTCAGCTTATTGAAATCCTTTGCGAAGCCAAGACCGTATCTTCCGGTTTCAAGACTGCGGATAGCTTTCTGGAATGCTTCTTTATAGGTCTTGCCTATGCTCATTACCTCGCCGACAGCCTTCATCTGGGTGCCGAGCTTGTCCTCTGAACCCTTGAACTTCTCAAATGCCCAGCGCGCAAACTTGATGACAACGTAATCTCCACCCGGAACATACTTATCCAGAGTGCCGTACTTTCCACATGGTATCTCGTCCAGAGTAAGTCCGCAGGCGAGCATAGCGGAAACCAACGCGATCGGGAATCCCGTAGCCTTTGAAGCCAGCGCGGAGGAACGAGAGGTTCTGGGATTGATCTCTATAACGACAATTCTGCCGGAAACCGGGTCATGGGCGAACTGGCAGTTGCAGCCGCCGATGACTTCGATTGCTTTAACTATGCGGTAGGAATATTCCTGAAGCTTCTTCTGAACGTCCTCGCTGATAGTGAGCATGGGTGCAGAGCAGAAGGAGTCGCCGGTGTGTACGCCGATCGGGTCGATATTCTCGATGAAGCAGACGGTTATAACATTGTCGTTTGCGTCACGGACTACCTCAAGCTCAAGCTCCTCCCAGCCGCTGATACATTCCTCAACCAGCACCTGACCGACAAGGCTCGCCTGAAGTCCTCTTGCGCAGACGATCTTAAGCTCGTCAACGTTGTAAACCATGCCGCCGCCTGCGCCGCCCATTGTGTAAGCCGGGCGCAGAACAACAGGATAGTGCAGCTTCTCTGCGATCTTAACGGCTTCGTCAACGGAGTAAGCTACCTCGCTTCTCGGCATCTCAATGCCAAGTCTCTCCATAGTGTGCTTGAATTCAATTCTGTCCTCGCCGCGTTCGATAGCGTCCACCTGAACGCCGATGACCTGTACGCCGTACTTTTCCAGAACTCCCGCCTCGGAAAGCTCGGAACAGAGATTCAGTCCGGACTGACCGCCGAGGTTCGGCAGCAGCGCGTCAGGACGCTCCTTTTCGATGATCTGGGTAAGTCTGTCAACGTTCAGCGGCTCAATGTAGGTGATGTCCGCAACGTCCGGGTCGGTCATGATCGTCGCCGGGTTGGAATTGACCAGCACGATCTGATAGCCCAGCTTTTTCAGCGCCTTGCACGCCTGCGTGCCGGAATAGTCGAACTCGCAAGCCTGTCCAATGATTATCGGGCCGGAACCGATAATCAAGATCTTGTTGATATCCTGTTTCTTTGGCATATTTTTACTCCCTTTATCCGTACAAAGTACGTTTTTTCATCTGCTGTAATGCAGTCTATATCTATAATATAATAACACATTTTTTCATATAATTCAATATATTTTTTCGACTTTTTGCATTATCCTGCATTTGTATTTTATATATAAATCCCAAAACCAATATAACATAGTTGATTTTTCCCAGTCAAGGTGCTATAATTAAAACAGTATACTAAATCTTTTAGAGAGGATCTTGACATGAAAAAGACATTAAAGGGAATTCTCGCCGCATTGCTGTGCGCTTCGATGCTCTGCGGCTGCGCTAACGAGGAAAATCCTCAGAGCAGCACCGAGTCGTCGATAAGCGAAACTCTGAGCGGCAGCGACGGCAATACAGGAGAGGATAATTCAACAGATGACGCTTCACAGACTGACGGTTCAGAAACCGAAAGCGACTCTGCGGCGGACTCCGAACCTTCCGGAAGCCAGACTGACAGCCCGGATAATACTTCCCCGGCTGAAAAACCAGATCAGACTACTTCCCCGGAAACCGGCTCTGCAAACACCCAGACCACAACTCAGAAGCCTGCGGGTCAGCCGCAGGAAATAAAGGAGTTCTCAGTTGACTGGAAACTAAGTTCCTCTTGGGAGGATTCCGGAAAGAAATGCGGCGGCTACGAGGTGACTATTACAAACAATACCGGCGCAGCAGTTTCCGGCTGGACGCTCACCGTCACCATTCCGGAGGGAATGGCGCTTATCGCTTCATGGAACGGAATATTCAGCGTCAGCGGCAATACCCTCACCGTGAAAAACGAAAGCTATAACGGAGAGATCCCCGCGGGAGGAACGGCGGGATTTGGTTTCAACTACTCCTCCCCCGCTGAATTCAAGCCCAGTGGAGCAATTGTAAACGGCACCGCAGCTTCAGATGGAGGCACCTCAGGTCAGAGCGGAAATCAGGGCGGCGGCAGTTCCACAACCGCTCCGGCGACAACTGCGCAGACCGCTCCTCCTGCTCCGGAGGATCCGGACGGAACTACCCCTGTCGCAGCCCACGGACAGCTTTCTGTAAAAGGCGCTCAGCTTGTGGACGAAAACGGAAACGGCTATCAGCTTCGCGGAATGAGCACCCACGGAATTACATGGTTCCCGGATTTCGTCAATGAGAACGCTTTCAGAACGCTTCGCGACGACTGGAACACAAACGTAGTCCGTCTGGCGATGTATGTTGACGAATGGGGCAACGGTCAGTGCTATATGCAGAACAAGGGAGGCAGCAAACAGCTTCTTGAAAAGGGCGTGGATATCTGCATAAAGCTCGGAATGTACGTCATTATTGACTGGCACGTTCTGAACCCCGGCGACCCAAGCAAATACACTGACGAAGCGATGAAATTCTTTGGCGAGATATCGGAGAAATATGCGGACTACCCGAACATAATCTACGAGATTGCCAACGAGCCTAACAGCGGCGCGGGCTGGAGCGACAACATCAAGCCCTATGCGGAAAAGGTCATTCCGGTTATCCGCAAGCACGACAAGGACGCGGTGATAATTGTCGGCACTCCCACATGGAGTCAGGACATTGATCAGGCGCTCGCTGACCCGCTGGATTTCGATAACGTGATGTACGCGCTGCACTTCTATGCGGCTACCCACACCGACTGGCTCAGGGAAAGGGCTGAGAAGTGCATTAAGGCGGGGCTTCCAGTGTTCGTGTCGGAATTCGGCTGCTGCGACGCTTCCGGCGGCGGGGCTAACGATTTCGGTCAGGCTCAGAAGTGGCTTGACCTGCTTGACAAATACGGAGTTAGCTACTGCAACTGGAGCCTTGCAAACAAAGACGAAACCTGCTCCGCATTCAAGCCCTCCGCTTCCGCAAACGGAAACTGGAGCGACAGCGACTATTCCGAGGTAGGCTCATGGATAAGGAAATGGTTCAGGTCTAAATGATATAAAAACTGCCGCATTTCATGTGATCTGCGGCAGTTGCTTTTTATTCAGATAAAAGTAAATTTGCCTGCCCTGCATAACGCAGAAAACGTGGTATTCTGCTCATTCCGCAGAATATTCCGCTATGTAGGGAAGATTTCTGTATTTCTCTCCGCAGTCAAGACCATAGCCTACCACGAAATAATCCGGAATAGTGAACAGCGCCTTGTCCGCATTGAAATCCACGACCCGGCGGGAGGGCTTGTCCAACAGGGTGATGACCTCCAACGAAAGCGGATTGCGCTTTCTGAGCTGCTCCACTATCGCGGCAAGGGTTCTTCCGGTGTCAATGATATCTTCAATGATTATCACATGATATCCGCTGATATCCTGTGTGATATCCTTTGTGATCGTCACCTCGCCGCTGGACTGAGTGCCTGCGTAATAGCTTTTCGCGCACATGAATGATATCTCACATGGAATTGTGACTGCCCGGCAGAAATCTGCCATGAAAATAAACGCCCCGTTCAGTATGCTGACCAGCAGAAGCGGCTTGCCGGCATATTTCTCGCTGACTTCCTTTGCAGCTTCATTGATACGGTTTTTTATATCGTCCTCGTTGATAAGAATTTTTTTAATATGCTCCATTGATTTCACCTCTTGAATTAATTATACATTATTATTCGCTTTTTTTCAAGTCATAATTACATTTTTTCGCTGACGGGTATTGACAATACATTTTCTTGATTGTATAATATATCAGAACGATATGTTTTATATACAAAGGAGAAACTATGCTTAATCAGTTTTCAAGAACAGAACTTATTTTCGGCAAAGAAGCAATGGAAAAGCTCGCTCAGTCAAGAGTGGCAATATTCGGAATAGGCGGCGTAGGTGGTTTCACTGCCGAAGCGCTTGCAAGAAGCGGCGTCGGAACTCTTGATCTGATAGACGACGACAAGGTGTGTCTTACCAACATCAACCGTCAGATATTTGCAACCAGAAGCACCGTCGGAAAATACAAGACCGACGTGGCGAAGGAACGTCTGCTGGACATAAATCCCGACATTACCGTTAATATCTTCAAGACCTTTTATATTCCGGAAACCGCAGACCAGTTCGATTTCACCCGGTATGACTACATTGTGGACGCAATAGACACAGTCACAGGGAAAATAGAGCTTGTGATGAATGCGTACAAGTGCGGGACTCCGATAATCTGCTCAATGGGAGCGGGAAACAAGGTCGATCCTACGATGTTTGAGGTCGCTGATATTTACAGCACATCAGTATGCCCCCTTGCCAGAGTTATGCGGTACGAACTGAAAAAGCGCGGAATAAAAAAACTAAAGGTGGTCTATTCTAAGGAAAAGCCGATAACACCGGTGGATGATATGGCAATAAGCTGCAAGCAGCACTGCGTCTGCCCGCCCGGAACAGCTCGTAAATGCACACAGCGCAATCAGGTTCCGGGAAGCAATGCGTTTGTTCCGTCAGTCGTGGGTCTTATAATCGCGGGTGAGGTAATCAAGGACATCACCGGCTTTAAAGCCGCAAGGTAAAGGAATACTTCACAAGATCAGTCAAACCCGGCGCTCAGCTTATTAAATTTCCCCGCAGACAAATTCTGCGGGGATCGTTATTCTGATGATATTCCCTGCTTCATTACGAACGGCTTCCGGTTGAGCCGCCGCGCCACCTCAGCTCCCAGAACGCGACCGCTCCCGCCGCCGCGACATTGAGGGAATCTACACCGTGATACATAGGTATCTTCACAGTGTAATCACATCGGGCTATCGTATCCTTTGAAAGCCCGTCCCCCTCTGTTCCGAGGACGATCGCTAGCTTTTCCTCGGCGGCGAGGGCAGGGTCGTCAATGCTTACGGATCTGTCGCTGAGCGCCATTGCCGCAGTTCTGAAGCCCCATGAATTGAGCTTCGCCGTTCCGTTACTGAACCAGTCCTCAGGAGTATCGCAGATCACAGCCCACGGAACAAGCAGCACCGTTCCCATGCTTACCCGGACTGCACGTCTGAGCAGCGGATCGCAGCAGGAGGGAGTTATCAGCACCGCATCGATCCCAAGAGCCGCCGCCGAGCGGAAAACCGCGCCCAGATTGGTACTGTCTACAATATTTTCAAGCACTGCTATACGGTGCGCGTTCTGGCAAATATCCTCCGCGCTTTTCTGAGCGGGACGCTTAACTGCGGCGAGAACTCCGCGGTTGAGTTTATATCCGGTTATCTGGGACAGAATCTCCTGCCCGGCAAGGTAAACAGGGATATCGCCTAACCGGGAAATAATATCTTTCGCGCAGCCATCAAGACAGCGTTCTTCGGTCAGCACAGACTGTATCTCATATCCCGCGTCCAGCGCAAGCGCGATCACCTTTGGGCTTTCGGCAATAAATATTCCCTTTTCAGGCTCAAGTCTGTTTCTCAGCTGCGCTTCTGTGAGTTTTGTATATATGTCAGCTCCGGGGGCTGACAAGTCGGTTATTTCTATAAATTCAGGCATGGCGGTTTTCTCTTTTCTTTTTGATTAATTTATATACATTATATATCAACATGATGAAAAAATCAAGCTGTTCTTACTCATAACATCTTTTTCCCGAATAATATAACGATTTTGCCATGTGTCGTTTTTGTACAGAAATATGTCCAAATTACCGCTTGAAAATAAATAATTTTTGTGCTAGAATACTTATGTAATCGTTTTTACAAGCGATCAATTCAACTGTTCAAATTCACATCGGAGGAAATTATGATGAAAACTTCGTTCAAACGTGCCTGCATTGCTTCGCTGCTTTCGGCGGCAATGCTGCTCACCGGCTGCGCGGGAGGAGAAGCTCCGTCTGAGGAATCTGTTGTTTCCGGATCGACAGACCCGGCTGTATCCTCAGCAGACTCGGCTGTATCATCAGCGGACCCGGCTGTATCCGCAGCAGACCCGGAGAATATCTCCACCCCGGCGGAGGGCAATACAATGACATCTCTTGAAGTGATCCGTGCAATGGGCAACGGAATAAACCTCGGAAACACGCTTGAGGCGTACAATCATCAGGGGTATCTCAGCGGCTCCAGCCCCACCTCCTTTGAAACAAACTGGGGACAGCCCCGTACTACTCAGGAAATGATACAGGGCATGAAAGCAGCAGGGTTTGACACTATCAGAATTCCGATAGCGTGGACAAACGGAATGAATTTTGAGAGCGGCGACTACACCATTGACGAGCGGCTTATGCAGCGCGTTGACGAAGTAGTTACATGGGCGCTGGACGCGGATATGTACGTCATAATCAACGATCACTGGGACGGCGGCT
>CAMAGG010000081.1 GCA_945833805.1 uncultured Clostridia bacterium | reverse complement strand
GCGTTGTCAAACCTTGAAATACATCAAGTATTACTGCGGTTTGACGCCTTGCATCTGATACAAATCATGTACGAAAATCTGTTCGAGGCTCGGTTTTTAGAGATCCCCTTATATTTAGACAATGCTGTTTTTATTATTATATAATATCCCGAAGAAAAAGTCAATAGAGGATTTTACAATACATACCAGTATTTTTAACGATTTTTTAGGCTATTTGTTAAGGCAATACCGCATAATTATTGTCGTTCGATTGCGCAGCTAGTTGTGCCAATAATACGCTTCGCTGATTGGCACAACTTGGTTTTTCGTTAGATTGTATAAATTCGACGCAGGCGGGCTGGTCTGTCGGTCAGCCCCTCTGGCACTTCGTGCCACCTCCCCCACCCGGGGGAGACACGCCCGTCAAGGAGAATTTGTGCAATATAACGGAAAATATGCAAGCAAGCTTTGCGTAAGGCGAAGCCGTCGCTTGGCAAAGGCGTAAGCCGTTAATTGTGCGGTGTTGCCTTAAGTAAATCAGCAGAACCGTTACAAATACGACTCAATCCTCCGCGCCGTAAACTATCTGCTTTATCATTCTGAACGGACGTCCTCCCAGACCGCCGCAGCGCTGAATGAAATACAGGAAAGTGTATCCATTCTGCGGGTCGTTTGCAAAGAAACAGCCCAGCCAGCCGTCCCAGCCGTATTCTCCGGGACGTGTGGAGATCCCGGCATTATCCCGCGCAATGTGCATAAGATTTCCATAGCCGCAGCCGGAATGCTGCTCCCAGTTGAATGTCCTCAGCTGCTCAGGCGAAAGCTGATTTGAGGTCATATACCTCACTGCGTTGCGGCTGAGCAGCCTCCTGCCGTTGTAAACACCCTCGTTAAGCAGCATTTCGGCGAATGCCGCATAGTCGTCCATTGTGGAGCATAAACCTGCCCCTCCGGACTGGAACTCCGGCGGTTTCCTGCACAGATATGTAAGTCCCAGATGCTGCCACATACAGGGAACGAGCTTTCCGTCCTTCTCCTCATAATTCTCAGCGAAACGGCTCAGCTTCTCCTCCGGCACCCAGAAATCCGTATCCTTCATGCCAAGCGGCTCGAACAGCTCCTCCTGCAGGAAATCCCCGAACCTCTTCCCGGAAACCGCCTCAATGACCGCGCCCAGTACGTCAGCAGAGGTACCGTACAGCCAGTGGTCGCCGGGTTGGAACGCGAGAGGCTGCTGCCCGATGAGGTTAGCATATCCCATAGTGTCGGTAGGCTTACCCGCCGCGACTTCATCAGCTATCCTGTCGTAAAGATCCTGCATCACACTGCCCGCCGGGAAGCTTCTGTCGGGGTAGCACAGCCCGGAGGTCATGTCCAGCAGGTCTTTTATACAGACCTCCTGACGGACAGTCTCGGTTTTTCCGTCATCGGTCATCACCGTCTGATTTCTGAATCCGGGAATAAACCAGCTCACCTTATCGGACAGGTCAAGCTGACCCCGGTCGAGCAGTATCATTGCCGCTGCCGCAGTAATAGGCTTTGTCATGGAATACAGCCGTACAATGGTATCGTTGCTCCATTTAATCCCCCGCGCCTCGTCAGCCATTCCGGCATTCGCACGGTAGATAGGTCTGCCGTTCTTCAGCACATAAGCGGAGCAGCCCTTGACCTGCCCGCTTTCCACCTGGGAACGAAGCATATCTGAAATTCTCTCCAGTTTAACTAAGTTCATTTTGTTTACCTCATTCGGATCAATTATGTATTAACGCTCATCACTCGTAAACTTATACCCCACTGACCGAATCGAAACGATATTGTCGGAATATCTGCCGACAGCCTTTTTCAGCCGGCTGATATACATATTTACCGTTCTGTCGGTACAGCTTCCGGAGCTTCCAAGCTGACGGGAAAGCTCCTCCCGGCTGAAAACCCTGTCCGGATTGCTAATAAGCAGATAAAGCAGCGAGATCTCTTTTGGCGGAAGCAAAAGCGGCTCTCCGTCAAGAGTGACCTTGTACTTCACAATGTCCGCCGTAATTCCGCCGAAACTCACCGGGGGTCGGTTAGCAAACGGTGACGCAAGAAGCGTCCGGGACTGCGCCGAGCGTATCCTTGCGACAAGCTCCGCCATATCCAGAGGGCGGCTCATCACGTCTGCTGCGCCCAATTCCAGCGCAGTAAGCCTGCCGGACATATCCTGCTCCGAGGTAAGCACCACCACCGGAACTCCGGCGCCGTTCAGTCGCTCCAGAATGTCCCGCAGACCGTCCCCGGCAGTACCGATATCCAGCAGCGCCAGATGCGCCGTGGTAAGCTTCTGATCGGTTATTTCCTCCGGCGAGCGCATACAGTCCACCTGAAATCCCGAAGCGGTGAGATATCCGGCGATCAGGGTGTTCATGCCGTTGAATTTGTCGATAAGCAGGATATTCCCACGGAACATTCGGTACGCTCCTTTCAGAAAAAAGCCGGGGGAATGCTCCTCCGGC
Organism: uncultured Clostridia bacterium; assembly: GCA_945833805.1. Classification (GTDB taxonomy): domain Bacteria; phylum Bacillota; class Clostridia; order Oscillospirales; family Ruminococcaceae; genus CAG-115. The sequence goes on along the minus strand of CAMAGG010000081.1, from coordinate 8,754 downwards.
TTTGTGTTTTTCAGCTTTATCAGCCGAGTACTACCTCGACCTCATGAACGCCGCCGTTCATTGCCGGGATCACATTTCCGTCAACTGCCTTTCCGTCAACCGTCATGCTCTTTACGCCTGCTGAAACGTGGTTCGGGTTCTTTACAGTCACATTGTAGGTAGCTCCTCTGAACTGTCTGGAAACCTTGAAGCCGTCCCATTCAGCGGGAATGGACGGATCGATCTTCAGACCGTCGTACTGGGGCTTTACACCGAGAATGTACTGGGAAACCGCAACGAAGTTCCATGCAGCAGTACCAGTGAGCCAGCTGTTCTTAGCCTCGCCATGACGCTTTGCGTCCTTGCCCGCGATCATCTGAGCGTAAACATACGGCTCGGTGCGGTGCAGGTCGGAGATGTCCTCGCGGAAAGCGGGAGCGATCTTGCTGTAATATTCATAAGCCTTGTCGCCGTGTCCCACCGCAGCCTCTGCGCAGATGATCCACGCGTTGTTGTGGCAGAATACGCCGGCATTCTCCTTGTATCCGCCGGGATATGTGGAGATCTCGCCGTACTGTACATAGTACTTGGTAAATGCAGGGTTGTTCAGCACCAGACCATGCTTGGAGTTGAGGTACTTGTCGATAGACTCAAGAGTCTTGAGGTCGTAGCCCTTGTCCTTGCCAAGACCTGCGAGAACGCACCAGCCCTGCGGCTCGATGAAGATCTTGCCCTCTTCGCACTCGTGAGAGCCGACCTTCTGACCGTTGTGGTCGTAAGCACGGAGGAACCATTCTCCGTCATAGCCGTACTGTACGGTAAGCTCTCTCATCTTCTCGATAGCGGCTTCTGCGCGCTTTGCTTCCTCCTCGTCACCCTTGAGGCGGCACATTGCCGGGTACTCAGGCGCGATGAAGCAGAACATACCCGCGATCATGATAGACTCTGCGGTCTGGCTGTAAAAAGGCGGCTCGGTGAACATTTCCTTGTTGTTGTAGGTCTGGAAGCTCTCGCCGGGCTTGTCGGAGAAGCAGGAGAGATTCAGGCAGTCGTTCCAGTCTGCGCGTCCGATGAGCGGCAGTCCGTGCGGGCCTACCTTGTTCACAACATGGTTGAACGCTCTCTTCATGTGGTCGAGCATCGTGTCAGCAAGCTCATCCTTGTTCTCGTAGGGAACCTTCTCGTCCAGAATGGAAACATCGCCGGTTTCCTTTATGTACTGAGCCACTGCAAGTATCATCCACAGCGGGTCGTCGTTGAAGTTAGAGCCAAGCTCGTGGTTGCCCTTCTTGGTGAGCGGCTGGTACTGGTGATAAGCGCCGCCGTCCTCCAGCATGGTAGCCGCGAGGTCGATAAGTCTTTCACGCGCTCTTTCGGGTATCTGGTGAACGAAGCCCAGAAGATCCTGATTGGAGTCGCGGAAGCCCATTCCTCTGCCGATGCCGCTCTCGAAGTAGGAAGCAGAACGGCTCATATTGAATGTAACCATGCACTGGTACTGATTCCAGATGTTGACCATTCTGTTGAGCTTGTCGTCAGGAGAATCAACGTTGTACTGCATGAGCAGCTTGTCCCAGTAAGCCTTGAGGGTGTCGAACAGCTTGTCAGCCTTTTCTGCGGTGTCGCACATGGACATCATCTCCAGAGCCTTCTTCTTGTTGATGATGTTCATTGCGGGCTTGGGATCGCCGTTTCCGTCAACGGTGTAGCTTGCCTTTAAGCCCTCGACTGCGCCGTTCGGGTCGAACTTCTCGTCTGCGGGCATTTCAACATAACCGAGGCAGAATACAAGATCCTTGCTCTCGCCGGGAGCAAGCTCCATTTCGATGTAGTGGGAAGCAATGGGGCTCCAACCGTCTGCAACGGAATTTCTTGCCTTGCCGTCCTCGAAAACAGCCGCAGGCTTGTCGAAGCCGTTGTACAGACCGATAAAGGTCTCGCGGTCGGTATCAAAGCCCTGAATGGGGGCGTTTACGGTGTAGAATGCGAAGTGGTCGCGACGCTCCTTGTATTCGGTCTTGTGATAGATAGTCGAGCCGAGTATCTCCACCTCGCCGGTATTGTAGTTTCTCTGGAAGTTGGTGGTATCGTCGTTAGCGTCCCACAGGCACCATTCGAGGAAGCTGAACAGCTTGAGGCTCTTCTTCTCCTTGCTCTCGTTAGTGATAGTGACCTTCTGGATCTCACCGTTGAAGTCCTGCGGTACGAAGAACTTTACGGTAGCCTTCACGCCGTTCTTGGAGCCGGTGATGATAGTGTAGCCCATGCCGTGGCGGCACTCGTAGCTGTCAAGCTCAGTCTTTACGGGCGACCAGCCGGGATTCCACACGGTGTCGCCGTCCTTGATGTAGAAATATCTGCCGCCCATGTCAACTGGAACGTTGTTGTAACGGTAGCGGGTGATACGGCGCAGACGAGCGTCCTTGTAGAAGCTGTAACCGCCTGCGGTGTTGGATATCAGAGAGAAGAAGCCCTGCGTTCCGAGGTAGTTTATCCACGGATAGGGGGTGCGGGGAGAAGTAATGACGTATTCGCGGTTTGCGTCGTCGAAATAACCGAATTTCATTTATGACCTTCCTTCCTTACTTGTTCTTCTTTGGGAAGAACCGAGGGAAAAACTCCCTCGCAGATTGTATTACGGCTTGCAGTCCGCTGACATTTTATGTTAATGCCACTCCCTGCGGACAAAAAAACACCGTCTAATTCAGTATACAATATTAAGCAAAGAATTACAAGGGCTGAAATCGTTATCATTTTATTTTGCTCCGGAATTTTACTTTAAAAACGAAAAACAAGGTCAAAATATAGTAATTTTGAACAAATGCAGCTTCTCCCCAGGTGAGAATTTATCCTATCGCAGACCCCACCAGCACCGCCAATATCACCGCCGGAGCAAGCCAGCGTATTGTGAACTCAAAGCTTTTTCTGCGCTTGAAGCCGCTCCCCTTCTGTATCTCCTGAGATAGTATGCGCGGGTGAGCCACCCAGCCGAAGAACAGGCAGGCGAGCAGCGCGGCGATAGGAGTAACGATCGAATTTCCGATAAAATCCTCGAAATCCAGGATAGTCATACCAAGCGGCATGAACTCGTCCCAGAGGCTGTAACCGAGAGCCGGCGGAATGCCAAGAACCGCAAGCACTCCCGCCATGACAAGCGCAGCCTGCCAGCGTTTCAGGTGAAATCGCTCAATGAGATTGGCGGTGTTCACCTCCATCATGGAGATAGCGGAGCTGACTGCGGCGAACATCACCAGAATGAAAAACAGCACGCCGATTATCCTGCCGGAGGGAATTGCGTCAAATACCTTCGGAAGAGTGGTGAACATAAGCCCCGCGCCGGAGGTCAGCGCCTGCTGATCACCTCCGGAGAACGAAAAAACCGCAGGTATCACGATAAGTCCGGACAGGAACGCCGCGCCGAGGTCGAATATCTCTATCTGCTTAACTGATTTTTCTATGCTCTGGGAGCTGCCTAGATACGCTCCGAACGTGACCATTATACCGCTGGACAGCGACAGCGACCAGAACATCTGTCCCATTGCCGCCAGCACAGTCCTGAAAGAGAATTTCGAGAGATCCGGGGTGAGATACCACGCTGCGCCCTCCAGCGCTCCGGGAAGCGTCAGCGTATACGCCGCGACTATCACCGCAATGATTATCAGCGCAGGCATAAGAAAGCGGTTCGCAAGCTCAATGCCGTTCTTGACTCCGCAGATGATTATAGCTGCGGCAAGTCCGATAAAGGCAAGCTGCCAGACAAGCGGCTGGGGAACTCCGGAAATAAAGCTCTCAAAATAGCCGGCTGCTGCCGCCTCGGAGCCTTCCCCAACGATATACACCGCTGCGTATTTCAGCACCCAGCCGCCTATCACACAGTAATAAGGCAGAGTTATCAGAGTGATGCCGCTGGTGAGCCAACCCAGAAACGACGCTCTACTGTCCACTATACCGTAAGCGTTGACGCAGCAGCTTCCCGCCTTTCTGCCTATGGCTATTTCCATTGCCATTATAGGAAAGCCGAAAATAAGCGTCACCAGAATGTATACCAGCAGAAATATCCCGCCGCCGTATTCCGCCGCGAGATATGGAAATCTCCAGATATTTCCCAGCCCGACAGCCGAACCCGCCGCCGAAAGCACAAAGCCTATCCTGCCTGAAAAACCCGTTCTGTCAGGCTTGTCCATGTTATCCCCTCCGATAAAAAATCCGGCGCAAGCAGCAAGCCTGCGCCGGATTATTATTTGTTATCAGAGCGGATTTATTCAAAAGCGGTCAGCCTACCTTGAAATACTCCCAGCTCTTTATCTTCTGAGGAATATCCCTTGTACCGAAACTGAATTCCGGCAGCTTTTTCAGGGTAACAAAAGTGTCGTTCCCGAAATATTCCACAAGCATTTCATTAGTCAGGCGTTCGGGGTTAGGGGAAGGAGTTCCGTTAAGATCTACCTTAACAGCTCCTGAATCAGTAGTTTCACAGATGAAATCTCCGTTCCATACCATGTAATAAAGCCACATATTGTTGTTGTCAACGCAGCCCTGCGGGTCGGGGATATAGCCGCACTCTGACAGAGCGATCATTTTTCCGGTGCTTTCAAGTCCGGCAAGCTCAGCGCACTTTGCGTCAAAGCCCTGAAGAGCCGAATAGCAGCTGTTGTAATACTCGGTAAGAGCAGCTGTGGAGGTATCGGCGCCGTCATAATACTTGTCTATTCCGGCGATATCGTATGAGTTGGGGTGGATAGCGCAGTGGTTGCTCTGACCGTTCCATACCCAGATGATGTTTGTAAGCTTGTGGTAGTTTTCCATACGGTCGTAGATCATATACCACAGCTTCTGGAACACCTCGTTCGTTACGCTTTCCTTGCCCTGAACTCCCCACCAGAACCATGAGCCGCTCGCTTCATGCAGCGGACGAAACAGGACGGTGATGCCCTCGCTCTCCAGCCGCTGGAGCTTTGTAGCAATGAGGTCAATGTCGTGAATGACCTGCTCATATTCCTTTGTGCCGGGTGTGACTGCGTTGACCTGGCTGAAATTAACGATATCCTCGGTGTAGAATGCGTATCCGAGAGAGAGATCGTCAATATCTCTGGGGACATTCCAGTGCCATGTGTAGGTCACAAGACCGCCGGATTCCTTTGACCACTCTATCGCTTTATCTATCATGGATTCGTCCTGATAGTTTCCGGTGCAGAAGATGAAGTCATAACCCTTCATCGCGGTGAGGTCGCTTGTCGCGTTGTAGAACACCAGATCCTCGTAGCATTCGGTGCCCATCATCTGCTGACAGGTGATGACCTGCTTTCCGTAAACGCTGCGGAGGTAATTCCACACCTCCATGGTGGATTCACTGGAGTTATCGGAAACCGGCTTTGAGGGGTCTACTTCTTTTGCGTCAAAGGAAGCCTTCAGCGCGTCGAAATCCGTTTCATATGCAAGCGCCACGTCCATGTCGATATCTCCCTCGGAGTTGAGCGCGATCGGATTTGACAGCAGCTTTGTTTCTCCGCCGTCAGAGGTATCCCCCGCCGAAGAATTGTCAGCGTTGGTATCCGATGAGTCCGCGCCGGTCTGGGAGCTTTCGGAAGCGCCGGAACTGTCGGAGCTTCCGGAGCTGGAATTGTTGCAGGCGGTGAGGGTGAGCGCCATTGCCGCCGCGAGCATTATTGAAATAAACTTTTTCATGAGTATCTGCATTTTTCCTTTCTGTATATAATCTTTAGAATCATCTGAAAAGCGTGCATTTTCCGCTTCTGCGGTAGTAGTCTATGCGCTGCTGGATCACCTCGCGGGTGGTACGGTAATATTCCGCAAGGCAGTCGATGCAGAAGAACTCCGTATCATTTCGGGAAACCAGCTTCTGATGTATTGCGATATCGTCTGAGCCGAGGGGCGAACCGCATTTCTTGCAGGTGGAATAGTTTCCCATTACACCTTAACGACTTTGGCACGGAGCACCATGCAGCCGTGAGGTTCAACCGTGGTGACATAACGCTCGGTGAACACACCAAGCTCCTCGTGCTTCCAGCAGTCGTAAACCGAAAGCCCTCTGCCCGAAGCGGCGGGAATGCCGATATCCCAGAACTGAAGGCTCATCTCTCCGGCGCGGTCGCCGAAATTGAACATTCCGATAGCGTAATCGCCGTTTGCAAGTGGCTTCACCAGAGAGAACACATTGTCCGGGTTGTTCCACTGCTTGATGCAGTAAGGTCCTCGGCACTCGATGTCCTGATTTATGGCGATAACGTCCTTGTTGGTGAGTATCTCCTTTGTTGCCGGAGTCATTTTCCGGATATCGCAGCCTATCATCAGCGGAGAATTCATGATAGCCCAAAGGCTGAAATGGGTGCGGTATTCCTCATCGGTGCAGCCGCCGAGCTTCGGCATAGCCTCGCCGCTGTCCGCAATGACATTCACGCCGCCCTCTGCGGAGTTTATCCACTCGTTGTTGCTGCCGCCGTGCATTCCGACAACCAGCATATCAATGTCGTTATGGCAGAAATTGCCGCCGTAGCACTCGTTTCCTATCTGGGACAGGGCGAGCCGCTTTATGGACTCCCAGTTATCCTGAATATCCCCGGTGGAGCGGAACAGATGCGCCCCGGACTCCCTTATCCATTTATACACATTGTCGTTGCCCCAGTTGCAGGCGGAGAACATGATATCTCTGCCGCAGTTGCGCAGCGCTGTGCTCATTCTCTTGTAGAGTATCTCGCCGGGGATATGATCCGGCTTGTAGCAATAATCGTACTTGAGATAGTCAACACCCCATTCAGCAAAGGTTTCAGCGTCGTCGAACTCATGCTCAAAGCTGCCGGGGTGTCCGCCGCAGGTATGAGTTCCGGCGCAGGAATACATACCGAATTTCAGCCCCTTGCTGTGAACATAGTCCGCAACCGGTTTTATTCCCTCCGGGAACTTCCAGTGGTCGGGAACCAGCTTTCCGTTCTTATCACGCTGCTTCTCGCTCCAACAGTCGTCGATCACTATGTACTCATAGCCTGCATCCTTCAGACCCTCGTTTACCATTGCGTCTGCCGCTCCACGGATAAGCTGGTCGTTTATCTCCCATGTGAAGGTGTTCCATGAGTTCCACCCCATGGGCGGGGTCAGTCCTAAGAATTTGTTTTCCATACAATTCTCCTCAATTGTGTTAGGTTAGTTTTGCGTTCTTAGCTAAATTAGCTTTGTGCCTTAGCTGAACCTGAGTAATTTCACTGTAATTATAGCATAGCCTCCGAAAAAATTCAACTGTTTATGGGAAATTATTATGCAGAATTTCTATTCTTCGGACAAGAAAAAAGAGCTTGTTCCGGCGGAAAGAAAAAAACAGTTGCCAACCCCTGCGATTTATGCTATAATATCAATATCATCAATATCGAAAAAACCGCCTCGGCGGACAAAGAGAAAGGACATACAGCAATGACAGCATTTACATCAGCAGATATACTCCTCCCGAAGCTTGACAGCGAGGGAATGGCAAAGTGGTCGGTGGTTGCCTGCGACCAGTACACCAGCGAGCCGGAATACTGGGCAAAGACCGCGGAGATCGCGGGGAACTCCCCCTCGGCGCTCAACCTTATTCTCCCGGAGGTTTACCTTGAGGACGGAAGCGCAGAGCAGCGCATAGCGAAGATCAATCAGACCATGCAGGAGTATCTTGACAAAAGGCTTTTTGAGGAATACAAATCCGCTCTGATACTTACCCGGCGCACTCAGGCTGACGGAAAGGTAAGAACAGGGCTTGTCGGCGCGATCGATCTTGAACAGTATGACTACAACAAGGGAAGCAAGTCGCAGGTGCGCGCCACCGAAGCCACAGTTGCGTCAAGAATACCTCCCCGTGTGAAAATACGCCGGGACGCAGCTCTGGAGCTTCCGCACATAATGATACTTATTGACGATGTGAAGAGGACTGTTATCGAGCCGCTTGAAGCAAAGCGGGATACCCTGAAAAAGCTGTACGACTTTGATCTCATGCAGAACGGCGGTCATCTTGAGGGGTGGCTTGTGGACGGAACGGCTGCGCAGGAGGTGTTCGCGGCGCTGGACAAGCTTGCGGACAAGGAGGACTTCAACCGCCGCTACGGGCTGTCCGGCGAGGAAGTGCTGCTGTACGCAATGGGCGACGGAAACCACTCCCTTGCCACCGCAAAGGAATGCTACGAGCAGAAGAAGCGCGCTGGTGCGCCGGAAACCGCGCTCGCCCGCTATGCTCTTGCGGAGGTGGTGAACCTGCACAGCGAAGCGCTGGAATTTGAGGCTATCCACAGAGTGATCACCGAAACCGACGCCGCTAAGCTCATGGAGGATATGACTGCTGAGCTTGGGCTTACCGAGGGCGCGGCGGGTCAGTCGTTCACAGTGCTTCTCAACGGCGAAAGGAAGCGGTATTCCGTTTCAAAGCCCACCGCAAATCTCACGGTAGGCAGTTTACAGATTTTCCTTGACAAGTGGCTGGCTGAGAACTCCGGCAAAATCGACTATATCCACGGCGAGGAGGTAGTTGAGAGCCTTTCCTCCGCGAAGAACAGCATAGGCTTCCTGCTTCCATCCATGACTAAAGAGGAGCTTTTCCCTACGGTCATCAAGGACGGCGCGCTTCCCAGAAAGACTTTCTCCATGGGTCACGCCCACGACAAACGCTTCTATTGCGAGGCAAGGAAGATAAAGTAAGGCTTTAATTTTGGTGGATTTATATAATAAGTGGATTTATATAATAAATTGTAATTTGTCGGGCAATGGGGGCGAGGGGCGAAGCCCCAAAAAGTCTTG
>CAMAGG010000080.1 GCA_945833805.1 uncultured Clostridia bacterium | reverse complement strand
GACCTGGACGCCCGACGAGAAAATGACCGCAAAGCAAATCGAAAAGGAGGTACAGTGACAGGCAATTCTTTTTGAGGAGGAGTGCAAGCGTGGGCAAATCGTATCGGCGGTAAAGTTTGAAGCATTCGCCGAGGAATGGTTTGAAGAATACGCAAAGCTCAACCTAAAAAGTACGACCTACACACGGCAAAGACAGCTCACAAAGCGGGTTTATGCGGCAATCGGACATATCCGGCTGGACAAGATAACCACCCGACTTATTCAGAAATTCATCAATTCACTTGCACAGGACGGCGTAAACGAGATTACGAAAAAGCCGCTTTCCCATAAGACGATGGTGCATTATCTTTCGTTCATCTCGACTGTGATTGACTATGCGATTAAGATGGATATGCTGACCGATAATCCTTGCCGCCGTGTAACAATCCCGAAAGGCAATAAGAAAGAGCGCAAAATCCTCTCGATACAGGAAAAAGAGGAGTTTCTGAAGCTGCTTGAAACAGCACCGCTGAAATGGCGTACATTCTTCACACTTGATATTTACAGCGGTATGCGCCGTGGCGAAATGCTTGGCTTGGAGTGGAAGGACATTGATTTTGAAACGGGTGTAGTGCATATTCAGCGCACCTCTAATTACACGAAGGCAAAGGGAATTTACACGGACACCACAAAAACCGAGAACTCGGTGCGCTTCATCAAGCTGCCGCCCGAGGTGCTTGCAATTCTTGAACAATTCAGAGCAGAACAGGAAAAGGAGAAACAGCGGCTCGGCGATAAATGGGTCGAGAACGACCGCCTGTTCACAAAGTGGAACGGGCTTCCTATGAACCCGCAAACGCCCTACGGCTGGCTGAAAGAGTTTTGTGAAGAACACAATTTCCCATTTTATGGCATTCATACTTTTCGACATCTGCACGCGAGCTTGCTTATCGGCGCAGGAATTGACCCGACAACAGTATCGGGAATCCTCGGACATTCGCAGGTAAGCACGAGCCTGAACATCTACGGGCATATGTTCCGTGAGAACCAAGTCAAGGCTTGTAACGCTGTGGCGGAGGCTCTGGATTTCAAGAAAAGAGGGGCTTGAGCGAAATAAGACCCAAATAAGACCCATCGGCGGTTTCAGGGCAAAAAGAAAAGCCCACAAAAGGCTTCATTAAGCCAAATGTGAGCTATGCTTATGGTGACCCGTACGGGAATTGAACACATTCGGAATCTATGTGGATAGGTGCTTCAATAGTGAATATATGGAGAAGCTCCGTCCTGTGCTGGTGGAAAAGCAGCTTGCCCTTGAAGCTGAAGTGTTCAGTGCTTCCCAGGAATGCTTGGAAAATAAATCGCAGGATATCCAGATGTGATGTTTGTCAAATCATTTAACAGGAGGTAATAACAATTCCAAACTATATTATAAACCAAGTCCGATTCAGCGGAGATGAAAGCCGAATTGCCTAGCTTATGGACTTCATCAAACCGGACAAGAACGAAAGCATCGAGCATTCCGCCGTAATAGACTTCAACAAAATTATCCCCATGCCGGAGAGCCTTAACGTCGATGCCGGCAGCATGGAAGTCCCCTGCCTGTCAGCGATCCTCACCGCAATAAATCCCATTACCGAAGATTTCGGAGAGAAGAAGCTCCAGCCGGACGAATTCCGTGAAACCGTAAGTAAAGTGAATGCTTTCTATTCGCATTCAAAACCAAATGTCATGACGGCAAACGTCAATCGTAAGGTGCTGGAAAAGGGCAGAATCTATCTGGACAACATCATGCAATACGGCGCGCCGACATGGTATGAGTGGCGAGTAAAAGCGTGGGGATGCAAATGGGAGGCTGGCAATCAGGAAGCAGTCAGCAGCGACACTATCGAATTCACGACCCCGTGGTCTGCGCCTGTCCCCATACTGCAAGCCTTGTCCGAGAAGTTCCCCGACATCACAATTTTAAGTCGCTGGGCAGATGAGGACGTCGGTGTAAATACTGGAGAAGCAGAATTCAAGAGCGGCGAGATTTCTGAGCTGACCCGCTTTGAGATTCACAGCAAGGAGGCATTCGAGCTTGCTGCAGAGCTGTGGGGCTTGGATCTCGCCGAGGAGGGGTTCGCGTTCAATGAAAAGACCCAGACCTACGAATTCCATGACCCGGAAGAAGCCCCTAATATTTCTCCTACAATGTAAATAATGCAATCAGCCTGTGAACGCAGGCGTTTGCACGAACTCACAATACTTTTTCGGTTGAAACCGCTTTCGTTCACAGCAGAATTGCCGAAAGAGGTGATGAGTATCAACAGCTTTATGAGCTGGATCGGCGGTAAGAAAAGCAGTCGGGACATTATAATTCCGAGATTCCCGGTGTACTACGAAAAGTACATCGAGGTTTTCGGAGGCGGCGGGTGGATTCTGTTCGCGAAACCGCCCAACAATGATTTCGAGGTGTTCAACGACTTCAACAGCAACATCTCAAATCTGTACACCTGCGTCCGCGACCACAGCGCTGAGCTAATTGAACGGCTCAGATATGTGCTTAACAGCCGTGAGGACTTCGACCGGATAAAGCACATAATCAGCGAACCGGCGCAAATCGGTGATGTGAAACGCGCTGCTGAGTTCTACCAGCTAATCCGGTACAGCTACGCGAGTTCCTGCGACAGCTTCGGAGGTAAGCCCCATTCCATGTGGAGCAACTTCCCGCTTATCGAGCAGGCTTGCCGCAGGTTACAGAAAGTCGTAATAGAAAACAAAGATTTCGAGAAGCTCATTTCGCAGCAGGACAGCGAGGTGAGCTTTTTTTACTGCGACCCGCCGTACTTCAACACGGAGAGCTACTACGAGAACGTCGGCTTCGGGACTGCCGACCACGAACGGCTTCGCAACGTGCTTTCCGGGATATCCGGCAAGTTCATGGTTTCCTACAACGACTGCCCGGAAATACGCAGTCTGTACGACGGCTGCGCGATGTACGCATACGAGCGCCTGAACAATATACGCCAGCGTTTTGACGGCGGCAGTATGTTTGGAGAACTGCTTATTGCAAACTACGACCTGAACGAACGTTTGAACAGCAACAGACAGATTTCATTTTTTGACGAGGAGGACAATTATGGTAACATTTAACTGCAAGATCACTGGTAACGGCAATCTGAAGCTCTCGGAGCAGGCGCAGGAGATTCTCGACCTGCGCCCCGGCGATGAGGTGAGAATCTCAATACACCTCGGCGATGAGGAAATCATCGTTCCGCAGGTATACCTTGACGACGCCGGAATCCCCGCGGGCAGTACGCTGGAGGTCTGCGCCGAGAACGGGCGGCTTATAATTCAGGAGGCTGTTGATGAGTAATTCGGAAGTAATACTGTTCCGGCATGAGCTGTTCGGAGAAATCCGCACGCTGAACATTAATGGAGAGCCGTGGTTTGTGGGTAAAGACGTTGCACTTTCGCTCGGCTACACTAATCCTGCAAAGGCTCTTCGCGACCATGTTGACAGCGATGATGTAACGGTGAACGATTCGTTCACCGTCAATGGAACGCAGGGTAAATTGATAAACGAAAGCGGTATGTACAGTCTTATCCTTTCGAGCAAGCTGCCCTCCGCAAAGGCGTTCAAGCATTGGGTGACCGCCGAGGTACTTCCATCGATTCGAAGGAACGGCGCATATCTCACCGCCGAAATGCTTCACAAGACAATGAGCGATCCCCGTGAGCTTGCAAAGCTGCTGAACACCCTCGCGGACGAGCAGGAGAAACGTCAGAAGCTCGAAGAAGAAAACGCTTTCCTCACGGTCAAGGCGCGGTATTACGACCAAATTCTGAACAGCAAAAATGCCGTTCCGGTCACTCAGATTGCAAAGGACTACGGAATGTCCGCGGTAGCGTTCAACAAACTGCTGCATGAGCTGAGAATCCAGTTCCCTATCCGCAATTCGTGGGTGCTGTATGCGGAGTACGCCGACAAAAATTACACCCAGAGCAAAACCTACCAGATAGGCGAGGACAAATCTGTTATGCACACCTGCTGGACGCAGGCGGGACGGCTGTTCTTGTATCAGTTCCTCAAGGAAAGAGGTATTCTTCCCATGTGCGAACAGGAGGACTGAATGAAACATTTGTACAGAAATTCGCTCCGCGAAGCCAAAAGTACCGATCGCGTTCAGCTCTGGAAAGACAGCCATTGCGAGAATATCCGCTGCCGGGATTTTCTGGACAAAATGGTTGCGGAAAGGTTTGACGGATATAATCTTCCTTCGGAGTGCGTTCAGCAGACCGTCAAGGAATTCGGCTTTGACCGTACAATGTGGATAATTGCGAACACAATTGAACAGCACAGCGGTGACGGCAGAATATGCCGGGACAACAGGACATGGGCAAAGTCGTTCAATATCCCGAAAAGCGAACGAAACAGCGAATTTGCGCTGAACTGCCATAGCTGTCTGGTGGACGGACTTGCAGGGCAGGTGCAGAAAATGTACTCGGAGCTGGGGCTGTTCTACGGCAAGCATATAGTCCGGTCGGACGAGCCGCAGGACTACTCTGGAAAGCTGTTAATACTGCGGGACACCGCTCTCAAGGAGGAATTCAGAACGCCGGAAAATCAGCTTTTTCTGGCGGAAAACGGCTTTGGCTGCTCCCCGACTGCAAGCGGTCGCAAGGTGTTCGGGAGGTTCCTTTCGGACGGCGAACAGGCGCAGTTCAATCGCACAGATTTTCTCGGTATTATTGACGAGAAGTATATCCCGGAATGGGCTGCGCAAAAGCTTTCAGAGCTTACGGAAAAGCAGCACCACGAACCACAACTCAATATGTAATTCCGCAGAGCGATCTGCGGATTTTTGCATAAATACATCATTTTATGGAGGAAAAACACATGAAGAAGTTAATCACAAGGATCACACTCAAGGCGCTTCAGGCAAAGGAAATCCTGCGTTCAACCCGCGGCGAGAATTTCGTGGACAGCGGCATCAAGATCCTCATCGCCGTGGTCATCGGCGCGCTTCTGCTAGGCGGTCTGTATGCGCTGTTCGGCGACACCATTCTCCCTACTCTCACCGAAAAGGTTGAGGATATGTTCAACTTCGCCGGCTGATGGAGGTAGTACATGGAGATCGATGTAAAAATCACGAGGCTCGGCGCACCTGACAGCAACGTCAAGGCGTATGTTTCCGCGACTATCGGGAATTGCTTTGCCGTGCGCGGCATGAAGCTGGTCGAGGGCAAAAACGGACTGTTCCTGTCCATGCCAAACTACCAGAAAAGGGACGGCAGCTACACAGACGTGTGCTTCCCCACAACGGCGGAATTCAGGCAGCAGCTTAACAATGCGGCGGTAGAAGCGTATCAGTTCTGCCTTGAAAAGCAGCTTGGTCAGGCGCAGAACGCTGCAGCGGAGCAGAGTAACGACAGCTCTGCTCCCGAAATGGGAATGTCGATGTAATCAGAAAATGGAGGTAATACACATGAAGAAGTTAATCACAAGAATCACCATAAAGGCGCTTCAGGCAAAGGAAATCCTGCGTTCAACCCGCGGCGAGAATTTCGTGGACAGCGGTGTTAAAATTCTTATCGCCGTGGTAATCGGCGCGCTCCTGCTGGGCGGTCTGTACGCGCTGTTTGGCGACACTATCCTGCCCACTCTCACCGAGAAGGTGGAGGATATGTTCAACTTCGCTGGCTGATGATTCCGCAGGAACTGCAAGAGGTTGTCATATTTACGCTGCTGTCCGCTGCCGCAGTAACAGACATCAAAAAGCGTGAGGTTTCAAACTGGCTTTGCGCTGCGGTCGCTCTCATTGGGCTGCTTTGCTTTCAGCCGGTAAGGCTGTGGGGGCTTATCCCGGCAGCCTTGCTGTTTGCAGTCGCGTTGTTCTGCGGCGGGATTGGTGGCGGAGATGTGAAGCTGTTCGTAGCATTGAGCGTCTGCGTTGGTTTGGAGGGCGCAATAATTCTGCTTTTTACCGCGCAGCTTTCAATGCTCACATTTTACGGAATCTATTCAGCAGTTCAGAAAATCAGAGGAAAAACGGCGGTGAAATATCTGCCGTTTGTTCCTTTTCTGCTGTTCGGATATGTTTGTACAATTTTGTTGATGTGAAAGGAAAACACATGAAATTACTGAAAAACAGAACCGCCCTCGGCGTTGTCTGCATTGCGCTGTCGCTTATAATCTGCTTCGCAATTACGCCGCTGTTCAATGCGGCAAAGGAGAACACCACTGAGATAGTCCGCATGAAAAAGGACACCAAAATCGGGCAGGAGATCACCGAAAAGGACATTGAGGTCGTGGAGGTAGGTGCATACAATCTGCCCGCTGATGTGCTGAAAAAGTCGGAAGATGTGGTCGGGAAATATGTATCCTCGGAGCTTCTTGCCGGGGAGTATGTTCTGCCGAACAAAATAAGCGACACCCCCGCCAGCGAGAACGCATATCTCTACAACCTCACCGGCGAGAAACGCGCAATTTCCGTTACAATTCCGTCTTTTGCAGGCGGACTTTCCGGCAAGCTCATTTCGGGAGATATTGTGTCGGTTATTGCGGTAGATTTCCGTGAGTCCGGCGAAACCGTCGTGCCGGACGAGCTTCAGTATGTCGAGGTGATAGCCGTCACAGACAAGGAGGGCTACGACGAGAACGAGGTGGTAGTCACCGCAGACGGTGAGGAAGAACCCGACCTCCCGGAAACCGTCACGCTGCTGGTAACTCCGGCGCAGGCGAATATTCTCGCAGAGCTTGAAGCGGACGGCGAAATCCACCTGTCGCTGGTTTACAGAGGAACTTCGGATAACGCTCAGAAATTCATAGCAGCACAGGAGAAGTTGCTCAATGAATTAGCCGAGGCAGAAAAGGCGGAGGAAGAAAAAGTTGAAGCGCCGACAGCGCCCACAGTTTCCGAACCCGTACCGCCCGATGAAATCCCCGCCGAAAACAAAGAAAAGAACCCCGTAATAGACACGGTTATTATCGAATCGGAGCAGGAAACCGAAACTGCTGAAACGGAGGTGACCACTGATGGCGAACCTGTTTAAATCCATTATGAACCGCAGCAACGAGGACGAGGAGCTTGACCTCGAATTCGATATCCACGAAGCGGAATCCAACTGTTTCGAGCTACCGCCGGACAAGGAGAACAATCAGGTGCTTGCGGTCTGGGGCAGCCCCTCCTCCGGCAAAACCACCATGTCCGTGAAGCTGGCGAGGTACATCGCGTCGCAGAAAAAGAACGTTATCCTCGTGCTTGCGGACATGACCGCGCCGCCTCTGCCTTACATCTGCCCTCCGTCGGATCTGGAGGACGAAAACTCGCTGGGAGCAATTCTCGGCGCGGCGCACGTCACCGGAAACCTCATCAAGCAGAATGCAATTCTGCACAAGCGCAACGAGTACCTCACCATGCTTGCCATGAAGAACGGCGAAAACGCGTTCAGCTACCCGCCGTTCACTGAAACGCAGGCGCAGGAGCTGCTGTCCGAGCTTCGCAGAATGGCGGATTACATCATCATAGACTGCACCTCGAACATCACAAACGACGTGCTGTCGGCGGTTTCGCTTATTGAATCAGACGCGGTTCTGCGGCTTGTTTCCTGCGACTTAAAGTCTATTTCCTATCTCAATTCGCAGCTCCCGCTTCTGCTGGATAACAAGTTCAACGCGAACAAGCAGTACAAGGCGGCAAGCAATGTCGGGGACTTTCAAGCGGACGAAAATGTGGAGCAGGTGGTCGGCGGTGTGAGCTTCAGAATTGCGCATTCTCACGAGGTTCATCAGCAGTTTCTTGCCGGAAATCTGTTTGGCGCACTGACAGACAAGAACAGCAAGGATTTCCGAAAAGCTGTGTCGAAAATTGCAAATGAGGTGTTTATTTTATGACAGCATTTTATTTCGGGAATTTCGCCTGCAAATTAAGAAAAGAAAAGCGCGAAATGGCGGCGGGGGCACCCCGCGAGGTGTTTGTTTTATGAGATTTACTACCAACTCCACAACGCAGAATCTGTTCTTCAAATCCGAGAAGAAACGGGAATTCTCCGATGTGCTGAACGAGGTGCAGTCCTATATTTCGAGCAAGTATTCCGCGCTGGTTATAGACGGCATAAACAACGTGAATTCAGGCAACGACGAGGTGAAAAATCAGGTCAAGCGGTACATCGGAAAGTACCTGCTGGACTACCGAATTTCCGTTGAGGGAATGTCCCAGACACAACTCATAGACCAGCTTTACACAGAAATGGCGGAGTTTTCTTTCCTCACGAAATACATTTTCGGTACAGGAATCGAGGAGATAAACATTAACTCATGGGACGATATTGAGGTTCAGTATTCCAACGGCACAAACGTTAAGCTGGACGAGAAATTCGAGTCCCCCGACCACGCCATAAATGTGGTTCGCCGTATGCTCCACGTTTCGGGAATGGTGCTGGACAACACCTCTCCCGCAATACTCGGTCACCTCTCCAAAAATATTCGTATCGCCGTGCTTAAAACTCCGCTGGTGGACGAGGACGTCGGCGTTGCTGCGTCAATTCGTATCGTCAATTCGCAGAAGCTGAAAAAGGAGGATTTCCTTAAATCAGGCACGGCGACAGACGAGATGATGGAGCTTTTGTCCGCGCTGGTGAGATATGGCGTGTCTACTACGGTTGCGGGCGCGACCTCCTCCGGTAAAACCACCCTGACCGGCTGGCTGCTTACCACAATTCCGCATGACAAGCGCATTTTCACGATTGAAAACGGCTCTCGTGAGCTTGACTTGGTGGAGCGTGACAAGGAGGGGAAAATACTCAATAAGGTAGTTCACACAATTACCCGCGAGTCAGAGGACGAGCGCAAATCCGTCACGCAGGACGATTTGCTGGACATGGCGCTGCGCTTCCACCCGGACTATATCGTGGTCGGCGAAATGCGTTCCTCCGAGGCAGATTCAG
Organism: uncultured Clostridia bacterium; assembly: GCA_945833805.1. GTDB lineage: Bacteria > Bacillota > Clostridia > Oscillospirales > Ruminococcaceae > CAG-115. Next base: position 2,329 of record CAMAGG010000080.1, on the reverse strand, counting down.
CGCAGGAAGCCGCGCGAACCGGTCACACGGTAATAACGACAATTCACTCAAATTCCTGCGAATCCACATGGCGCAGAATGGTGACGCTCTGCAAGCGCAAATATCCAAACGTGGACGATAACGTGATTCTGAATCTCGTGACCGAAGCGTTCCCGATAGTGGTTTACGCCAAGCAGCTTGAAAACAAACAGCGCCGAATCATGGAGATAATGGAGTGCGAAATTTGCCCGGACGGAACCCGGAAATATCACTCCCTGTACCGCTACAACATCACCGAAAACCGCATGGAGAACGGCAAATTCATCGTAAAGGGAACCCACGAAAAGAGCGCAGATATTTCGCTTTCGTTACAGCGCAGATTGCTTGAAAACGGAATGCCGCAGGCGGAACTTGACCAATTGCTCGGAAAGGAGAACACGAAATGACCGCAATACTGATAGTTGCCTGTGTTGGCTTAACAGCGGGCTTTTTCATGCTTTTCGGAATATCTCCAATGGAATTCACCGAGGGCATATTCTCACGAATTCTTGCCAAGCCGAACAGCATAAAATCCCAGATAAACGAAGCTACTAGGCGCAAAAAGCCTAACCTCCTGCGGCGGGAAATAACCGAAGCGCAGGAAATTCTGCGGCTCACCAACCGCACGCAAATGTTCGGAATCCTCTGCGCCTGCTCCCTCGGACTGGCGGCTGCGGGAATCTGCATTTCTGCGGCAATAGGAAATCTGTTCCTCGCCCCGGTGCTGGCGATTGGGCTGATGTTCGTGCCGTTCTGGTACGTTAAAACCACCGCTGCGAATTACAAGAAAGCGATCTCCTCGGAGCTTGAAACCGCGCTTTCCATAATCACTACGGCGTACCTCAGAAACGAGGATATTATTACGTCTATTGAGGAAAATGTGCATTACCTCAACGCTCCAGTGAAGTCGGTTTTCGAGAATTTCATCAGCAGAATAAAGCTGTCCAACCCGGACTTGACCGCCGCAATTCTGGACATGAAGCAGCATATCGACAACGAGGTTTTCCACGAATGGTGCGACAGCCTTATTCTCTGCCAGAACGACCGCAGCCTGAAATCCACCCTTACCCCGATAGTAAACAAGCTGTCGGATATGCGGGTGGTGAACGCCGATCTGGAGTACATGGTGACAGGTCCGCGCAAGGAATTCATCACAATGGCGCTGCTGGTTATCGGCAATATTCCTCTGCTGTATATGCTGAATAAGGAATGGTACAACAGCCTGATGAACACCATTCCGGGACAGATAATTCTTGCGGTTTCTGCGGTGGGAATTTTCGTTGCAGCGGCGATTGTAATCAAGCTAACCAAACCGATCGAGTACAAGAGATAGGAGGTTGTTTCGTGGAATTTCTGTTGATTATTTTCGGCATTCTGCTTGCGGCGGGAATGTTTCTACTGCTGGCGAATGCGCTCAAAATCCCCTATCTCAAGACCTCAAAGGCGGTAATGAACGCCGGGCGCGAGGATAAAAAGCTGTCCAAAACTATTGAGGCTATAATGCTCGGAATTGCCTCTAAACTGGCGCAGTTTGTCCCGATGGACAAGTACAAGCGATCCCGTCTGGAAAGCACTCTGAAATCCGCCGGAATCAAGATGACACCGGAAACCTTTTCGGCGCTTGCGCTCTTGAAATCGCTCTGTATTGCGCTTTTGGCAATTCCTTGCGCATTCATTTTCCCTCTGATTATTCCGTTTCTTATAATCCTCGCAGTCGCGGTTTATTTCCGTGAAACCGGAAAGGCGGACGCGAAAATGCGTGAGAAGCGCGAAGCAATAGAACAGGAGCTGCCCCGTTTTGTTGCCACAGTCGAGCAGGAACTAAAGACCTCCCGCGACATTCTCGCAATAATGGAGAACTTCAAAAAGCACGCGGGGGTGCATTTTGCTTACGAACTGGACGTAACCTGCGCAGATATGCGCAGTTCCAGTTATGAGGCGGCGCTCACCCGCTTTGAAGCACGGATAGGTTCAGCGCAGCTTTCAGATGTGGTCAGAGGTTTAGTGTCGGTTATCCGAGGTGATGACAGCGCGGTGTATTTCAAAATGCTGGCGCACGATTTCAAGCTGATAGAATTACAGCGGCTAAAGGCGCAGGCGCAGAAGATACCGCCGAAAATCCGCGTTTTCAGCTTCGGAATGCTCATGCTGTTCCTGCTGACGTACCTGTTCGTAATGGGAATGCAGCTTATAGATTCCCTCGGAACGATGATATAAGGCGGTGAGATATGCGAAAATTATTACGTTCAAAACGCGGTGAGGGCTACATTGACGTCTGCATAATCGTGCTGGTGGTGATTATGATACTTGC
>CAMAGG010000079.1 GCA_945833805.1 uncultured Clostridia bacterium | reverse complement strand
CTATAATCTATTGATTACTGAGCTTCCTCTGGACGGGAATGCTGAGGAGGACGTTTTCAAGGTATATATGCGCGATATGGGTCTGTTTGTAAGTATGCTGGAGGATGGTACTCAGTTTGATATCCTAAAGGGGAATCTGTTCGGTTATAAGGGTGCTATCTTCGAAAACCTTATCGCAGATATATTTGCCAAAATGGGTCGCAAGCTTTATTATTTCCACAAGGATTCCGGGTTGGAAGTTGATTTTGTAATCCGCTATAAAGGCGAATGTACGCTGGTTGAAGTCAAAGCAGTATCCGGCAATGTTAAAAGCACTAAAACCATTCTTAATCACCCGGAGAAATACCATGTGTCAAGTGCAATAAAGCTCGGTGATTACAATGTGGGAAGAAATGGGCAGATATTAACGCTGCCGCTTTACATGGCTTTTCTGCTAAGAGCAATGTAATATTGCAGATGCTTCTTGTAATCCTGCCCATTTCTTCCTGCACTGCCATACCTTGTTCATCGGTCATGTCCTTATTATAGGAAAGAGGCGAGCCTTCAATAAAGCTCATAAAGAAATATGGCACAGTACAAACCGTTCGGCTGTCATCATAGAATAACAGCTTTGGCATAGGAATATCGGCAGATTCATTCAATAATTTCAGCATTTGCACTTCCGTAGGTATGTATGCTCTTTCATGACGCATTACTTTGACGGAATCATCGGACGCCACTTTAAGCACAAGCTTTTCGCTGTCAGCATTTATCAGGTAGACTGCACTGCAAAATCCGCCCGACAGCGGAGTTGCAGAAAAATTGCTCGGAGTATGTCCGAGAGCTTTTTCCGTCATTGCTTGAATAACGTTATCCGGTAGCCATTTTTTTGTTACAGCATTCATAATTTTGACCTTTCCATTTCGGTTTTGTGGTTTGAGTCAGCAAATCATCGCGTGAACGAATTTTACTTGTCGGTCGTCAAGGAGTATGTGAGAGTATATAATCGTATACTTCCGAAAAGGGTTTCTGCTCACGGGAAAAGGCGTCAAGTGTCTTCTCTCTGAACAGCTTTTCCGCAAGTATAACCGCACGTTCGTTTGTTTCACGAAATCGGTTAAGCACAACGTTGCTTGCGCCCTGACTGACATATCTGAATTCATGATAGCTCTGAATAGTGAGCTGCACAAATTCCATTTCATCATCTGCAAAGGTATAGTCAAGACGCTGCCCAATCAGATACGGGTCGCTGTCTTTAAGATGAACACAGCCGCAGTACATATCTCTTGCGGCGTATCTGAGGTGCTTTATGTTAGACATCACTGCTGTTCCCATACACATAGGGCAAGGCTCCATTGTTGCGTAAAGGACAAGCGTTTTGGGGTTATTCTGCGTAGTGTCGAGCCTGCGCAGAGCGTTTGCCTCAGCGTGGGAGATGTTTTTGTTTATGGTGTCCGGTTCGTTTGAGCGATTATGTTCTCGCAGAATGATGTTACCGTTTTCATCAGCGATAACAGCCCCTATCGGTATGCTGCCGCTTTTAAATGAAGCCCATGCTTCTTCAAACGCACACTGCCATGCTTCGGATAAGTTGTTCCACATATTTTACCTCCTGATGAACTGACTAGTTATTTCTATTATAGCACGCTTTTGGGATTATATCAAGCCTTAACCGGCAGGTGGGTCAAGGCTTGATTACTTGAATTAGGCTTGTCAAGGATAAAACGCAACAATAAACCATCAGAAAATGTTTTGGCAATATTGATATGTCAATCCCACCGACTTATTCCATTGATACTGCACATGCTCTTGCATACCGGACAGCGCAAATCAATTCTTTCGCCGTCTGCTTCAATCATCGTTTCTCCACACTCGGGGCATTGGTGGTTGTATTCGTACAGAACTTGGAATTTATCTCGTTGTCTATAAGGCGTAATGAAGTGGCTATCGATACTGACGCCTTCTTTTGGAGTAAACAGGCTCAATCCATAAGTATTCTCCCAGTAATCGCAGTAACAGATAAACAGATGTTTTTCACTGTCAACGACAACATTGCTATTGCTCAACGCTGCCGTCTTCATTTCTTCACCATACTTACCGGACTTAATGTCTTCTAAAATCTCTTTATATACCATTGGGTGCAAAAATCCTAGTCCCCAAGATACGGAAAATTCCTTCCCGCATTTCTCGCAGAAATAGCCAGAGCCTGCCCCCATAGTAATCCTCTTTTTGAAATATGACACCTATATGTTTAGGGAAACGCTGATTAAATCAAATTCGCCCCGTTCAAACCCGCATACTCACGCGGCTGAATTTGATACGCTTCGCTTTAATCAGCGTGTCCTTAGCGGTTGTTACCCATTCAATATCTGCAATTTCCGAACCGAAGTCCGGAATAACCTGTTCGCAGCCAAAGATTATCTCGGCGCTCTCAAACAGGCTGACCAACTCCGTTACAAAGCCAAGTCCGGAAGAATATGTAATAGCATAAAGGCTGTCAAAACCGGAGAAAAGGTCTTTCCAAGTCATTGCTGTGCCTTCAACAAAGGAAAGCTGCGTTACAATGAGTTTTCCGCTGCTGTTTTCGTTCTGATGCGCTGCGATACCGGTTTCATCGCCGAATAAGGATAACTGTTCATTCAAAAAAGTCCACCTCTTATCAAAAAAAGCTTACCGAGGAATGCGCCGAGTATCAGGCGGACAAGAGCATTGAGGAAATGGCAGATGTGCTGGAGGTGCTGTACGCTATCGCCGAAGCGCGGGGGTATTCCGTAGATGAATTGGAGCGCGTTAGGGCGGAAAAAGCTGAAAAGCGCGGCGGATTTGCGGACAGGATTTTCCTTGAGAAAGTGATAGAACCATGAGCGAAAGCAAAATAAGCGGCACATTGTGCGATGGCTGCGATTATCAGATACGCCGAATTGATTTGATAAGGGTATTTTTTATCAACCACATTGTGCACCATTAACAAAAGGGAGGAACGATATGTATTATGCTCATTCCGCCAATTCGGCGGGAAAACCTGAACCTCTCGAAGAACATCTGAGAAAAACAGCATTCCTTGCGGAATTATCTGCAAGTGCTTTTGGTGAAGGAAATGCAGGAAAACTGATGGGCTGGCATCATGATCTGGGAAAAGCAGCTGTTTTCCGAACTTCTGGAGAAATGCTCTGCCCTGCCGCCTTGTGTCTACTTCCTGCATAGAAGCGGGCGTTGATCTGGATTTTTCCAAAATGTATCGTGCTCTGGCACCTCTTGAATCGATAGTACAATGTGCAGGCAGATGCAACCGAAACGGCAGGGGAAGCGGTGAGATGACAGTATTTATCCCCGATGAAGAAATCTTTGCAAAGCCGTACAGCTCTGAAAGCGTTCCTGTCTGATATACATCGCCGACCTGCTGCGGTACAGTAGCGGGGTATTCGCACAGCCGACAGGTCAAAGGGTCCTCTCCGTTCAGATGGTTGTGGTATTTTTCACCCGCATAAACGGTGTTTGTGCCATTGTTGGGCACGGGAAGCGCGTTCTTTGGTTCTGTGTCAATAAGCTGACCCCATGCTCTATCGTTTCTGGTGTTCAGCTTGTATGCAACCTCACCCGAAGAAACCGCTTCAAGGGGTACGGCTAAATCCTTATCCGCAGGTGATACTGCATAGTTGCCTTGTGTACAATGAAGAGTGTTCTCCAGATAGCAGCAGCCGATTAGTGTGCCGATGTAGCTTCCACATATACCGTCTATCCAGTTGGGAACATAGGAGTATACCTTTGCCATGCCGAAGCAGCCGGTAATTGTACCACCTGTTTTCAAGCCGCATATTCCGGCTACATTACCGTATGCCTTAATATAAGAATTGATAACGCCGACATTCTTGACCGTACCCGGGGTATCGACTATACCGAACAGACCAAAGGAACGCTATTGGTTTCTTCAGTTTCTTCGTCATAAATAATCCTCCATAGTATCGTTTTCTGCGCCCGCAAACCTTTTGTGATATCCGTTTGCACAGCGCTTTAGCCTATACTTGGAGGTATTATAATGCAATATTTGGAATATGTCAATAGATTGGCTGCCGTTTTTTTTCTGTTCTGGACTTGCAGCGAAAGTCAGAGTTTCCGGGTACTTGACAATTGTTCTCTGATGAGGTATAATATAATATATTTGCCCGGTAAATATCACCATGGTATCTGCCGGAAAAGCTTCACAGGATATTCAGCCGCAGGCAGCCAATTTTTTGAATAATTGCGCTCCGTCGGTCAAATATAAAAAAGGTAATAAATTGCAGTTAAGATATATCAGCTAAGCACTCAGAAAAAAATTGTATCCCGGAGCATTCCGGGGAGAAAACAGACGACCTCAGGTCTTTCTGGCTTCATTTGCCGCGCAGATCGGGTCTGTTCCGCATTGCCATTTTACTCACAGGATAGCGGAAAACGGCGCCGCCATGCCGTAATTCCGTCGTCACACGCAGCCGTCGGCGATTTTCATTTAACTTTCCGTCGGACTGCCCGTACTTATTCATCTGCGGACGTTTACTTAAAAAAATTATGCTCTGTATGTTTGGTTTTCCGCAGGGAATTTGCGGGATCTCTGCGCTCAGTTTGCAGCGCGGCAGCAGGGATATGTTTTTTCTGCATCAGAGAAAGGATCAAATTAAATGGGATTATTAACCAACAACAAGCTTCTTACTGAAACGGAAAATATTACGCCTAAGGGCAGGCAGGAGAGCGTCCAGCCTGCGACTCAGAATGATTCGCGGAACGAGAAAAAGTACCGCGCCCGTTTTGCTCCGGTGAAGAAGAACGAATCCAAGACTACCAGAAGCAGTCAGGATCGCACCAGACGCGAGGTGCGCGACTACAACGACAGCCGCCCCGTGCAGCGTCCTGCTCCGAAAAAGCCGAGGGAGATCCGCTATGCGCCGGTGAAATTCATTGCGCTGGGCGGTCTTAACGAGATCGGAAAAAATCTCTATGTTTACGAGTGCAGCAACGATATGTTTATAGTTGACTGCGGACTTGCGTTCCCGGACGAGGAAATGCCCGGCGTTGACCTCGTTGTACCGGATTTCACTTACCTTGAGAAGAACAGGGAGCGTCTGCGCGGCATCGTCATAACCCACGGTCATGAGGATCATATCGGCGCGCTGCCGTACCTGCTCAAGAAAATAAACGCGCCGATTTACGGAACCCGGCTCACCCTCGGTCTTGTCGAGGGCAAGCTAAAGGAGCATAACCTGCTGTCGCAGGCGTCCCTGAACGTGGTAGAGCCTCGGCAGAATGTCCGCATGGGCTGTATGTCGGTGGAGTTTATCCGGGTGAACCACTCCATTCCCGACGCATGTGCGGTGGCTATCCACACTCCCGCCGGAGTTATCGTACACACCGGCGACTTCAAGGTGGATTATACTCCTATCGAGGGCGGGATCATTGATCTTGCGCGCTTCGGAGAGCTTGGAAACCGTGGAGTTCTCGCGCTCATGTCCGAAAGCACTAATGCCGAGCGCCCCGGCTATACCAAATCCGAGCGCTCTGTTGGCGAGAGCTTCAAGAATCTGTTCAATTCCGCAGAGGGAAAGAGAATTATTATCGCGACCTTTTCCAGCAATATCCACCGGATACAGCAGATAATAGATCAGGCTATCGAGCACGGCAGAAAGGTAGCCGTATCCGGCAGAAGTATGCAGAATGTGATCTCAAAGGCGGTTGAGCTGAATTATATCAAAGTTCCAGAGGACGTGCTCATTGACATTGAGGACGTGAATAAGTATCCGCCGGAAAATCTTGTTATCTGCACCACCGGCAGTCAGGGCGAGCCGCTTTCGGCGCTCTCAAGAATGTCCAGCGGCGACCACAGGCAGGTGACTATCACCCCCAACGACTTTATCGTAATTTCCGCGACCCCGATCCCCGGCAACGAAAAACTGGTGACAAAGGTTGTAAACGAGCTGATGAAGCAGGGCGCAGAGGTCATTTACGAATCAATGTACGAGGTACACGTTTCCGGTCATGCCTGTCAGGACGAACTGAAGCTCATGATATCGCTGACCAAGCCTAAATTCTTCATTCCGATCCACGGCGAGTTCAAACATCTGATGAAGCACAGCAAGCTTGCAATTGGAATGGGTATCCCGGAGGAGAATATTTTTATATCCGATCTGGGTCAGGTGCTTGAAACCGACGGTGTTGAGATGAAATTCACCGGCACAGTTCCCGCCGGCGGAGTCATGGTTGACGGCTATGGAGTGGGCGATGTTGGAAGCGTTGTACTGCGGGACAGAAAGCACCTTGCCGAGGACGGAGTGATGATAATAGTTGCAACGATCGACCGGGAGAGCGGCAGCGTTCTCGCCGGCCCGGATATCGTATCAAGAGGCTTTGTATACGTCCGGGAGAGCGAGGAGCTCATCGAGGAGGCAAAGCAGCTTATGAGGCAGGTCATGGATAACTGCCGTGAGCGGAATATCCGTGAATGGGGCAATATCAAGTCTGCAATGCGCGACGCGCTGAGCGATTATATCTACTCCAAGACAAAGCGCAGCCCGATGATACTTCCTATCATCATGGAGGTTCAGAGCAGGGCTGACTGATGTGGGAGCATTTCCGCAATTGATCTTATCAGGAGGGTCTATTCTTGAAGAATATGTACAGGAACAATGTCCTGCTGGTGGCAGTGTCCTCTCTGGTCGTGTGTCTGCTGGTGCTGGACGTTGCATTGTTCCGTAATGACGGACGTTTGTTCTGGCTGACGTTTCCGCTGCTTTTGTTAGTCGGCGGTCTGGCGATAGGAAAGCTGATTCAGATACGCATGAATGAATATGCGTATTATGACAGGTTGGATAAGTCAATCGACAACGCGAACCACATGGCGCTTGTGAGCTTTCCGCTGCCGGTGGCGCTGGTGACGGACGACCGCCGTATCATTTGGTGCAACGATTCGTTCACAACTACTTTCTTCCGCCCGACGGACGATGAAAGCAGCATCGACAGGATCACCGAGGAGCCTTTCTCAATGCTGGTGGGCGAGGGCCGCGAGATCCAGAAGAACGGCAGATGGTACAGAGTGACCTGCCGGGACACGGTTTACAATCCCGATGAAAAGGGAAACCGCCGCCGTGTGATCAAGCCGGAATATGTTGATTCGGCGAACAAGGTGAATATCCTGTTTTTCAGCGACATTACGGGCTATAAATCACTTCAGGACGAGTACCGCCAGTCAAAGCCTGTGGTAATGATAATCTCGGTGGACAACTACGATGATACGGTAGGAACAAATCGAGAGAGCGACAAGACCTTTGTCAGCGTTCTGATAGACCAGATGTTGGAAAAATATTTCTCTGAGATGAACGCAGTTCTGAGAAAGATCTCCGGCGACAAGTTTATTGTGGTCGTTGAGGACAGATATGTTCAGAGAATGATGGAGGAGCGGGTGAAGCTCCTTGAGGAAGCGCGTAAGATCGTGGTCAACGACCGAACTCCGGTGACGCTCTCAATCGGCGTGGGAAGAACTGCGGCGAACCTCTCCGAAAGCGAGAGCTACGCATGGCAGGCTCTTGATAAGGCGATAGGACGCGGCGGCGATCAGGCGGTAATACGCAAGGAGTCCGGCTATGATTATTTCGGCGCTGAAACCCAGCGTACCGAGCGCAACGGCAGCAGCGTAAGAACGAGAATCACCGCAGACCGCATAAAGGTGCTGATGAACTCCGCAGACGCAGTGTACATAATGGGACACAGCTACGGAGATTTCGACAGCGTGGGGGCGGCGATAGGGCTTGCCGCGGCGATACGGCGCATGGGAAAGCAGGCTTTCGCCTGCGTCAGCCGGGAGCTTGACAGGAACGGCAATGTAAAGAACCTGTCGGAGCAGCTTCTTACAAGGTTTTCCGAGTACGATCCTCCGCTGATAATCGAGCCGAAGATCGCTGCGATACGATTTACGGAAAACTCCCTGCTTTTCATTGTGGATACTCACATTGAGAAGAAAGTAGACAGCCGGGAACTGTACGAGGAGGCTGATCCCAGTCACATCGTGGTTATAGATCATCACCGCAAGGCGGATAATGAAATTCAGGCGGTTATAAGCTGGGTAGATCCCAATGCGTCCTCCACCTCGGAAATGGTGACGGATCTGCTGCAATATTTCGGCGAAGCTGGCAATATACAGCCGCTCGAGGCTGAGGCGCTCCTTGCCGGAATTACGCTGGACACCAAGGATTTCGTCATGAGAACCGGCGAGGCTACCTTTGAAGCCGCCGCACGGCTGAAGAAGCTCGGCGCGGATACTATCCTCGTCAAGAAGCTGTTTGCAACACCGATCAAGTCCAGAATGAGGAAATCAAAGGTGGTGTCCTCGGCTGAGCTGTACCGTTCGTTTGCGATATCCGTTGTTGACGAATCGTTTGAGGATATCCGGGTGGTTTGCTCTCAGGCGGCGGACGAAATGCTGAACATCAGCGGTGTTGACGCGTCGGTGACGGTTTATCCGATAGAGGGCGGCTGGAGTTACAGCGCGCGTTCCCTTGGAAAGGTAAACGTGCAGGTGCTGATGGAGAACATTGGAAACAAGAAGGACGACGGCGGCGGTCACCTCACTATGGCGGGCGCTCAGCTGTACAATATCACAAAGGAAGAGGCAGTGCAGAAGCTGCACGAAGCTATCGACAGCTACTACGACAATCTGCCTAAGGACTGAAACAGGAGGAACTGACATGAAGGTAATTCTTTTACAGGACGTTAAAGGAACAGGCAAAAAGGGCGAGGTTCACGAGGTCAAGGACGGATACGGAGTGAACTTCCTTATAAAGAAAGGACTTGCGCAGGAGGCTACCGCCAAAAATCTGAACCTGCTTCAGGGGCAGAAGGACTCCGCACAGCACAAGATCGACGTTGATATCGCTAATGCAAAGGAGATCGCTGCAAAGCTTCAGGACAAGAAAGTGAATGTTGCCGCAAAGGCAGGGCAGAACGGCAGACTTTTCGGCACTGTGACCGCTAAGGAGGTTTCCGCTGCTATCAAGCAGGAGCTTGGCTGCGATGTGGATAAGAAGAAGATCGTTCTTAACCTCAAGATAGAGGGCTTCGGCGATTATGCGGCAGAGGCAAGACTGTACGCGGGAGTTTCTGCGAAGTTCACGGTCAGCGTTGTAGAGGGCTGATATGGCTGAATATGATCTGTCGGGGATAAATATTCCGTATAATCTTGACGCGGAGCAGTCGGTGCTGGGTGCGGTGCTGATGGACGGCGACGCTATGGCGGAGCTTGCCACCACGCTTCAGCCGGATCATTTCTATGTAAGCCTCAACCGCGAGGTTTACGGAGTTATGCTGAATATGTTCCTTGCCGGGGACAAGATCGACGTTGTAACGGTGCTTGAAGCAGTCATGCGTCAGGGAGTCTTTGAAACCTCCGAGCAGGCGAAGGAATATCTCACACGCATTATGACCGCGGTTCCCAGCATTGCCTCCGTCGGGAAATACGCGTCGATCGTTGTTGACAAGTACATGACCCGCAGCCTGATTTTTGCCGCAAAGGAAATAATCGACGCGGCAAACGAGGGGACTGACGATGCGAATACCCTTATCGACTTTGCGGAGCAGAAGATATTCGATATCAGGAGCGGCGCAGAGGTAAAGGGACTGACGCATATCAGTGCGATAGTCCTTGACCGGATAAACGCGCTGAACGACCTTTATAAACGGGCAAAATCCGGCGGCGGGCAGACCATGACGGGACTTTCCACGCTTTATAAGGAGCTGGACAAGAGGATCTTCGGACTTAACCGTTCTGATCTGATAATTCTTGCGGCAAGACCGGGTATGGGAAAGACTTCATTTGCAATGAACATTGCAACGAATGTCGGAAAGAAGTATAACGATACTGCGATCGCAGTGTTCAGTCTGGAAATGTCAAAGGAACAGATCGTCAGCCGAATGATAAGCAGCGAAGCGTCGCTTACCTCAGAAAGCATGAAGACCGGCGATATTCCCGCTGAAAAATGGAAGGATATCGGCAGAGCCGCCGAGGTTCTGTCCCGGCTCAACATCTATATCGATGATACGCCGGGAATAACCGTTGCGGCGATAAAATCAAAGCTCCGCCGCATGAAAAATCTCGGTCTGGTGGTTATAGACTATCTTCAGCTTATGTCGTCCACCAAAAACTACAACGGAAACCGCGTTGTGGAGATCTCCGACATTACAAGAAATCTGAAAATAATGGCAAAGGAGCTGAATGTTCCTGTAATTACCCTGTCGCAGCTTGCGAGAGGCCCGGAGCAGCGCCCCGACAAGCGCCCGATGCTTTCAGACCTGCGTGAATCAGGTTCTATCGAGCAGGACGCGGATATTGTAATGTTCCTGTACCGCAACGCATACTACGACAAAACCGACCCCAACGTGAACGCCTGCGAGTGTATCGTGGCGAAGAACCGTCACGGCGAAACAGGAACAGTACCGCTTGGCTGGGACGGCGAATTCACGCGCTTCACCAATGCGGAATTTGCGCGGCAGGAACAGTAAAATTTACACATTTTATCGAGGTCTTGAATGGACTTTTTGGAAAAAGTGCTTTCGGCGGCTGCCGATCATAGAATGGCTGAAAAAGGGGACGCTGTTGTTGCCGCGCTTTCGGGCGGTGCGGACAGCGTTTCGCTTCTGTATGCCCTTAAGGAGCTTTCGGGAGAGCTTGGAATCACAGTTTCTGCGTGTCATGTCAATCATCATCTGCGGGGTGAGGAAAGCGACAGCGATATGCGCTTCTGTGAGGAACTGTGCAAACGGCTGGATATCCCGCTCAAAGTCCGGGAGGTGGACGTAAAGTTCTTGCAGCAGAAGCATGAGAGTCTGGAAGAGTGCGCGCGCCGGGTAAGATACGATTTTTTCACCGAGGTGTCGCAGGGGAAGCGCCTTGCTACCGCGCACACCGCAAACGACAGCGCGGAAACCGTGCTGCTTAATTTAATGCGCGGCACGGGGCTGAAGGGCTTGTGCGGTATCCCGCCGGTTCGCGGTAACATAATCCGTCCGCTTATCTACTGCACCCGTGACGAGGTTGAGGAATACTGCCGCAGCCGCGGGCTTTCGTGGGTGACTGACAGGACAAATCTTTCCACAGATTACACCCGCAACAAGATACGGCATATTATCCTGCCGGAAATGCTGAAAATAAACGGTTCGCTTTACAATACCGTCACCCGCATGGAAAAAAGTCTGCGTGAGGACAGCGATTTCCTTGAGGGAATGGCTGTACGGGCGCTGGAGGAGGCAAAGCAGCCCGGCGGCTGGAGTGCGTCTGCGCTGGCGGCGCTGCCGAAACCGGTTCAGAGCCGGGCGATAAGACTGATATTCGCAAAGGGCGGTATCGAGCCGAGCGCGCTGCGGATAAATACTGCGGCGGAGATACTTGCGGCGGGCAGAGGGAAATTCAACCCCTGTCGAGGAAAATTCTTTGTGGTAAGGCGCGGAGTGGCTTTCGTGGAGGA
>CAMAGG010000078.1 GCA_945833805.1 uncultured Clostridia bacterium | reverse complement strand
TAGCTCCAAACAGCAACCGTCTACATGATATATCTATCATACATATTACAATTTACCCCATTCCTATCCGCGTTGTCCCCCCTATGAATTATAATAAATTATATGGTCATTATCGCTATTTTTACTTGTAAATATTTGTTTACTATCACTATTGAAATAATTTATAAAAAGGGTATACAATATTAAGGTATGGATTTTACTTGCGAGGTAACGCTTATGGATATTTTACAGCAGATAATCGAAATAGACAAAGCAGCCGCGGCACGGGTCGAAGCCCTCCGGGAGGAGCAGTCCAGAAAGCTGGAGGAGTCCGGAAAGGCGGCGGCGCAGGCAAACGAGCAGCTTATCTCCGGCGAGCGGAAAAAGCTGGAGGAATACCGCGCGGCTCAGGAGGCGGCTCTTGCTGAAAAGCAGGGCGGCGCTGACGCGGCAAAGGCAGAGCGGATAAAGCGCATAGATGATATTTTCGCCGCGCATAAGGACGAGTGGACGTCCGAAATAATCGAAAAGGTAACAGGTGTGTGATATGTCCTTTTCCTCCAACTCCGTTATTGCAAAGTCGAGGGCGGTTTTCGGCAGATCGCTGACAGCGGAGGATTTCGCGCAGCTCTGCGACAAGAAATCGGTCGCGGAGGCGGCGGCATTCCTCAAGACCACCTCCCGTTTCGGTGAGGCTCTTGCCGGAGTCGATCCCCGGACTATTCACCGAGGACAGCTTGAAGCGCTGCTTGAGAAATCCAACTTCGAGATTTTTGAGCATTTCAGCAGATTTGATTTCACAGAGAGCAAGTGGTTCTTCCGGGAAATAGTCACCCAGCTTGAGGCGGAGCAGATACTGTCCGTGATACAGGGTGTTGCGGACGGCTCTACCGACAGCTATATCGCCGCTGTGCCAACTTTCCTTATCCGCCGCTCTCGCATTGACCTGCTGGAGCTTGGCAAGGCTGAGAGCTTTGAGGATATCTCCCGTATGCTCTCCGGCACGGAATTCGGCAGGATACTCCAGCCGCTTCTGACCGAGGCGGCGGCAGCCGGAAAAATAAATATCCGGGAATGCGAGCGCCGTATCTACACATATTATTATATCTCCTGCATGAAAATGGTGGAGAAAGGCTGCAAGGGCGCTGTGAAAACAGAACTGAAGCGCGCTTTCCTAAAGAGCATAGACATGAAAAATGTCGTTACCTGCTTTAGAATGAAAGCGTTCGGCTATGACGCGGGGGCTGCGGCAGAGCAGATAATTCCGTTCAGATATCGGCTGAGCCGCGCCGCCATTGAGCAGCTGATGCAGCAGCCGGATATCGGCCGGGTAGCCGCTCAGCTTGCGGAGATAGGATTTTCCGTAGATACGTCGGCTCAGTTTCAGACGATAGAGCAGCTCACCGAGCGGATAAGCCTTGATTACCTGCGCAGGACGCTCCGCATTTCCCGAAATTCTCCGACGGTCTACTTCTGCCTTATCGAGTGTATGCAAATCGAGCTGCGGAACGTCAAAACTGTTATCGAGGGAATCCGATACGGACTTCCCGGCAGCGAGATAATGGAAATGCTGGTTCTTTGAATATCTGAAAATATTATATATAGAAAGGCGGTGGAATGAAATGGGTATTGAAAAAATGTCGCTGATCTCTGTCGAGGGCAGAGCCGAACAGCTGGACAAGTCGCTCATGCTGTGCTGCGAAAGCAGAAATTTTCAAATGAACGACATCTCGGAAAAGAACGGCTCGGCAGCGGGCGGGGCAGCGCAGAACCCATACTCCGGCGCATACGAAAAGCTTCGCGGCACTGCGGCGGCGCTGGGAATTACCCTTGAATTCCGGAACTATGACAGCGTGAAGCAGGAAACACCTGACGAATTTGAGCGCTGGGCAGAGGAGGTCAGCTCCGGCGTGGACAAGATCCGCGCAGAGCACGAGGAGATGCTGAAGTCGATAGACGAGCTTCGCAGCACCGATGCCTGTGTAAAGCATCTGCTTGGTCTGAACGTCAGCTTCAGGGATCTGTTCAGCATGAAATATGTCAAGCTTCGTATCGGGCGGCTGCCTGCGGACAACCTTCAGAAGCTGGATTATTACACAAATCGCTGCATACACTTCATTCCGTTTGAAAAAAATCCCGACTATGTGTGGGGAATTTACCTTACCCCGGCGGATACCTGCGAATTTGCCGACTCGCTGATGAAGTCGCTCTATTTTGAGCGCACCCGCCTGCCGGATTATCTGGACGAGGACGCTAAAACCACCGACCAGATGCTGGAGAATATCATCGACGACGAGGAGCGGCTTGACAGACAGCTTGAACAGCAGATGAGTGAATACCGGGATAAATACAAGGACGAGCTGCTTGCGGTGATGAGCAAGCTGAAATTCCTGACCGACTGCTTTGAACTGCGCAGCATGGCGCTTATCTCTGCGGGACGGTTCTCATTCTCCGGCTACTGTCCCACAAGGCTTGCCGGGAAGCTTTCCGCAGAGCTTGAGAAGCTGGACAGCGTGCAGACGGTGGAAGTTCCGATAAAGCCGAAGAATGCGCCGGCGGACGTTCCGGTAAGGCTTCACAACAACGTTATCTTCCGTCCGTTCGAGATGTTCGTTAAGATGTACGGACTTCCCGCCTACAACGGCTTTGACCCCACCCCTTATGTCGCTGTGACCTACTGTCTGATGTTCGGCATAATGTTCGGCGATGTGGGACAGGGACTTCTGGTGTCGCTGCTGGGTCTGTTGCTGAGCAAATTCACCAGAAACGGACTTGCACCGATCATGACCCGTATAGGCTTGTTCTCCGCGGCGTTCGGCGTGCTGTACGGCTCTGTATTCGGCATTGAAACGATAATCACCCCGTTCTTCCACCGGGAGAATATATGGCGGCTTCTCGGCTACACAAAGCAGCCGGAGAATATATTCCAAGTGGCGACAACGCTGCTTATTGCCGCACTGGGAATAGGCATCGTGCTGATAATGCTGTCTATGCTGTTCAACACGATACTGAAATTCCGCAAGCGTGATTTCGGCGAGGCGCTGTTCAGCGTGAACGGCGTGTCTGGACTGGTGTTCTATATCTCGTTAGTTGTTGCGGCTGCGGGAATGTTCATGTTCGGCACCAACCTTTTCACCCCGGCATACATTATCTGTTTGATAGTGCTGCCGCTGGTGCTGATATTCTTCAAGCACCCGCTGTCGAATCTTGTAATGGGCGTGAATTCCACGGAAAAGGTTTCTGTCGGAAATTTCATTATCGAGAACTTTATCGAGCTGTTTGAGGCGGCACTGAGCTTCCTTTCAAACACAATGTCTTACCTGCGTATAGGCGGTTTCGTGCTAAGCCATGCGGGAATGATGCTTGTTGTGGCGCAGCTTGCCGGAACAAACACCCCCGGCGCCGAGATAACCGTCAGCACGGTGATAGTTTACGTCATAGGCAACCTTATCGTAATGGGAATCGAGGGACTTCTGGTGGGAATTCAGGTTCTCCGTCTGGAGTTCTACGAGATATTCAACCGTTTCTACGATGGCAGCGGACAGAGCTTCCGCCCCATTGAAATAAACTTTGGAGCAGACAATTAATTTTGGAGGATAATACTATGGAATATATCATGCTTTTCGCACTTCCGCTCATTATCGTGGGACTTATCATGCTGCCGCTGTTTCTCAGCCTCAAGCGTGTAAAGGATCACAAGCCTGCCAACAGAAAGCGCGCAATTATCGCAAACGCTGCGTCCTTTATCGGAGTTATGGCGCTGATGACGGTGCTTCCTCTCACAGGGGCTTTCGCAGAAACTGCCGAGGTCGCTGCTGAAACCGCAGCAGCAGGCGCAGACGGCTTCACAGAGGGCATGAAGTACCTCGGCGCGGCTCTGTCCACCGGACTTGCCACGATAGGTACAGGTATCGCGGTAGGCGGCGCGGCTCCGGCGGCTATCGGCGCGGTAAGCGAGAACGACAAGGCGTTCACCAAGGCGCTTATCTTCGTGGCTCTGGGCGAGGGCGTAGCGATCTACGGTCTGCTTATCTCCATTCTTATCCTGTTTGGTTGATGCGACATGAAAATCTATCTTATCAGCGATAACATTGATACACAGATGGGTATGCGGCTGGCGGGGATAGAGGGCGTTGTCGCCCACACCGAGGAGGAAGTTTCCTCTGCGCTGGAAAAGGCTTTCGCGGACGAGAGCGTGGCGGTGGTGCTGATGACCGAAAAGTTGGTGAAGCTCTGTCACGACAGGGTTTACAGCCTGAAGCTGAGCTGCACCCGTCCGCTTATCGTAGAGATCCCCGACCGACACGGAAATTCCGGTGTATCCGAGGCGATAAGCCGCTATGTCGGCGAGGCTGTCGGCATAAAGCTGTAATACTCGTGACACGCTGATTAAAGCGAAGCGTATCAAATTCAGCCGCGTGAGTATGCGCGACTGAACAGGGCAAATTTGATTTGATCAGCGTTTCCCTCGAAAAGGAGTACCAACATGGATAAAAATACAGCCCGGCTGGAGCTATTTCGGCAGGCAATTGAAACTCAGGCGGACGCAGAGGCTGCGGAGATCACTCGTCAGGCGGAGGAGAAGTTCTCCACCCTTGCAAAGGAAAAAAGCGAGCGCTCCGCGAACGAAGCGCTTTCTGAAATTAAGGCGGAGCGGGGACGCATTTCTGCAAAGTTCAAGAAAGAGATATCCCGCTGCGATTTTGACATGAAAAAGGCAGTTCTGGCGCACCGCAGCGAGCTTATCGAGCAGCTTTTCGCGGATATCCGGGAGAAGCTTTCGGACTATACGAAAATCCCAGCTTACACGGATTATCTCAGGGCGGCTGCGGATAAGGCAAAGGAAAGTCTTGGCGGCGATGGAACGGTTCTTCACGCGAGAGCCGCAGATATAGACGCGTTAAAGGCTGTGACAGACCTCCCCGCCGAGCAGGATAATTCCATTGAGATAGGCGGGATAACTGCGGAGAATTCCGCCGCCGGACTGTTTGTGGACTACACACTGGACAGCAGGCTTGCGGAGGAGAAAACGAGATTCTCCGGAAGATCCGAGCTAAGACTATGATCTCTGAAAGGACTGAACACGCTTGAATACGATCCACGCAATAAACGGCCCGGTTGTCAGGGTCGCCGGCACAAAGGACTTCTCCATGCTGGAAATGGTGTATGTCGGCAGCAGGCGCCTTATCGGAGAGGTGATCGGCGTCAGTGATGACTGCACCACGATTCAGGTTTACGAGAATACCGCCGGGCTTAAGATAGGCGAACCGGTGGAGCCTTCCGGCGCTCCGGTATGCGCCGCTTTAGGGCCGGGTATAATATCAAATATATTCGACGGAATAGAGCGCCCTCTGCGGGATATGACAAAGATATCCGTCGCGTTCGTTGCCGAGGGCAGCGCGATACCATCTCTTGACGAGCAGCGGGAATTTGACGTGACCGTAACGGCAAAGCCCGGCGACAGGCTTTCCGGCGGGGATATCTACTGCACCTGCCCGGAAACCCCGCTCATCACCCACAAGTGCATGATACCCCCGGCAATGAGCGGCGAGGTAGCATGGGCTGCCCCGGATGGAAAATACCGGGTGAACGACGTAATTATAAAGCTCAGGCTGGACAACGGCGAGGAAAAGGAGCTGACAATGGTGCAGCGCTGGGGAATAAAGACCCCGCGCCCTGTTAAGAAGCGCCTGCCGATAAGCCGTCCTCTCATCACCGGACAGCGCATCATCGACACGATACTCCCGATAGCAAAGGGCGGAACTGCGGCGATACCCGGAGGCTTCGGAACGGGAAAGACCATGACCCAGCACCAGCTTGCGAAGTGGTGCGACGCGGACATCATCGTATATATCGGCTGCGGCGAGCGCGGTAACGAGATGACGCAGGTCCTGGAGGAATTCTCCGAGCTTATCGACCCGAAATCCAACCGTCCGCTGACCGACAGAACTGTGCTTATCGCAAATACCTCCAATATGCCGGTGGCGGCGCGCGAGGCTTCTATCTACACCGGGATCACTCTGGCAGAATACTACCGCGACATGGGCTATCATATCGCGATAATGGCGGACTCCACCTCCCGCTGGGCGGAGGCTCTGCGGGAGATCTCCGGCAGACTTGAGGAAATGCCTGCGGAGGAGGGCTTCCCGGCTTATCTGCCCTCCCGACTGTCGGAATTCTACGAGCGCGCGGGCTATTGCGAGACCCTCAACGGCAGAGAGGGCAGCGTTACCATTATAGGCGCGGTATCGCCGCAGGGCTCTGACTTCTCCGAGCCTGTGACCCAGAACACAAAGCGTTTCGTGCGCTGCTTCTGGGCGCTGGATAAGTCGCTTGCATATGCACGGCATTACCCGGCGATCGACTGGAACAGCAGTTACAGCGAATATATCGACGACCTCAGCGAATATTACAACGAGAACTGCGGCGCGGAATTCCTCCGGCTGAGGCAGGAAATAACCGCAATACTGGCGGAGGAAAACAAGCTCATGGAGATCGTAAAGCTGATCGGCGCGGACGTTCTTCCGGACGATCAGAAGCTTGTCATAGAAACCGCCCGGGCTGTCAGGGTCGGATTTTTGCAGCAGAATGCCTACCATAAGGACGACACCTACGTTCCTCTGGAAAAACAGAAACTGATGATGAGAGCGATTGTGGAGCTGTATCATCACGCGCTGGACGCGATAAAGCACGGCGTTCCTATCTCCAGTGTAATTAAGCTGGGCTTCTTCGACAGAGTATCAAAGATAAAGTTCGAGATACCCAACGACAAGCTTTCGATGTTTGACGATTATTTCAGGGAGTTGGACGAGGCTTTCGGCGAACTTACTTCACTTGGTTAAGGAGTTGATCAGATGAGCATACAATATCTGGGACTTAAAGATGTAAACGGCCCGCTGATAGCTCTCGAGGGAGTAAAGGGCGCGGCGTATGACGAGATCGCAACTATCCGCCTTGACGATGGTACGGAGCGCACCGGGCGAGTTGTACAGATGGAGGGCGACAAGGTAATTTTACAGGTTTTCGAGGGTACAAATGGAATTTCCCTCAAAAATACGAAAACCATTTTCTCCGGCAGACCGTTGGAAATGCCCCTTGCGCCGGAAATGCTGGGACGTGTGTTCAACGGTGCAGGCAAGCCGATCGACGGTTTAGGTCCGGTTTTCCCGGAAAAGACAGCCGATGTCAACGGACAGGCGCTCAACCCCGTGGCACGGCAGTATCCCCGTAACTATATCCACACGGGAATTTCCTCAATAGACGCGCTTATGACTCTTATCCGCGGGCAGAAGCTGCCGATATTCTCAGGCTCCGGATTGTCGCACAACAAGCTTGCGGTGCAGATAGTAAAGCAGGCGAGGATATCGGACGAGAGAGGCAGCAATGATTTTGCAGTGGTGTTCGCTGCAATGGGCGTGCAGAACGACGTTGCGGACTACTTCCGCAGGAGCTTTGAGGAAAACGGCGCGATCGAGAGAGTTGCGATGTTCCTGAACCTGTCCAGCGACCCGATAATCGAGCGTCTGCTGACCCCGTTGTGCGCGCTGACCACTGCGGAGTATCTCGCATACGAGAAGAATATGCACATTCTAGTTATCATGACGGATATGACCTCCTATGCCGAGGCGCTGCGTGAGTTCTCCTCCTCAAAGGGCGAGATCCCCGGAAGAAAGGGATATCCCGGCTACCTTTACTCCAACCTCGCGTCGCTGTATGAGCGCGCGGGAGTTGTTGAGGGCAGTATCGGCTCTGTAACGCAGATACCTATTCTCACCATGCCGAACGATGATATTACCCACCCGATACCCGACCTCACTGCGTATATTACCGAGGGTCAGATAGTATTCGACCGGGAGCTTGAGCAGAAGGGCATTTACCCGGCGCTGTCGGTGCTTCTGTCCCTGTCCCGTCTTATGAAGGACGGCATCGGCGAGGGATACACCCGCGCCGACCACTCGGCGGTGGCAAACCAGCTTTTCGCGGCATACGCAAAGGTTCAGGACGCGCGTTCGCTTGCCTCGGTAATCGGAGAGGACGAGCTTTCCGAAACGGATCGCTCCTATATGCGGTTCGGCAGGCTGTTTGAGGAGAATTTCCTTGATCAGGGCTTTGACGAGAACCGTTCTATGGACGAAACCCTTGATCTCGGCTGGGATCTGCTTTGCTCCCTTCCTAAGTCTGAGCTTGACAGAATTGACGACAAGCTGCTCGACGAGAAGTATGATCCGGAAAGAGCCGCGAGGTTTCTTTCCTGAACAATAACCATTCCACAGGGGCGGTGATTTAACCAGATGGCAGAACAGATCTTTCCCACCAAGGGAAACCTCATAAAAATGAAGCGCTCTCTGAAGCAGGCTCAGCTAGGCTATGAGCTGATGGACAGGAAACGCAATATCCTTATCAGGGAAATGGTGAACCTAACCGACGAAGCGAAGCGGCTGCGCAGCACCATTGATGAAACCTACACTGCGGCATATAAGGCTTTGCAGCGCGCGAATATCTCCATGGGCGTGGTGAGCGAGATCTCCAAGACCATTCCGGTGGACGATTCCATAGAAATGAGCGTCCGGAGCGTCATGGGTGTGGAGCTGCCGAGGCTTTCCGCCGGTCAGCGCCGCGAGGGGGAGTTCCCCTATGGAATGATGAGGACAAATTCCAGTTTTGACGACGCTTATCTCTGTTTCAACCGGGCAAAGGACATTACCGTGCGGCTTGCGGAGATAGAGAACAGCATTTACCGACTTGCCGTTTCGATAAAGCGCACCCAGAAGCGCGCCAACGCCCTGAAAAACATCATGATCCCGAAATTCCGCGGCTATGTGAGTTATATTTCCAACGCGCTGGAGGAAAAGGAGCGGGAGGAATTTTCACGGCAGAAGGTAATCAAAAAGGCAAAGCTGAAAAAAGAACAGTAGAATTCAGGCTGTCGATAAACCGTCATCTTCGTCGTCACGCCGCATAACGGCAGGCACAAAGCCTAGCCGTTATGCGGGTTCCTAGAATCTGACGGCTTCTCGCCACCCTGAAAAGGTGACTTTTTCAACAAGCTGAAAATGATCAGGTTGTTTTAAAATCTAAAGTTTTTTTCAACAAGTTGAAAGTATCCCGGCAGGTGAGTTCCCGCCGGGATATTATTTTTTCATATTATGCCGAGCAGAAACAGCAGTCCGCCGCCGAATGCCGCAGTAATCAGCAGACTCACAGGAAGCCCTATCGCCGTGGTAAGCACCGCATTCCTGTCGAACACCGACTTTTTCCTGTAAAGCCGCAGCTTCACCGGAGATTCCGGCTTGTAGAGCTTTTCGCGAAGCACCATTTCTGCCGGAAAGATGTTGCCGTATTCCATGCCGTCAATGAGGTAAACCGCGTACTCGAACCGTTTTTCCGCGCTGAATTTCAGGAACTCTCCATTGCACCGCTCCGCTCTCAGCAGCCACACCATGCTCACAGCGAACATCACGGTCACAAAGAGCGCCGCCAGCGCCACCAGAGCGATAACACCAAGAAGAATATACCAGATATCCACACCAAGCAGCGCCAGAAGTATTATTATGACCACCGCACCTATTAGTATTTCCATAAAATCGCCCCTTTTTTTCAGTATATCATTTTTTCGCGGTTTTGTAAAGCATTCTGGCGCATTTTTCGATTTAAGCCGTTAAAATGCTTGATTTTTTACCGCAGATGTGTTATAATAGCAATGATAACATGGGACTTCATTATATGACCGCGGGGCTGGAAACAGCCATGAGGAAAGTCCGAGCATCACAGAGCAGGATAGCTGATAACGTCAGCCGAGGGCGACCTTAGGGCTAGTGCAACAGAGATATACCGCAGCTTCATGCTGTAAGGGTGGAAAGGCGAGGTAAGAGCTCACCGGATCGCAGGTGACTGCGATGCCATGTAAACCCTATCCGATGCAACACCGATTGGTGCGGAGGTCAACGCGTCTGCTCGGCGCGCTTCGTTGAAAGGTGGCTTGAGCGCAGCGGCGACGCTGCGCCTAGATAGATGGTCATACGCGACAGAACTCGGCTTACCGATGGAGTCCCTGTCATGAATACTTTTCCGTTCCCGCTGTTTTCCGGCGGGACGGCTTTGCATTACCATATAATTACCAGAAATGTATTCTTCATGGTAATTTGTATAGAATAAAAATAGAGAAAGAAGCGGAATATATTACTCCAGAAAGGACTAAAAATGGACGTTCCATCTTACCACCTCAACTTCGTCACAGAGGAATATGACGAAAACGGTATGCTGACCAAGTTCGGCATCAGATACCCGGACAACTTCAACTACGCCTACGACATCATTGACAAATACGGCGAATTGGAGCCGAACCGCCGCGCTCTTATGTGGGTGGATCTTCAGGGAAATGAAAAGTTGCTGACCTACGGCGATCTTTCCCGGCTTTCCACTCAGGCGGCGAATATGTTCACCGACTGGGGCATTAAAAAGGGCGACAAGGTAATGCTGGTGCTGAAAAGAAACTACCAGTACTGGTATGCGATCCTCGGACTTATGAAGGTCGGCGCTATCATCATTCCAGCCACACACATGCTGACGAAGAAGGATTTCATATACCGCTTTGAGGCGGCTGACGTTACCGCAGTCATCGCCACTGCCCACGCAGAGGTAGCGCACTATATCGACGAGGCGGACGAGCAGCTCGGCGGAAAGCTACGGGTAAAGAGCATCGTCAACGGCAGCCATGAGGGCTGGCTGGAGTTCGACAAGGAGATAGAGAAGTATCCGGATACAATGGAGCGCATTCCAACGAAGGCGGAGGAACTTCACCTGCTGTACTTTACCTCCGGCACCACCGGATATCCGAAAATGGTTGTCCATGATCACACCTACGGTCTTGCGCATATCCAGACCGCGAAGCACTGGCAGAACGTTGACCCGGACGGAATACACCTTACCATAAGTGACACCGGCTGGGGCAAGGCGGCTTGGGGCAAGCTTTACGGTCAGATGGCAATGGGAACCTGCGTGTTCGTGTATGACTTCGACAAGTTCATTCCGGAGAATATGCTGAGCATCATGCAGAAGTATAAGATCACCACCTTCTGCGCACCGCCGACTATGTTCCGCTTCTTCATCAAGGAGGGCATCGGCAAATACGACCTGTCCAGCCTGAAATACTGCACCATTGCGGGAGAGGCACTCAATCCGGAGGTATTCAACAAGTGGTATGAATATACCGGGATAAAGCTCATGGAGGCTTTCGGTCAGACCGAGTCCACCGCAATTCTTGCCAATATAAAGGGAATGACCCCCAAACCCGGAAGCATGGGCAAGCCTACCCCGCTGTATGACGTTGATCTGGTTGACGCCGAGGGCAATTCCGTGCCGGTGGGCGAGGTCGGGGAAATAGTTGTCCGGGGCGAGTACACCAAAACTCCCGGTCTGTTCCGCGGCTACTACCGCAGCAAGGAGCTTACCGACGACGCGTGGCATGACGGAATGTACCATACCGGCGATACCGCTTACCGTGACGAGGACGGCTATTACTGGTA
>CAMAGG010000077.1 GCA_945833805.1 uncultured Clostridia bacterium | reverse complement strand
GATGCAAGGCGTCAAACCGCAGTAATACTTGATGTATTTCAAGGTTTGACAACGCGGCAGATGATGAATAAGGAGCAAAGCGACGTTTCCTTTCAAGTCATAGAAAAGCTGACGTGAAGACGTTTTTTAGAGGAGACCATAAAGAATATTACCGCGAAAACAGACGGAGGGGGATCATCTAAATGGAGGAACGCAACACTCTGCTGATTGTCGATGACTTTGAGTTCAACCGGCTTATGCTGAGCGACACCTTCAGCGACCGCCAGATCATAGAGGCAGAAAACGGCAAACAGGCTATTGAGGAGTTTGAAAAGAACAAAGACAGGCTGTGCGCGGTTCTGCTTGACATAATGATGCCTGTAATGGACGGCTTCGGTGTGCTGGAATATCTTGTGGAGAACAAGTACATAGACGATATCCCGGTGTTTATCATCAGCGCGGATACCTCTGACAAATCTCTTTCCCGCGCTTATGATCTGGGCGCTGCGGACGTTATCGCAAAGCCGTTCAATATACGTTTTGTCCGCAGAAGAATAAACAACATCATCGAGCTTTACAACCAGCGCCGCTATCTCAGTATGCTGGTAAAGGAAAAGGGGCTTGAGATCCCTGATTTTAAAGCCGCGAAATAAGACCGATATACAGCGTATTAAAATGCGCTGTATATTTTTTGCAGGATTGCCAAAAAAGGCTTGCAAAAAAAATAATACTATGGTATAATAAAAGCATAATGAGCTGTGCTGTGCTTCAGCACAGGCTATAATGATCATTGCTGATAAGAGAGGTTAAAACAATGCTTTATTCACAGATGAGTAAGGAACAGCTCCAGACGGAAAAAACTACGCTGGAGAAGCAGTATGCGGACTTCAAGGCAAAGGGACTTAAGCTCGATATGTCAAGAGGTAAGCCCGCTCCTGAGCAGCTTAATCTTTCGCTGGATATGCTTCTGCACTGCCTTGACGGAGATTACAAGTCCAGCAACGGCATCGACTGCCGCAACTACGGAGTTCTGGACGGTATTCCAGAAGCAAAGCAGCTTTTCATGGAAATGCTGAACGTAGGCTCTGAGCAGCTTATCGTCGGCGGTAACTCCAGCCTTCAGCTTATGTACGACACTATTATCCGCGCAATGCAGCTAGGAGTTCTGGGAAGCGAGAAGCCGTGGTGCAGATACGAGCACGTTAAGTTCCTCTGCCCCGCACCGGGCTATGACAGACATTTTGCAATCTGTCAGGCTCTGGGCATTGAAATGATCCCGGTGGAATACCTTGAGGACGGTCCGGATATGGACGCAATTGAGAAGCTTGTCGCTGAGGACGAGGAGATCAAGGGTATCTGGTGCGTTCCTATGTACTCCAACCCTACCGGAATTACATATTCCGACGAGGTGGTAAGGCGCTTTGCCAACCTCAAGCCCAAGGCAAAGGACTTCCGCATTTTCTGGGACAACGCATACTGCGTACACCACCTGTCCGATGAACACGATCACCTGCTGAACATCATTGACGAGTGCGCAAAGGCAGGAAACCCGAACATGGTTCTGGAGTTCACCTCCACCTCCAAGATATCCTTCCCCGGCGGCGGACTTGCGGTTATTGCGGCAAGCAAGGAGAACATTGACTTCATCAAGAGCCAGATGACCTATCAGACTATCGGCTTTGACAAGCTCAATCAGCTCCGTCACGCGAAGTACTTCAAGAACTTCGAGAGCATTACCGACCACATGAAGCACCATGCGGCGATAATCCGTCCAAAGTTTGATGTGGTTCTGTATATGCTGGACAAGGAGATCGCTCCCCTCGGCATAGGCAAATGGAAGAACCCCAAGGGCGGCTACTTCATCTCCTTTGACTCGCTGCCCGGCTGCGCAAAGAGAATTGTGTCCCTCGCAAAGGAAGCGGGAGTTGTCATGACCGGAGCAGGCGCAACCTATCCCTACGGCGACGACCCGAAGGACAGCAACATCAGAATTGCCCCCACATTCCCATCGGTTGACGAGCTGCGTCAGGCAATGGAGATCTTCTGCGTATGTGTTAAGCTTGCGAGCGCGGAAAAGCTGCTGGCTGAGTGATTTCTTGGATATAGAATACAAAGCGGCATTTGAAGCAATATCAAATGCCGCTTTTGTTTTTGTTGACTTTGGAAATGGATTATGATAAAATATACGATAGATATTTAATCGGTTCTGGCTGAGGAGGAACAATAATGGATAATGAAATGATCCTGATAATCATAATGGGAGCGGCACTGCTTATATGGGTGATTTTCTGCGTGTTCTTCATGCTTCACCGTATATTAAAATCGGCTATGCGCTCGGAATTCAAAGCGCGTGTACAATGCGAAAAATGCGGCACGGTATTTGACGCTTCAGCGAAGGAAGCCATGCGTATTTCCATGACGAAAACCAAGAGCACCACAATAACCAGAGTGCAGGGAGCGGCTCTTGTCAACCGACCTGATTACATCAGCTATGCAAAGAAATTCTATTGTAAAAACTGCGGGAAGAAAACCTTTGGGCAGGTGTTGAATCTTGAAGAAATACGTACCGGTCTGAAAGCGCCTGTAACCAGAGAAGCGCTGAAAGGATTGGCTATGATGATCATAGGCGGACTTGCGATCATTATTGTAATGCAGATACCGATGGGCATTGCCAGAATGGAGAAAGAAAAAGAGATCGAGCAGATGAAACAGCAACAGCTTGAGCAGATACGGGAACAATACTGGAGCCGTTGAGCCGTTTGTATTCCTGCTGTTCAGTGGGATAATAAATAACCTGAGAAAATCGTGAGTTTCTCAGGTTGTTTTTTATTTGCGGAAGTCCCCCCGGATAAAAGGCTCGTTCCGTTCCTCCGACAACAGCGGACCGTATTTCTGCGGGCGGCGGTAGGCGTTGCCGTGAACCTCGTTCCGGCGGTATTCCCGCATCTCCTCAATGGGGAAGTCCGCGAGGTATATCCCCTCCCGCTCACCGGCTTCTATTATAAGCGTATCCCTTGAGCCGCTGTCCTCCGGGCGGTAGGCAATTCCGTCAAAGGCGGTGGAGTGACCGTTGCAGTCCGGCTGACCGTGGGGGTAGTTTACCGTGGCTATGCCTAGCATATTCTCATATGCCCTGCCGCGAAGCTGGGATATCCGGTTTATCTCCATTGGGCAGGCATTCGGGACAATAATAAGCTCCGCGCCTTTGAGCATGAGTATCCGCGCGCTCTCCGGGAATTCCCGGTCAAAGCAGATCATTGCTCCAACGGTAACTGAGCCGTTTGAAGTGTCAAGCTCCGCAGTGTAAAAATCCTCGCCGGGGGTGAGCCGCCGTTCATCGCCGAAGTCGCAGGTGTGGACTTTTGAATAATCCAGAATTCTCCGCCCGAAACGGTCAAAAACAGTTATCGTGTTGCGCGGGAGCGGCTGGTACTGTTCCAGATATGTAATTCCGATCGCAATTCCCAGACGCTTTGCCGCTTCCCGGAATTCGTTCACGAATTCCCCGTCCCGCGGCAGGGAGAGCGCTTTTAGCTCTGAAATATCCTCCGGAATGCTGTAACCGCAGCTCCACATCTCTGGGAAAAGCGCGATGTCCGCACCCATATCCGCTGCTTTTTCACAGTATTCCAGCCCCTTGCGGAGATTAGCACCGGCGTTTCCGGCAGGCAGTAGCTGGAGCAGAGCCACCTGTATGCTGTTCATGAAAAACCTCCTGCGATAAAGGGCAGCCGCAGCCGCCCCTGATCTGTTTACTTGTACTGTTCCGCGATCTGTTCTTTTGTGTGCAGTCCCACAAGGACTTCTTTGGTAACTCCACCCTGAATTATCACCAGCGTGGGAATGCTCTGCACCCCGAATGCGGAAGCAAGCTCCGGCTGCTCGTCAACGTTCACCTTGCCTACCTTTATATCAGAGCGATCCTCGGCGAATTCGTCCACGATAGGGGACTGCATCATGCAGGGTGCGCACCATGAAGCCCAGAAGTCAAGCAGCACCGGCTTGTCGGACTCCACCACCTCGGTCTTGAAGTTATCCTTTGTTATAGTTAATACAGACATATTTTTCCTCCGTTCTGTAACTGTTCTTCAATATCTCAACAATACGGGAGATACCGTGAATATATTATACAATAAATACCGCGATTTGTCCAGTATAATTATATTATTTCAGACAGATACTTTTATATACCTGCTCAGTTCCCTATGTCAGATTTTGCACAGTTTTATACCGGTATAAAATGTTTTTTTGTGAAAAAATCACTATTCTGAAATGGAATTTGTCGGATTTTGAAAAAACGCTTGACTATCCCGGCAGTTTTGTAGTAGAATATAAATGTATAGGGTTGAGAAAATTGGCTCAGCCGTAATTACAAATGAAACGGAGAGAATTAAAATGCAGAAAAGAATTGGCGTACTTACAAGCGGCGGCGACGCCCCCGGCATGAATGCCGCAGTGCGTGCGGTAACTAGAGCTGCAATTAAGAAGGGCTTTGAGGTTATCGGGATCCGCCGCGGTTACAACGGTTTGCTCAACAACGATATGATCAAGCTGACCGCAAGAGATGTTTCCGATATTATCCAGAGAGGCGGCACAGAGATATTCACCGCCCGCTGCCTTGAATTCAAGGAATGGGAATATGTCCTCAAGGCTAAGGATATCTGCGAAAAGAACAACATGACAGGTATCGTTGTTATCGGCGGCGACGGCTCTTTCAGAGGTGCGGCTGACCTGTCAAAGGCAGGCATCCCCTGCGTTGGTCTGCCCGGTACTATCGACAACGATATCCAGTGCTCTGAATACACCATCGGCTACGACACAGCAATGAACACCGTTATGGAGCTGGTAGACAAGCTCCGCGACACCTCCCACTCCCACGAGCGCTGCGCCGTTGTTGAGGTAATGGGCAGACACGCTGGTCACATTGCGCTGAACACAGGTATTGCCTGCGGCGCTACTGCTATCCTTGTTCCTGAGATCCCCTATGACCTCAACGACGTTATTGAGAAGATCAAGGAGGGCAGAAAGACCGGCAAGGAGCAGTTTATCATCATCGTTGCAGAGGGCGTCGGCGGAACAGAGGAGATCGCCAAGAAGATCAACGAGGCTACCGGAATTGAGTCCAGGGCAACTATCCTCGGTCACGTTCAGAGAGGCGGCAGCCCCACAGTACGCGACAGAGTTGTTGCGAGCGAAATGGGATATTATGCAGTAGAGCTGCTTGAAAAGGGCATTGGCAACCGTGTTGTCGGCATGAAGGACGGCAAGGTTTATGACGTTGACATTCAGAAAGCACTCAGCATGAAGAAGCCTTTTGACGAAAGACTTTATAACATCGCAAACGATATCAGCTTCTAAAAATAACCAAGAACCAAAAAACTACAACACAGAGTAGGAGAACGTGCGTTAAGTGCCGCATGGACGGAGAGTTGCCGTGCGGACGAAAGCCCCGGAGAGGGCTGCGGTACGTTCTTCGCATCTCGCTGTACATAAATCGAATAAGAAGCCATGGGGCTTTATTCTGTTTGTATATGGCGGAGTTACGAAAGTTACGGAGGATAAAGACATGGCTTTTTTTCATAACTTCATTGGCAGCTTCAAGAAATCAGCGCAGGAGCTGAAAAGCGTCCGCTGCATAGTTACTATCGGTCTGCTGCTTGCGGCGGCGGTGGTGCTGGACGGCTTCGGCTCAATAAGAATAGGGGAGTTCATCAAGATCAACTTCACATTCCTTCCGCTTTCGCTGGTGGGAATACTGTTCGGACCTGTGCCGGGGCTTTTCGCCGGGCTGCTGACCGATATCATTGGTTATCTCGTGAATCCTGTCGGGACGTTTATTCCGGCTCTGGTGCTTATCTCCGGGCTGGAGGGACTTATCTACGGCATGGTGCTGTATAATATAAACAGCGAGAGAACCGTAAAGACTATTATTAGGATCGTTGCGGCAAGATTTGTGGTGTGTGCCGTTTGCAACCTCACGCTGAATACGTTGGCGCTATACAGCGTTGGCTATATCACCGGGGACAGCTTCGGAGCACTGTTGCTCGCAAGAATTGCCACAAATATCATAACATTCTGCCTCGGCTCGTACATGATGATGGCGGTGCTGCTGCCGGTTAAGCAGCTTTACGACCGCAAGATACGAAACGCAGGGCAGAAAGAAAGGCTGAATTAACATGACAAAGCTCGGTTTTATCGGCGTCGGAAATATGGGCGGCGCAATTCTCAAGGGAATTGAGGGAAAGCTGGGAAATACGGCGGTGTTCGCATACGACGCGAACGCTGAAAAGCTGGAAAACCTCCGTCTTGTGGGGGCAACCGCGGCGGGAAGTGCAAAGGAGATCGCGGAGAAGTGCGATTATATCCTGCTCGCGGTGAAACCGCAGCATCTTGCGGAAGTCCTTGCCGAGATAAAGGACAGCGTAAAGCCGGAAACTGTGTTCATCTCTATCTGCGCGGGAATTTCCGCCGAATTCATCAGGGAGCGAACTATTCCGAATGCAAAGGTAGTCCTTGTTATGCCGAACACTCCGATGATGCTTGGCTTCGGCGCTTCGGCAATGTCACATGACGAGCTTGTGAGCGATGAGGAGTTCGCATTCGCCCGGAAGATAATCGGCAGCTGCGGAATAACCGAGGTCATTTCACCGGACAAGATGAAGGAGATCATCGCGATCAACGGCAGTTCCCCGGCGTTCATCTATCTGTATGCAAAGGGCTTTGTTGATTACGCGGAGTCTGTCGGCATTGACAAGGACGCTGCGCTGCGGCTGTTTGCCCAGAGTCTTATCGGTTCGGCGAAAATGCTCACCGAGTCTGGAATGACGGTGGATGAGCTGATAAAGCAGGTTTCCTCTCCCGGAGGAACTACTCTTGCGGGACTTGACAAGCTGTATGAGGGCGACCTCACCGGCGACGTCAAGAGAGCCTGCGAAGCCTGCACAAAGAGAGCATACGAGCTGGGACAGTAAATCAATATGGACGGGCGATGTGAGGGTTATTTCCCGGACATCGCCCTTGTTTTTGGAAATTCGGAGGACGGCGTAATGATCCGTGTAGCGCAGATACTCGGCAAAATGAACGGCGGCGGTGCGGAGCAGGTGGTGATGAACTACTACCGGGCGATCGACAGGGAAAAGGTGCAGTTCGATTTCTACCTTTTCAAGGGATCTAAGTATGTTCCGGCAGAGGAAATAAAGGCAATGGGTGGCAGGTTGTTTGTGCTGCCGACCCTGAAGCGCCCTGTAAAGTACCTCAAGACCCTGAGCAGACTGCTTAAAGAAAACGGTAATGAAATAGTCCACTGCCACCTCAGCACATTGTCTTATCTCCCGCTCCTTGCGGCGAAGCAGGCAGGAGTCCCCACCAGAATACTTCATAACCACAGCACCTCCGGCGGCGCACGAGAATGGCACAGAAATCTCGCCAAGCTGCTGTTAAAGCCGCTTGCCAAAGTCAATGCGACGGATTATTTCGCCTGCTCGGAGCACGCGTCAAGGTGGATTTACGGCAGCCGGGCGGCGGTTAGCCTTTCTGAGCCGGAGATCGCCGTAAAACGCGTCAGGATCATGCTGAACGCTATCGACACGGAGAAATACAGCTTCAGCGAAAAAAAGCGGCAGGAGATCCGCAGGGAGTTGAAAATTCCCGGAAGTATGGTGGTTTTCGGGCATATCGGGCGGTTCTGTCCGCAGAAAAACCAGAGCTTCCTCATAGATATTTTTGAGGAGATCCTGAAGCAGAATAAAAATTCCTGCCTTGTCATGGCGGGAACTGGCGAGGATATGGAGTTGATACAGGCTAAGGTGATCGCCGCGGGAGTTTCCGACCGGGTGATATTTGCCGGACAGCGGAGCGACGCGGATAAGCTTTACAGCGGGTTTGACTGCTTCCTGCTGCCGTCCAATTACGAGGGACTTCCGGTGGTGGGGGTTGAGGCACAGTGCGCGGGGCTTTCCTGCCTGTTCTCAAACAAGGTCACTCCGGAGGCAAGGATCACCGGTTCGGCGCAGTTCCTGCCGCTGGGAAATGCGGCAGACTGGGCGTGCGCGGCGCTCTGCTGCGCGGGACTTCGCAATAAGAACGCAGCGGCGCAGATCGCCGCAAAGGGCTTTGATATTCACAATGCTGCGGCTGATCTGGCGGAATTTTATCTGAAAAAAGCCGATAAATCAGAAAAAACTGAACAATTGTAACCCTAACCCTCTTGACAAGCTTACAATCGTGCGGTATACTGTTTAAAACTTGATTGTAAACTAATGAGCAGGGGAAAGTGAACAGTGAAAGACGCAAACAATTCGGCAGCTGTAAAGCAGTGTAAGTACTTCACGGTAAGGAACATGGCAATTATCGCGGTAATGGCGGAGCTTGTATGCGTTGCGGCGCCTTTTGCTGTGCCTATGCCGAGATTAGTTCTGATATCTCTGGCTACATTTGCGGTATACCTTGCAGGCGGAATTCTCGGCGCTAAGAAAGGCACTATTGCGGTTCTTATTTATTTGCTTCTCGGCGCGGTGGGACTACCGGTATTTTCCGGTGGGAATGATTCTCGGCACAGTTCTTTGCTATGCATTCGGTACGGTGTGGTTCATCATCGCAAGGGGCGTAACTCTTGAGGTGGCTATGACTGCCTGCGTAATTCCGTTCCTCCCCGGCGACGCAATAAAGATTGTCTGCGCGAGCGCGATCACAATTATTCTGCGGGACAGACTTTCCCGAATAATGACGGGATATTGATCCGGAAAACAGTGAACTGATCTGAGAAAAAGATAATGAAAAAACCGCTCTGCTGAGCCGTTTCAGGGCTTTGCGGGGCGGTTTTCTATATAAGACATTCCTTTTGAGCGCGCTTATTCCAGACCTTTTACATTCCTGAGAATAGCCGCAGCGTCATGAACATTGAATGTCCCATCATCGTTAAAGTCTGCAATAACGGGGTTTTCAATCTCCTGAAAGCCTACGATGTCATCGAGTATAGACTCGGCGTCGTTAATGTTCATTACACCGTCGTTGTTCATATCGCCGGGGCGGTCGCTGTAATCGCACAGCATTATTGCATACTCGCCCTTTTCAGCAACATCTGAAAGAATAACCTTTCCGTCAGCGCCTGCCTTCGCGCAGGTGATGAATTTCAACTCGCCGTTTTCTGATTTGTAGAGGTTCGCGAACTTTCCTGCGTATTCAGTTTTGAACGCGATCTCAATGCTTGCAGGAATTCCGGTGTCGTTTATCGTGAACCGAGTTCCCCTGATTCCTCTCAGCCCGTCTGATTGCAGGCTTGAGGTCTTTATGAAGGTGAGATCAGCCTCTGCGGGATCAGAGATATCAGAGCCGTTGATGATCCATTTCCTTGCACCGTCGATCACGAAAGTGACCTTGCTGTTGGTGTCTGCAATTGCTTTGATCACATTTTCAGGGATTTTGGTAATTCCGTTCAGAGTTATGGTGATCTCGCTGGGATCAGTGGACGCGCTTATTTCTGTTGCGATATCGCTCCAGCTCTTTGCAGATCCGCCGACCGACGGCTTTTGTACTCTTGTTGTGTTGCCTGAAGAACCGGTGTACGAACCACCCGATGAACCTCCTGAAGAACCGCCAGAGGAACCGCCGGAGGAGCTTGGAGTTACTTTGATCGCCTGCTCAGCAGACATGCCACCGTAGGTTATGGTTATCTTAGTGTCGGCGGTTGTCAGCACATTGTTTAGTGTTGGAGAGAATGTGAACTCATCGGATTTATCAGCGTATTTGATGATCTGAGAGCGTTCGTCATCGTATGTGACCTCTATCTCCAGACCGGTCGGGTCGAACTTTTCACCCTCATTGTACTCCGTCTTTGAGGGCTGTGCAGATATGGTGATACCGGATACTGAGCAATCCTCGTAGCCCGCATAGATAGTGGTATCGGCGGTGATAGGCGTGGAGAAATCATACTCTGTCGTGCAGGATTCATCAGTATACCAGCCGGAGAATTTTTGTCCCACAGAAGCTGTGGGAGCAGCGGGCGCGGAAATTGTATCGCCGTTAGTTACCCATACATTGTCAACTGCGCTGCCGCCGTTGGTTTCAAAGGTCACTTCGCTTGCTATCTTCTCGCCGCAGTATATGCAGCAGCCGTTTTCATCATGATCGCTGTGGCTTAACCTTGCCGAAACAGCCTTATCTACTGTAAGTCCGTTGTATGCGGTTTTGTCGTCCGTGGAAATGCAGGGAAAATCATTCAGGTCCAATTCGTGTTCTTCGCCGCTGTTATCCTTATATTTTGCGGTCAGAACATTATATGTATCGCCGCTGAGGTAATAGTTACTGTCAATGGTGAGTCCATTCTCGTCCAGATAATCCACCGTGAAGAAGTTATTTACAACAACAGTACCGCTGCCGCGATATATCGGAACAACTGCATGGTGTTTGCCGTCATGTTTATCGTTAATTTCGGGTTGCTGGCAGTCGCCGTAAAACGCATATGTGTCAACCCTGAGCGAGCCGCTTACGGTAAGCGCACCTTCAACGTTGAACGGAACAACAATATTACTTATATAGCAGTTTCCTTCAATTTGCTGGTACGTATTTCCGTTGTTCGTTATGGCATAAGTTCCTTCATCGTTGACAATAGTTGCATTGTTAAATGCTGCGGTTGCGGTCACATCGGTGGGAACATATATCTGAACATCGACATAAGCGTCGCTGCCGTTGACCTTGGCAAGGTTTGTACCGCTGATTTTATATTTTTTATTGTCCTGCAAAGTGATTACATATACATTATTATCAGCCCCTACTACACAATTATCTTTATCCATATACCCTTGTTCAACTGTAAAATCAGTCGCCGTGCCATATTCTGTGATTTTGCATAAATCAATTTCTATCTCCTCGACCGGCTCCTCGGCAGTCGCGGCATTTGCCACGACCCCGACATCTTTGAAAGCGGGTATTGCTGGAGCGTAAACAGTGCCCGCCGCGACTGCCGCAAAGCACACGCAGCTTATGATTTTCTTCTTGATATTCTTCTTTTTCTGTTCAGACATATCAGATTACCTCCATTAGTTGTTGTTTATATTTGTAATAATGCTCCCCTAGGGGAATATTGCTGTTCCAAGGCTTCGCCGCGCTTATGAAGTTGATAGGCTGTTCCTAGCAGAAAAGCGCCCTCTTTGAGCGGATACACTTCCGCGCATCCACCATTTCTGCCGCGGCTATTGATTTCCCGCCAAGGGGCAGGTCAAGCAGCTCGGGGATATCCCCTTCGAAAATAGTATCGCAGTTTAGGTACAGTACCCGGTAGTACTTCGCGAACAGATCTCCCAGAATGTCTTGGCGGTAGTTGGTTTCGGCTGTTATGCAGCTGTGGGTGCAGTTCTTCACGCTTTCGTGGAACTCTGCCATGTCCACCGGATGTATTGATACTAATAACCATTTAAATTCAGGAAATCTTTTCAGAAATCCAGCACCGCTCTCGTCGTCAAAGAAACTTGAGCGTTTTCCGCGCAGCGGATAATGCGTACATACAGTACGCCTGCGTTTCTTTTCCTAGGGATAAGCTGAT